>JAGBDL010000100.1 GCA_017937505.1 Clostridia bacterium | reverse complement strand
CCCAATCCGCGCACCATCTTTTCCGCCCTGACTTTGCCTCGTTCCGTTCAACGTACCTCCAGTACGCCTCACTGCACTTGGCTTCGTCAGAGCGAGAAATCTGATGCGCTCTGTTGGGCATTTTAACTGCGAATTAGTATCAAAGCGCGAAGCGTAATGTGTCAAGGGGCGAAGTCCCTTGCAGGGTTCAGGGGCGGCGCCCCTGAGCGGGTTTGGGCGGCAGCCCAAAAACGAAGGGGAAACAGCATGTCTCTGAATCGATGGGGCGCATGCGCTGCCGATCCGGAAACCCGCGTCATTGCGGCAATCAGCCGCTCCTTGCGATTTCCCACGCGCCTCGCGCATTATGGGGTGACAATCCCGCAGAAGCTGAACGTGAAGGTCAGCGGCTTTTTGACGGAGATGAGGTACTCGTCGTGCGTGCGCGCGCCCCAGCTGTCGTCGCCCGCGATGCCCATCTGCTTGAGCGCGGCGCGGATGACGGTGTAGTGGATGGGCGGAAGCTCGTCCGGGTGGGCGGCGCACTCCAGCTCGTGCGGCGTGTAGGGCAGCGCGGAGAACTCCATGCCCTCGCCGGTAAAGCGCAGGCCGCGGCCGCGCACATCGGTCACCTCCGCCCAGCGCACGCCGGTGCGGTTGCCGCATTCCTGCGGGACGAGGTACGGCGTCAGGTTGTCCCGGGCCGTCGTGTGCCAGATGCCCAGCCTCGCGCCCTCGCTGCGGTCGCAGTAGCATTCCTGCGGGCCCATGCCGTACCAGCGGATCCGGTCGTAGTCGGCGTCCAGCTTGAGCATCATGCCGAACTCCGGCATGTCGCCCAGCCCCTTGACCGGGTCATAGTGCAGCGTCACGTCCACCTGACCACTCGGATGGACGGTATAGGTCACGCCGCAGGCGGCCGGCGGCGTGGTCGGCAGCGGATAGGTGAAGCGGACGCAGATGGTGCCGTCGCCCGGCTCCCACACCTCCGGCTTGCCGGAGAAGGAGGGATTGCGCAGGTTGCTGTACAGCGAGGCGAGCTTCCACTGGCCATAGCGCGCGGGCATCCGGTTGCCGCGGTCGTTGTCCGTGGGCGCGCGCCAGAAGTTGGGCGACGGAACGCTCCTGAGCATCTCCACGCCGCCGACCTTGTAGGAGACCAGGCCGTTCTGCGGATAGGAGAACAGCGCGCTGAAGTGATCGCCGTACACGCCCAGGTTCATCGCCCCGCGGACGATGCGCAGCGGCGCATGCTGCGCGTGCACAGGCGCCTTGGCGACCGTCCACACGCCCTGCCCGAAGGCGATCTCATGGCCGCGCGGGGCCCAGGCCGTGTCCTCCCTGAGCGTGAAGGAGACGGTCGCGGTGTACTCGCCGCCGCGCGTCTGGGGCGCAAAGGGCAGCATGTAGCGGCGCCTGGACAGCGGCGCTACGGCGGTTTTGAGCGGCTGACGCGCGATCTCCACGCCATCCAGGGCGAGGGTGACGGTGCAGTCGAACGCGGCGGTGTTCAGGAACATGTGGCGGTTGCTGACGACGACGCTGTGCGCCGTCACGTCGCAGACGATGTTCTGGTAGTTGTACTTGACCTCCTGCACCTTGGGGCTCTCGCTGCCGTCGCCGAAGAGAATGCCGTTGCCGGAGAAGCTGCCGTCGTTCGGGCGGTCGCCGAAGTCGCCGCCGTAGCCAAAGCGCACGCCGCCGAAGCGGTTCTTCGTGCGGATGCTCTGATCCAGATAGTCCCAGATGAAGCCGCCCTGGAACAGCGGTTCCTCGTAGGCGTACTCCGTGTACTTGTGCATCGCGCCGTTGGAGTTGCCCATCGAGTGCGTGTATTCGCACAGCATGTACGGCTTGTCGCGGTGCTCCTTCAGGTATTCGCGGATCTTTGCGACGGGAATGTACATCGTGGAGACCACGTCGCTCTCCTGGGGATAGCTGGGGACGCGGTACGCGCCCTCGTAGTGGACGATGCGCGTGTTGTCGAGCGCGCGGAAGCGATCCGCCATCGCGTCGATGACCCCGCCGCCGGCGGACTCGTTGCCGCAGGACCACATGAGGATGCAGGCGTGGTTCTTGTCACGCTGGTAGGTGGAGTTCACGCGGTCGAGCAGGATGGGGAGCCAGTCCATGCGGTCGCCGGGCAGCAGGTAGTCTTGCGGCTTCCTGCCGGAGTAGACCATGTCCCACACGCCGTGCGTCTCCATGTTGTTCTCGTCGATGACGTACAGGCCCAGCTCGTCGGCGATGCGGTACAGACAGCTGGCGTTCGGGTAGTGGCTGGTGCGGATGGCGTTGATGTTGTTGCGCTTCATGGTGATCAGGTCGCGGCGCACCTTCCATTCCGGCACGGCGCGGCCGCTCTCCGCGCAGTAGTCGTGGCGGTCCACGCCCTTGAAGACGATGCGCTGCCCGTTGAGGTGCATCACGCTGTCCACGATCTCAAAGCGGCGGAAGCCGACCTTCTCGCAGACGAACTCGGTTTCCCGGCCGTTTTCGTCAAGCAGCGCAAGCTCGAGGTCGTACAGGTTCGGCGCTTCGGCGCTCCAGAGCCTAGGCGCGGGCACGGGCAGGGAGAAGGAAACCGTGGGCGCGGCGTCCTGCTCGGCCATGACGACGGTATCCTCATCCTTGAGTGCAAGGGAGAGATGACCGCGCAGCGCATCCTTCGCTGAAAGCTGCACGGTCACCTCGAGCACCGCGTCGGTGTAATGGTCGTCCAGCAGGGTCTTCACCTTGATATCCTGAATGTGCACGTCGGGCGCCGCGTAGAGGAACACATCGCGGAACAGGCCGGAGAAGCGCATGAAATCCTGATCCTCGAGCCAGCTGCCGGAGCACCAGCGCACCACCTGACAGCAGAGCTTGTTTTCGCCCGGGACGAGGTAGGGCGTCAGCTCGAAGTCGCTGGGCGTGAACGAATCGGAAGAGAAGCCGACGTAGTGGCCGTTCAGCCAGACGATGACGCAGCTCTCCGCGCCCTGGAAGGAGACGAACACGCGCTTGCCGGCAAAGGATTCCGGCAGGAAGAAATGCTTGCAGTAGCTGGCGACGGGGTTGAAGCCCTCAGGGATCTCGCCGACCTCGATGGCCTCCATGCCGTCCCAGGGATACTGCACGTTGCAGTACTGCGGTGTGCCGTAGCCCTCCATCTGGATGTGCGCGGGCACGGGAATGTCCGCCCAGCTGCGGCAATCGTAGGCAGGCGACTCAAAGCCGTCAATGGTCTGTGCGAAATTGCGCGCATGGTGGAACTTCCACAGGCCGTTTAGGGAAAAGCGCAGGCTGTTTTCGCCTGCGGCCCATTCCGCGCGGGAGGCGTAAGGGATGTGATCGGAGTGCGCCGGAACGCGGTTTTCGGCGAAGTACGCGGGGGACTTGAGCTTTGCAAAATCAAATGCCATAAACAGGACCTCACTGTCAAAATATGCTGTATAGTACATTCGACAGGCACAAAAAAACTCCCCCGCCGAAGCAGGGGAGAATGAAGATTTTATCAAGCAAATCTTTTTGCCGGTTACTTGACCGCGCCTGCGACGCCGTTGGTGAAGCTCTTCTGCAGGATGAAGAAGATGATGACCGTCGGCAGGGAACACAGCGTGACGCCCGCCATGACGACGCCGTAATCGATGACGTAGCCGCTCATCAGGTTGGAAACGAGCATCGGCATGGTGGTCGCGTCCGGGGTCTGCATGATGACCTTCGGCCAGAGGTAGGAGTTCCACGCGTTCATGAAGGTGATGGTGGCAGCGGACGCGTAGGTCGGCTTCATCATCGGGATGAACATCTTGATGAAGATCTGGAACTCGTTCAGGCCGTCGATGCGCGCCGCCTCGATCGTATCCTTCGGGAAGGTACGCGCGCTGTTGCGGAAGTACATGATCAGGAACGGCGTGGACAGGCTCGGCAGGAAGAAGCCGACCCAGGTGTTGAGCAGGCCCACCTTGGAGAACATCTGGAACAGCGGAACCAGCACCGCGACGAACGGCACCATCATGGCCAGCATCAGGATGCTCATCACGCGATCCTTGTACTTGTCGTGATAGATTTCAAAGCCGTAGCCCGCGATGGAGGAGACCGCCAGGGACAGCACAACCTGCAGCAGCGTGGTGGCGAAGGAGTTCTTCATCGCCCGCCAGACATCCTGCTGCGCAAACAGGTTGGTCAGGTTCTCGATCAGGTGCGTGCTGGGGATCATGCGGCCGCCCAGAATCTGCTGCGTGTTGTTGCACGCGGAGATGAATGCCCAGTACAGCGGGAAGACCGAGATGAACGACGCGAAGATCAGGAACGCATACATGCAGAAACGGGAAGCCTTCTTGGAAAAAGCGCCTTCTCTCATCGCTTGTCACCCACTTTCGTCTGGATCGCGGACAGGACGGCGACCATGATCAGGATCACGAAGGACATCGCCGCCGCATAGCCGAAGTTCGGATTCTTGGTAAACATCGTGTTGTAGATGTAGTGCGACATGGTAATGGTCATGTTCGCCGGGCCGCCGCGGGTCAGGTTGACCGACTCGTCGAACAGCTGCAGCGTGCCGTTGGTGGACATGATGGCCGTCACCAGGATGATCGGCTTGAGCAGCGGGATGGTGATGTTCACCAGCTGACGGAACTGGTTCGCGCCGTCAATGCGCGCCGCTTCATAGATCGAGTAATCGATGCTCTGCATGCCGGAGAGGTAGAAGATCATGTTGTAGCCCGTCCAGCGCCAGACAAGACCGACGATGATGACGACCTTGGCATAGAACGGATCGTTCAGCCAGTTGATCGGCTCGGAGAGGATGCCGATATTCATCAGCAGGGCGTTGACCATGCCGTCGTAGGTGAACAGGGTACGGAAGATCATGGAGTATGCGACCAGACCGGTGGCGCAGGGGAGGAAGATGCAGGTACGGAACAGGCCGCGGAACTTCAGATCCTTGTTGTTGAGCAGGGTCGCGAAGATGACGGCCAGCACCAGCATGATCGGCACCTGAATGATCAGGTACGTCATCGTATTCGCCACGGACTGGGTGAACACCGTATCCTTAAGCATGCGCTGGTAATTGCGCCACAGCGGATCGGAGTAGGTCAGGGCAGTCGGCAGACCGCGCTTCAGGGAGGTCAGGAACGCCTGAACCATCGGGTAGAAGCTGAAGACAAAAATCATCAGCGTCGCGGGGGTCAGGAAAGCCCAGCCGGCCGCGCTCTGCTTGCGCTCCATCGTCCAGAAGCGGTGCTTCTTCTTGGGAGCAGGGGTCGCATTGGTCATGGGATAATCCACCTCTCTTCATGGTGATGGCCCATGGTGAGACAGCACAACAGATTGGTTGCAAACACCCAATTCGTATGTGCTGTTTCACCATGGGAGAACTGCCGCTCCGGTTTCCCGGAGCGGCAGTTGTGGTGCGAAACCAGGTCGTGAACCAAACAGGACAATCAGAAGCCCATGGCAAAGTTCACGGTATCCTCGGCGTTGACCAGCTCGGACTGCAGATCGCCGCCGTTGATGTAGTTGGTCAGCGCAGTGCCCAGCGCCTCGCGGGCGTCATAGTAGAACGCGCCGGTGGTGTTGGCCGGAACATGCGCGGTGTACTCGACGATCTTCGCGAAGATCGCGTCGCCGTTGTAGAACTCGTTGCCCGCAGCGTAGTTGGAGCCGTCCTTCGCGCCGGCCCAGGTGCCGATGGCGGAAGTGGTCGGGAGGATGGCGTTGTAGAAGTCGACGTTGCGGTAGAGCTGCATGAAGTCAAGCGCCAGGTCGATGTCGGTGCCGTTGGTGAAGACCCAGGAGGAACCGCCGTTGTTGGAGTAGTTGGTCGCGCTCTCGATGCCCGGCATCTTCGGCATGTTGGTCAGAGCCCACTTGCCGGCCTGATCCGGAACGCCCATGATGGTGCCCAGGATCCAGCAGCCGTTGACGGTGCCGACGACAGAAGCGTTGGACAAGGTGCCGCAGTACTCGTCCCAGGTGTTGACCTCGATGAAGATGCCCTCCTGCACCATGGTCTTGTAGTACTCAAGCACAGACTTGATGATGTCGTTGTTGGCGAAGTTCACGGAGCCGTCCTCGTTGAACATGGACGCGCCGCAGGACTGCATCATGATGAGCACGGTGTCGATGGCGCCGGCCTGGCCGGAGAGCATCGGACGGCCGGTCTTGGCCTTGACGTCCTTGCCGATCTCGATGAAGCGATCCCAGTCGATGTCGGTCAGATCCTCGATGGTGTAGCCCGCCTCGGCGAGGTAGTCGGTGCGGTAGGTGCCCACGACGGTGCCCGCGTCGAACGGCACGCCGTAGTTTTTGCCGTCCACGATGGAGTACGCCAGCTTGCCGGCGGCGAAGCCGTCAAAGTCGTACTTGCCGGTGATGTCGGCATAGACCTCCGGATAGCTCAGCACGAACTTCTGCGCGGAGTTGTCCTGAATGAGCATGATGTCCGGCAGGTTGGAGATGTCGCCGGCGGAAGCCGCGGTGATGACGCGGGTCTCGATGTCCTCGGAGAGAACCTCCTCGATGACGATCTCAACGTCCGGGTGCTCGGCGTTGTACATTTCCTTCGCAACCTTCATGGCGGCGATGTTGAAGTTCGGGTCCCAGGTCCAGATGGTGATCTTGCCGTCCTCGGCAGCCAGCGCGGCGCCGCAGGAGACGATGATCGTCAGGGCCAGGAGCAGGGAAACAAGCTTTTTCATGGTGGTTTTCCTCCTCATGATGTTTGTTGAATTCGGACAAGTTACAGGCCGAATTGTTGGTATCATTATAGCATGCAAAAACACCGCTTTGTGCGCAAATTCAATCCAATCCTGAACGAAAACGCTCATTTTTGTCCTGCTTGCTCACAAAACGGTGTTTCTTATTTGTTCAAACGGCTGCGACGCCAGTCGCCGGGGCTCTGCCCCGCGTATTGTTTAAAATTCCGGTTGAACGCGGCGATGGAGGAATAGCCCGCGCGCACGGCGATATTCTGAATGGAGTCGGATGTGGTGCGCAGCAGGTTCATCGCGCGGTGCACGCGGTAGCGGTTGACGTGCTCCATGGGGCTCATGCCCATGATTTTTGCAAACTGCTTGCGGAAGTAGCTCTCGCTCATCGAGCAGCTGCGCGCCAGCACGCTCACCCGGATATCTTCCTTATAATGCTCGCAGATGTAGGCCAGCGCGGGCTCGATGGGCTGGCGCTGACGGGGATCGACCGGCTCGCCGGAGCTGAGCAGCGGCGTGCGGCTGCGCTGACGGGCAATTTCAAGCAGCAGCAGGTACACGCACAGCTCGAGCTGCGTTTCCGCGTCCGCGTCGCCCTGGCGGTGCAGATCGTACATCAGCTTGACGATGCTGTCCAGCGCGCTGTCCGTGCTGCTCTCCAGAAACAAGCCGGTCTCGCGGATGGCATCCAGCAGCGCGAAGATCGCGCCGCGGCAGCGGTCGGGCGCGCTGCGCTGCAGATACTCGTCGCTGATGACGAGATAGCGCCAGTGCGTCAGCGGCTCGCCCTCGTTATGCTGGTTGTGGTATACGCCGCGCGGCACGACGACGACCGAGCCGGCGGAGAAGCGCCAGCCCCTGTCGTGCAGATACACCTGTCCGCTGCCGGCCAGGCAGACGCCGATTTCCAGGCAGTTGTGGACGTGCAGGCTGTCGGGCATGTAGGGCGGGTAGTAGGGCGTGTCCAGCATGGTCACCAGAATGCTGTCCTCCGCCGGCGGATAATTGCGGCACTCGCAGCTCAGCGGCTCCTCAAGCTGGCGGCGCAGCTCGATTTCAGATGAGGTTGGCATGGGTGAACACCTTTCCCGGGCAGAACTGGCGCAGGCAGTGCAGCAGCTGGGCCGTCGGCTGCAGGTAGATGCGCACGATGGATCCCTCCTCCGGGCCGGAGCCGTGGGCATAGAGCGCGCAGCTGGGTTTGTCGGGGTCCTGCGCGGCCGTGTAGTAGGTGACGCGGTGCTTCCTGTCGGCGGCGGCAAAGGCCGCTTCGCCCTGCTCGACCTCGGGGGTGAACTGGTCGGCGATGACGATGACGCGCTGCAGATCGACATAGGCGAACGCCTCGTCGACCGGCTTGGAGCGCGTGCCGCTCAGCCGGCGGATGTGCAGATCATAGCCGTCCAGCTGGTATTCATAGCTGACGGAGATCACACCCTTGTAGTACCAGGCGAAAAACAGCGTGCCCAGCGAGGGAATCAGCATCAGCGTGCCCCACATGCTGCCCAGAAACGTGAAGATGGCGACACAGACGTACAGCAGCACGAGGATCACCTTGTTTGCCGTGGGGATTTTGCGGATGACGGTCTGCCGGTAGGTGATGTCGGCGATTTGAGGGTTCAGGGCCATGGAAAAACAGTCCTCCTTGTTTCTGCTCAGTCCTTTTCCTTGATTTCCATATGATCCAGCGCATATTGCAGCGCCATGCCGATCAGCTCGTTGCGCGAGCGGTTGGTCTTGACGGAAAGCGCGTTGTAGGCTTCCTGCAGGGCGCGGTCAATGCGAATCGTCATGGTGACGGCTTTGTCTTCCTTGGGTGTGATGACGAATTTCTCGGTCACAGTGTTTCTCCTCCATGCAGTTTTGAACACATTATAGAATTCTCGATTATGCCAAATCTATGACACAAAATGATTTGAAAATCCAATGCATTCGACGAATCGGAGAAGAAATTCACCAGACATGCAGACAGAAGGAAGGAAATCCGGTATAATCAGAAAAAGGAACGACAGTACGCCTGGAGGACAAACCATGTTTTTATCTGATTCAATTGAAAAAGCCCGTGCGCGCGCTCAGCGCGTGACGGGCGTGAAGCTGCCGTTTGCGGTGGAGGTATCTGCGGGCGAGGGGCTTTGCGTGACGCTGGCGGGCGGCGCGGCCCGGATTGAGGCGCAGGACGAGAGCGCGCTCGCGCGTGGCTTTTTCCGGCTGAGCCGCTGCGTGCGCGAGGGCAGGACGGCCCTGTCCGTGCGGGAGAGGCGGCACTTTGCCGCCTGTGGCGCGATGGTGGACTGCTCCCGCGGCGCGGTGATGAAGCCGGAGGCCGTGCGCCGCTGCATCGACCAGCTCGCCTGCCTGGGCATGAACCTGCTCATGCTCTACACGGAGGACACCTACGAGGTGCCGGAGTATCCGACGCTGGGCTATCTGCGCGGACGCTATACGCAGGATGACCTGCGCGCGCTGGACGCCTACGCGGCGGAGGCGGGCGTGGAGCTGGTGCCCTGCATCCAGACGCTGGGGCACATGCGCCAGTTTTTGCAGTGGCAGGACAACGCGGCGCTGCGCGACCAGATGGACATCCTGCTCATCGACGACGAGCGCACATACGCGTTCATCGAGGCGGAAATCCGCGCGATGCGCGCGTGCATGCACACAGACCGCATCCACATCGGCATGGACGAGGCGCACGGCGTGGGCCTGGGGCAATACCTGCTGAAGAACGGCCAGACCGACCGCTTCGCGCTGCTGTGTCGGCATCTGGAACGCGTGCGCGCGATCTGCGAGAAGTACGGCTTCAGGCCGATCATGTGGAGCGACATGTTCTTCCGCCTGGGCTCCAAAACCAACGATTATTACGATATCGAGAGCGATATCCCGCAGCACGTCATCGACGGCATGCCACCGGTCGATCTGTGCTACTGGGACTACTACCACGAGGACGAGGCGTTCTACGACCATATGCTCACGCAGCATGCGCGCATGGGCGGGCGCACGGTGTTTGCCGGCGGCGTCTGGACGTGGAGCGGCTTCCTGCCCCATGTGAAGAAGACCGAGGCGACGATGTTCCCGGCGCTGAGGGCCTGCGCCCGGCACGGCGTGGACACGGTGCTGGCGACGATGTGGGGCGACGACGCGGCGGAGACGAACGTCTTTCTGGCCAGCGCGCTGCTGCCCATCTTCTCGGAGAGCTGCTGGCAGGGCTGCGATTGCCCGAGGGAGGAGATGATCCTCGCGGGCGAGGCGCTCACCGGCATGCCGCGCGCGGCGCTCGACGCGATGGGGGCATTCTATCCGAACGCACAGGACGTGCGCACGGGCAAGAGCCTGATCTGGTGCGACCCGCTGTATCCGCTGGAGATGACAGACGACACGCCGGACGCGGCGATTGCGCGCAGCGAGGCCGCGCTGGCGGTGCTGGACGCGCAGCAGGCGCTGGAATGCCGCTACGCGGCGGCGCTGTTTGAGGTGGTGCGCGAGAAGGCGCGCCTCGTGCGCGACCTGCGGGCGCGCTACATCGCGGGCGACCGGGCCTGGCTGCGCGAAATGGCGTTTGTCGGCGTGCCGCGCATCCTGCAGAAGTACGATCGGCTCATGAAGCTGCACCGCGCGCTCTGGGAGCGGGACATGAAGCGCTTTGGCTGGGAGGTGCTCGCGCTGCGCTACGGCGCGGTCATGGGCCGCCTGGAGGACGTGGCCGACGAGATCAGACGGTATCTCGCGGGCGAGCTGGATGTGATTGAGGAGCTGGAGGAGACGCCGCTTGAGTCCGTGCGCGCGGCGCAGCACTTTGAGAATCTGGTCACGCCGTCGGCGATGATGGGTATGGGCTTCTGATACTGATGTCGTTCAAAACTGCTTTCCTATGCGCGAAGCGGAGAAGGGAGTCTGAGGGATGAAATCCCTCAGGCAGGTTTGGGCGGCAGCCCAACGGATCCAATCCATTCAGAAAAATGCAGCTTCATTTGCATCGTCAGAATTCAGACATCAATCGATATGAAAAACGCGCCGAAAAGGTGAAACTTTTTCGGCGCGCATTCGTCTGATCAGATAGAGACATCCGGGAGGCGATCGGAATGAACAGGTACGCGATGATTCTGCTGCTGGCCGCGGGGCTGGCACTGGCTCCGGCTGTGCTGGCGCAGGATGCGCCCGACGTGTTTGAGCCGGACACCGCGCTGGCCGTGGAGGCCGGGCGAATGATCCTGACCGGCGAAACGGAGACGGCGACCCTCCTTCGGATGGAGGACGATGGGGAGACGCTGGCCCGCTGCCGGCTGGAGAAGGACGGGAGCCTCTATACCCCGTTCGTGTTTGCGGACGGACGAACCGGCTTCCTGGTGGAGCGGGATCTGTATGCCGGCGATTCGTCGCACGCGTTCTGCTACTGGGGCGCGGGCGATACGGCCGGTGCGCCGATTGCGCTGGGTGGGGACCTGCGCGGGTTGCAGACCTGCGGCAACGGCTTTGCAGCGATTCAGGCGACGGACGGCGCGCAGGCCCTGGTGATCTATGACGACCTGGGCCGGCTCGTGCTGCGCCATCCGCTGCGCGCAGAGCGCCGGGCCAATCTGGCGGCCTGCGTGCAGGATGCGGACGGCGGCTATCTGGCGGCGATCTACTACACGGCGCTGGACGGGGCAGCCTATGGCGATCCCTGGCTCACCGTCCTGCGCCTCTCGCCGCAGGGGCGCGAGGTCTTTTCCGCGGAGCTCGCGCAGCGCTGCGGCCTAGCCCGCTTCGTGCTGACGGGGGACGGCGAGGGCGGCGCGTTCGTCCTCTTCCCGGACTGGGACAACTACAAGGTCGCGCAGGCGTTTCACCTGTCCCCGGAGGGTGAGGTGGCGTTCAGGGGCGTTCTGGAGGCGCAGAACCTGATCTGCTATCCAGAGGCGGGAAGCGTGGATCGCGAAAGCGGCAGCCTGATCCTCACCGGCTGCGTCATCTCCAAGTCCCGCGGCGTATACGACGTGGTTCAGCTGGCGATCACGAAGGACGGCGAAATCGCCTGGTCGAAGGCGTGGGACTTCTCCGCCCGGCCCGATTACAGCTTCCGCGTGCAGAGAACCGGCGACGGCGCGCTCCTGGCTGTGTCGGGCAGGAATTATCTGGACACGAAGGACATGCCGCTGGCCGCCGTGCCGGTAAGCAGCCTGCCGGAGATCGACCCGCCCGTGCTGACGCTCAGATGAGCGCAAAAAGACAGCCATGGTATCCACAGCCGTCTTTTCGTAATCATGGAAAATTGCGCAGGGAATCGTGCAGTGCGCACGGCGCGCTACTGCCGCCAGAGCGATGCTTACAGCCTGCACTCGAGCTTGGCCAGCTCGCTAACGACGTAGTCATAGACGAAGTCGACGGCCTCGGCGACCGGCTTCTTCTCCTGCATGGACTTGTCGCGGGCGGAAATCTCGATGGTGCCGTTCTTGAGGCCCTTCGGGCTGACGACCACGCGCACCGGCACGCCGAACAGATCCGCGTCGGAGAACATGACGCCTGCGCTGACGCTGCGGTCATCCCAGATGACCTCCACGCCCCTGGCGGTCAGCTCGTCGTAGATCCTCTGGGAAACCGCAGCGACCTCCTCGTTGTCCGCGCGCAGGGAGCACAGGTGCACGTGCCACGGCGTGATGGAGATCGGCCAGACCGGGCCGTAGTCGTCGCGGTGCGCCTCGCACACGGACGCGGCCAGACGGCCCACGCCGATGCCGTAGCAGCCCATGATCGGGTGCTTGAGCGAGCCGTCCTGATCGACGTAGGTCAGGCCCATGCTCTCGGTGTACTTGGTGCCCAGCTGGAAGATGTTGCCCACCTCGATGCCGCGGGAGGTGTAGATGCTCTTCTTGCCGCAGACCGGGCAGATGCCGCCGTCATACGCCTTGGCTACATCGACGTACTCGACCTCGCCCATCTCGCGCGGGATGTTGAAGCCGGTGTAGTGCATGTCGGTCTCGTTCGCGCCGGTGGCGACGGCATTGATTCCCTTCAGGGACGCGTCGTACACCACGCGTACGCCCTCGGGCAGGCCCTTGGGGCCGATGAAGCCCGGCGTGAGGCCGCTCTCCAGCGTGATCTCCGCCGGATGAATCTCGGCCTTGAGGTAATTGCGCAGCTTGGTCTCGTTGATGTCCAGATCGCCGCGCAGGAACGCGACGACGTACTTGTCGGTCAGGTTCTCCTGATAGACGACGGCCTTGCAGGTCTGCTCCGGTTTGATCTTCAGGAACGCGCACAGGTCGTCGATGGTCTTGATGTTCGGCGTCTCGACCTTCTGGAGATCGGCCATCTCGCCGGGCTCGCCGTGCACGATGCAGGGGGCCGCCTCCATGTTGGCGCGGTAGTCGCAGTCGTGGCACAGGACGATGGTGTCCTCGCCGACCGGGGTGAGCAGCATGTACTCGTGGGAGACCTTGCCGCCCATCATGCCGCTGTCGGACGCGACGGCGACGACGTCGCCCACGCCCGCACGGAAGAAGATGCGGTTGTACGCGTCATAGCAGATCTTGTAGTAGCGCTCCAGATCCTCCTGGGAGGTGTGGAAGGAGTACGCGTCCTTCATGGTGAACTCGCGCACGCGGATCAGGCCGCCGCGGCAGCGCGGCTCGTCGCGGAACTTGGTCTGGATCTGGTAGATCATGAACGGATACTGGGTGTAGCTGTCGGCCACGTCGCGCACGAAGTGCACGGAGGCCTCCTCGTGGGTCATGCCCAGCACCATGTCCGCGCCGGAGCGGTCGGTAAAGCGCAGCAGCTCGCTGCCGATGGAGTCGTAGCGGCCGGACTCGCGCCAGATGGACGCGGGCATGGCCACCGGGAAGAGCAGTTCCTGGCCGTCGATGCGGTTCATCTCCTCGCGGATGATCTTCTCGATCTTCGCGGTGATGCGCTTGGTGATCGGGAACAGGGTATAGATGCCATTGCCGACGGGCTTGATGTAGCCGCCGCGCATCATCAGCGCCTGGCTGGCGATGACGCAGTCGGCAGGGGTCTCCTTGTAGCGCTTGGAAACGAGGTTCCTGAGCTTCATGGCGTTGTCCTCTCCTTTGTCTGTTGTCATGTATAGGGGACGAAAAAAGCTCCGCCCCATGTCGCAGGGGCGAAGCTGAGCTTCGCGGTACCACCTTGCTTCAGCGCAGAAAAAACCTGCGCCCTTGCCTGCCCTGTATCGGGAGCGCCCGGCAGAATTTCACAGCATGCGGCGCTGCGCGTTCTCCTGCGTACTCGGGAGGCCGGAGCGGTCTGCGCGGGCTGCGCGCCTTTCAGCCATGGGCGCGCTCTCTTGATAGCTGCGGTCAGATCGCCTTCTCCGTCTGTGTACGGCTCCTATTATACCCATTTGCGGCCGATCGCGCAAGCCCTATTTGGGCAGAGTTTTTGGAGAAAGGCGCAGGGCCGCAGGCCCCGCCGGGGGATTTTACTCCTCAGACTTCCCGGCCTTCTCCTCGAGCCTCTCGGAGAAGCGGTTGAGGCCGTAGATGCACGCGATGATCACGCCCATGACGACGAAAATGCCCAGCCAGCCCTCGATCATGAAGCGAAGGGAGGCGATAAACGCGCTCACATTGATCGACATAGCATATTCCTCCTTTTGTTTATACCAGCGGGCCGATCATGGCCAGCACCAGACCGCCGGCGATGACGGATGCCACCTGACCGGCTACGTTCGCGCCAGCCGCCTGCATCAGGATGAAGTTGTACGGATCCTCGTCGCGGGCCATCTTCGCGATGACGCGCGAGGACATCGGGAAGGCGGAGATGCCGGCCGCGCCGATCATCGGGTTGATCTTCTTCTTGGCAAACAGGTTGATGAACTTGCCGAAGAACACGCCGCCGAAGGTGTCGAACATGAACGCGATCAGGCCCAGGCCCAGGATCATCAGCGTCTGGGGCACCAGGAAGCTGTTCGCCTGCATGCGCACGGCCACGGTCAGGCCCAGCAGCAGGGAGATGAGGTTGGCCAGCGTGTTCTGCGCGCACTCGGACAGGCCGCGCAGCACGCCGCACTCGCGCAGCAGGTTGCCGAACATCAGGAAGCCGACCAGCGCGGCGGAATCCGGCGCGACCAGCGAGGCGATCGCGGAGACCACGATCGGGAACAGGATGCGCGTGGTCTTGGTGATCTTGCCCGGGGTGTACTCCATGCGGATGCAGCGCTCCTCCTTGGTGGTGACCAGCCGGATGCAGAAGGGCTGCACGATGGGCACCAACGCCATGTAGGAATACGCTGCCACGATGATGGCCGCGGTGTAATTGCTTTTGAGCGTCTGCGCCACGAAGATGGACGTGGGGCCGTCCGCCGCGCCGATGATGGCGATGGACGCCGCGTCGCGCAGCTCAAAGCCGAACAGGCTCGCCATGGACAGCGTGAAGAAGATGCCGAACTGCGCCGCCGCGCCGAAGAGCAGCAGCTTGGGGTCCGCCAGCAGCGGGCCGAAGTCGATCATTGCGCCGATGCCGATGAACAGCAACAGCGGGAACAGCTCGTTGTCCACACCCGCCTGAAACAGGATCTGCAGGGTGTGCACCATGCCGGAATTGGGCATGTTGCACAGGATGCAGCCAAAGCCCATCGGCAGCAGGAGCGTCGGCTCCATCTCCTTTTTGATGGCCAGGTAAATCATCACGCCGCCAATGATCCACATGATGACCATCTGCACCGTCAGGTCCGCAAAATTACCGAAGATTTGCGTCATGGTTTTTCCTCCGTTTCTTGGATTCCCTTGAGGGAATACGCCATTACCTTTCCATTATAGTATCTTTTTCCTATCCATACAAGATCAAAACATCAATCCATCAATCCTGTACGAAATAGATATACGGGCGGCAACGCCGGCGCATAGAGCCGAGCCGGACGGGAGACAATGCGCAGGAAGGAGCGTGAGATCATGAACCCGTTTGCGCAGAAGGCGCCGTCCGTCGAGGCCACGTTTGAAAGCCTGCCGGCGCTGTATCCCAGGGCCTATGACCCCAGAGAGGTCGATCCCTATACCAAGTGCCGCATCATTCTGATGAACGGCACGGAGTTCGAAGCCGTCAAGTTCAGCCACCAGATGGCCCGGCACGTCAGCGATCCGCAGCTGCGTGCGGAGCTGGCGATGGCCCGCCGCACGGAGCAGCAGCAGCAAAAGAAGCTGGCCTGCCTCAAGCCGCTTGGCGAGACCGTGCTGGAGCACACCATCAGCTACGAGCAGCTGGCGGTCGACCTGACGGCGCACCTGGCCAAGCGCGTTGAAAGTGAGAACGTCAGGCAGGCGCTCGACCTGGCGCTGCTGGAGGACTTTGACCACCTGTACCGCTATGCCGACCTGATGGAGATGGACGACGGACAGCACGCCGAGCGCCTCGTGGGCCGCTACACGGAGATCATGCCGGGCCGCCCGACCATCAGCGAGCACCGCTTCCCGATGGACGGCGTCTCCCGCGCGCTGGGCAAGGACGCGCCGCTGTTTGACAAGCTGGCCGCCATGACGATCACCGCCGCCGAGCAGCAGACCATGAACTATTATATGAACCAGACCGGATTTTATGGAAACGATCTGGGCCGCAGGCTCTATCAGGAGATCGCCCTGATCGAGGAGCAGCACGTCACAGCGTATGAGGCGCTGATGGATCCGAACGTCACCTGGCTGGAATGCTGCCTGATGCACGAATACGCGGAGTGCTATCTCTACTGGTCCTGCGCGCAGACGGAGTCCGACCCGGCGATCAGGGCCATCTGGGAGCAGAGCTTTGAGCAGGAGCTGGCGCATCTGCACAGGGCCGCGCAGCTGCTCGAGCGCTATGAGGACGGGCACTGGCAGCAGGTCATCCCCAACGCAGACTTCCCTGCGCCGATCGTCCTGGAGGCCAACATTCCCTACGTCCGCAGCGTGCTGACCACCGTGCAGAACACCTGCAAGGACAGCCGGATCGTTCCCGTGCAGTCGCTGGAGGCAGACGATCCGTTCTTCGCCTATCAGAGCCTCGCGTGCGGGGACAAGGCGCAGATCGCCAGCCATGCCGTCATCGACCAGGCCGTTTCCAGATTCGGCCGGGATTATCGCTTTGAGTCTGCGCCGCACCCGGTCAGCGAGCTGCAGGGCCGCGCGCAGGACAACACGGCCGTCGGCCGCGACCCGGGCATCCCGGGCTACAACCAGATGACAAAGGCGTAACCTCGCCCTTCCGCCCGGCAGGAAAACGCGCGCGTGGCCGCGAATTCCCCTGTATCATGCTTCGACACGATGGAAGGGGAGGACGGATTCATGGATCAGGTTCGGTTTGGCATCGTCGGCCTCGGCGCGATGGGGCTTGAGCACGCGCAGATCATGCTGGAAAAGGTGCCGGAGGCGCGCCTTGCGGCTGTGGCGACGGGGAACGGGAGGAATATCGCCGCGCTGCGGGGGATGCCCGGCGGCGATCGGGTGCGCGTGTTTGACACGCCGCAACAGATGTATGAGAGCGGGGAGATCGACGCGGTGCTGATTGCGTCTGCGCACAGGGCGCATGTGGCGCAGGCGAAGGAGGCCTTTGCCGCGGGCATGCACGTGCTGCTGGAGAAGCCGACGGGCGTGTTCACCCGCGAGGTGCGCGAGCTGAACGCGGCGGCGGACGCGAGCGGCAAGGCGTTCGGCGCGATGTTCAACGTGCGCACGAACCCGGCTTACAGAAAGATGAAGGAGATCGTGGCCTCCGGCGAGCTGGGCGAAATCCGCCGCACGAGCATGATCGTGACCGACTGGTTCCGCGCGCAGAGCTATTTCGACTCCGGCACCTGGCGCGCGACCTGGAAGGGCGAGGGCGGCGGCGTGCTGATCAATCAGGCGATGCACAGCCTGGATCTGTGGCAGTGGATTTGCGGCATGCCGGTGCGGCTGCGCGCGTTCTGCGGCCTGGGCCACTGGCACGACATCGAGGTGGAGGACGACGTGACCGCCTATGTGGAATACGCAAACGGCGCGACGGGCCTGTTCATGGCCTGCACCGGCGAGGCACCCGGCACCAACCGGTTTGAGCTCTCCATGGACGGCGGCCAGCTGCTGTTGGAGGACGGCCGCCTGACCATCCGACGCACCGAGATGCCGGTGAGCCGGTTTATCCGGGAATATCCGGGCGGCTACGGCAAGCCGGAGATCACGCGGGAGGACATCACGCCCGATGCGGATTACCCGATGCATGCGGGCGTGACGCGCGTGTTTGCCCGGCATATCCTCTATGGCGAGCCGATGATCGCCGACGGCCGCGAGGGCCTGAACGCGCTGATGCTTTCCAACGCCATGCTGCTCTCCTCGGCGGAGGAGAGGACGCTTGAGCTTCCCTTTGACGCGGCGGCAGATGCGCGCTATGAGGCGCTGCTCTCTGCCCGCGCGGCAAACAGCCGGGAGAAGACGGCGAAGGATGTGCAGATGGATTTGGGGAAGTCGTATTGATTTCTCCGACAGAGCGCTCAATTTTCTTTTTGCAGCAGCATAAAAATGCACCCCGGCAGGTCTCCTGCCGGGGCTATTGATGCAGTTCAAACCTTAACCGCCTTGATGCGGATGCGCACATAATCCACAAACCATGTGCCATCCTCCCGGCGCAGGGTCTCCCTCAGGCTGGCGACCGCCTCGCCGATGATCGCGTCCTGCATGTCAGGCGCGATCCCCTCAAACGGGGCCTTGACAAACATGCGGATCCACCGCTCCAAACCGTCCTCACCCTGCTGCGGCGTGGGCCGGTCAAAGAGCACGGCGTAGGTCACGCGCAGACCGGCCGCCTCCAGAATGGGCGCGTGCTGCGCGATGGTGGGAAAGTAGAACACGCGCGGATAGGTCAGGCCTCGGGCGGCAAAGGCGCGCTCCAGCGCGCTGTGCACGCGCTCCGCGCAGCCATAGCCGCCGAACTCGCATACGAGCTGTCCGCCGGGCCTGAGGTTGCGCGCGAGGGAGGCGGCCAGCAGCGGCTGCCTGTCCCGGTCGATCCAGTGGAAGACGGCGTTGGAGAAGATCGCGTCGGCGGGCTCGAGAAGTGTGAAGTCCGTCGCGTCTGCCTGCATGAACGGAATATCCGGGTGCAGCGCGCGGGCCTGCGCCAGCATGTCGCTTGATGCGTCGATCGCGGTGACGCGGTAGCCGCGCGCAATCAGCTTTTCGCTCAGCGCGCCGTTGCCGCAACCCAGGTCCACGACGTGGCTGCCGGGCGCGGCGTCGATGAGATCGAGCACGCCCTCGCCGTACTGATGGACGAAGGCAAAGCCGCTCGTGTAGCCCTTGGCGTCCCAGGTGATGTTCATACGCTCATCCTTTCAAACACGCGCGTGCCGCAGCGCACGCCCCACGCCCTGCCGTCGCGGATCAGGAACTCGTGGCGCACGCCCTGCTCGTCCTCGCCGCCGGTCTCGAAGGAGAGGAAGCGCGTGCCGCCGCAGTAGACAAAGGCGTAGGGCTTGCCGTCGCGGATGCGGACGAGCTTTCCGTCCCTTTCCTCGATGGAAAGCATGCTGGGCACGCCCTCGTGGCTGATGTAGGCGCCGGTGATCATCTCCGGCGCGGAGAAGTCCGCGTGAATGGGGTTGAACCAGCGGTGGCTCTCGGAAAGCGGCAGGCCGCAGACGGCGTTGTACAGGCCCCACATCAGCTCGTCCATGTCCTCGTCTCCCTGATTGCACAGGACGGCAAAGCCGTAGCCCTCGCCCAGCAGCAGTCCGCCCTTGGTGGAGACGCCGTGCAGGCCGCCGGAATGCTCGCAGATGACGTGCCCGGCCTTCTCGCGCTTGTACAGGCCCATGCACATGAGGCTGCGCGGCGAGACCGGGTGGTATTTGCCCGCCAGCAGCTCGACCGCCTGAGCGGGGAGGGCCTGCACCCCCTCGTGCATGCCGTAGTTGGAGAGCGCGCGGTAATAGACGGCCATGTCCCGGGCGGTCGACTTGACCATGGCGCAGCCGCGGAACGGCGGCAGAACGGACCAGCTGTCGTCGCATACGCGCACGCCGTCCTCCATCTCAAAGAGCGAGGTGATGTTGCCGCCGGACAGCGCGCGGGCGGCCTCGATGCCGTTGTCCAGAATCGAGCGCGTCATGCCCAGGGGCGTGAAGACCCGCTCCTGCATGAACCGCTCCAGCGGCATGCCTGCGGCCCGGTCGATCACATAGGAGAGGATGGCGTAGCCCTCGTTTGAGTAGCTCATGACCTCGCCCGGCGCGCCGAGCATCCTGTGCGGACAATGGGCGATGTAGTCAAGAATCTGATCGATGCTGTCCATGGCGTTGGGCGCGGTGCGGCGCATGGCCGTCAGCCATTCGTTCTCTTGCCGACCGGGGCTGTTCATGGCGATGGACCATTCCAGCGGCTCCATCGGCGGGATGCCGGCGGTGTGCATCGCCAGATGGCGGACGGTGACGGCCTCCTTCGGCTGGCCGGGCATGGAAAAACCGGGCAGATACCGGCTCACCGGATCGTCCAGGTCGAGCTTTCCCTCGACGTGCAGGATGCACGCGCACAGCGCGGTGATCGATTTGCTCATCGAGGCGATGCCGTACATCGTGTCGCTGTCCGGGCAGAGCTTCTTCTCCGCGTCGCGAAAGCCGTAGTTCCATGCGTATTCACAGCCGTTCGGCCCGGCGATGTACGCGGACACGCCCGCAAGGTTTTTCTTCCTGGCCCAGGATGTCAGGTGCGCGTCAAGCGCCTGTTTGTCGATCATATGCGGCCTCCGTAAAGAATGGGAAATGATTGAAAATTATAGCACGAAACGCGCGGGATGGAAAGACTGAGCGGGCGCAATTCCGTCTTGCAAAATGCTGGGAAAGGCGATACACTGTATCCGTATGCAGATTTGACATGTAATCCGGGCCTGCGCCCGGTCAAGGAGAACGTATGGATCAAAAGAAAGCGGGCGTGCTGCTCAGCTACGGGCAGACGATCCTGTCCACGCTCATTTCCCTCGTCTACACCCCGGTCATGCTGCGGCTGCTGGGGCAGAGCGAGTACGGCACTTATACGCTGGTCAACGGCTTTATCTCCAACCTCAGCCTGATGAGCTTCGGCCTGGGCAGCGCCTATGTGCGCTACTACGCGCGCTACGAGGCCAGCGAGGGCGAAAAAGGCGTATCAAAGATCAACGGCATGTTCATGGTGATCTTCCTGTGCATCGGCGCGGCGAGCCTGCTGGTGGGCGGCGTGCTGGTTGCCAACGTGCACAACATCTTTTCGGCCAAGCTCACGCCTGCGGAGGTGGAAACCGCGCGCATCCTGATGGCGCTGCTGGTGGTGAACATCGCGGTCTCCTTCCCGTGCAGCGTCTTTACGTCCTACATCACGGCGAAGGAGCAGTTCTTCTTCCAGCGCATGATCAGCATGATCCGCACAGTGATTAACCCCATCGTCATGCTGCCGCTGCTGCTGATGGGCCTGGGTTCCGTGTCGCTGGTCATGGCGACGCTGGTGCTCAGCGTGGTCACCGACGCGTCGAGCATCTGGTACTGCGTGAAAAAGCTGAACATGCGCATGACCTTCGAAAAGTTCGATTTCGGTCTGCTGCGCGAGATGGGCGGCTTCTCGTTCTTCATCTTCCTGAACATGATCATCGACCAGATCAACTGGACGGTCGATACGACGATCCTGGGCATCGTCAGCGGCACGGCGGCGACGGCGATTTATGGCGTGGGCAGCCAGATTCACCGCTATTACATGACGATTTCCACCTCCATCTCCGGCGTCTTCGTGCCGCAGATCAACCGCATCGTGGCGCGCGGCGAGGGTGACGATTCGCTCACGAGGCTCTTCACCCGCGTGGGCCGCATTCAGTTCATGCTGCTGATGCTGGTGCTCACCGGCTTCATCTTTGTGGGCGAGCCCTTCATCGAGGCCTGGGGCGGCGGCGAGTACGAGGGCGCATACCCCATCGCGCTGCTGCTGATGGCGCCGGTGACGGTGCCGCTGATCCAGAACCTGGGCATCGAGATCCAGCGCGCGAAGAACAAGCACCAGTTCCGCTCCAAGGTGTACTTCTTCATGGCGCTGTTCAATGTGGCCATCTCCATCCCGCTGGCCATCCGCCTGGGCGGCCTGGGCTGCGCGCTGGGCACGGCCATCTCGATGGTCGTGTGCAATGGCTTTGTCATGAACTGGTACTACCACCGGCACATCGGCCTGGACATGGTCTACTTCTGGCGGAGCATCCTGAGCATCGTGCCATCCTTCCTTCCGCCGGTGCTGCTGGGCCTTCTGGCGGTCTGGCTGCACGACTTTACGGGCTATGGCGGCGTGCTGACGTTTGCCCTGCCGTACTGCGCGGTCTATGCGGTGAGCGTATACCTGCTGGCGATGAACGCGGATGAAAAGAGCATGCTCAAGGGCATTGGCAGAAAGCTGATCCGCAGATAAGCGCATACGAAAACGGACGGAGCTTTCCGCCCGTTTTGTTTTGCAGAGACGGCGTGCTATGTGAGAAACCGTGCCAGAAACGCCGCCGTCTGCGATTGAACTTCTTCCTCAAGAGCATCCGCGCCTTTCTGCTGTGCGCGCGCAAGCGAGAGCAGGTCGAGCAGCGCTTCTTCACCGGGAATGATGGGATGCGCGCCGCACAACCGCCTGGCGCGGGAGCCGTCCAGCAGCGGAAGAAGAACCGGATGCGGCGGCTCGGTCTCCTCAAGCGCACGCGCATGCCCGCAGCGCCCGCGCAGGCGCAGCGCGGCGGTGCGGCCCGGCATGAGGTTCTTCGCGCCGGCGTCCAGATTGAAAATGCCCGTGCAGGCCGTATCGCCCAGCAGGAAGCGCGCGCCTAGCAGCAGACTGCCCATGCATACGTCCAGCGGGTGCAGGAACACGCCTTGCGCGCCGGGATGCGGTACGCGCAGCGGCTCGCCCGCGTCCAGCGCGCGGCACCAGGCGTCATAGGGCGCGACGGCGGAATGGCCGCAGCCCAGGCACGGCAGGTGACGGATGAGAAGCACGTGCACGGGATCGCCCAGCAGGCCGCGGCTCACGCCGTCGGCAAAGAGCTGGAGGATTGCGTGGAAGAGTCCCTCGCGCGTTTCGCCGCCGATGGGATCCTCCTCGCGCACGGCCCACGGGTGCTGCGCGGCGCGGTAGGCGTTTTCGTCGGAGAGGAGCATCACCAGCGGCACACCGGCCTCGCGCGCCTCGATGAGCAGCGCGTCCAGCGCATGCAGCTGCTCATCCAGGCTGCCGCCCAGATGGCGCAGGCACGGGACGATTACGCAGCAGACGCGGCCGCCGGTGAGCGTGCGCGAGAGCGCTTCGCTTCCGGAGGACAGGGGAAGGCAGGCGGGTCTTGCGCCCAGCTCGCGAAGCAGCGCGCGCATGAAGCAGGTCATCCGGTCCTCGCCGCCAAGGAGCAGCACGCGTCGCGCGCCCCAGGCGGCATGCAGGGATTGAAGCATCGACTCGGCCTCCTTCGCCCATGGATCGTCTAAGCGTATGGCGCAAGGGTTTCAAATAGTCTGCCCTGACCTGGCGGCAATCACTCTTTTTTCCCGCGCGGGAATGTGGTATAATCAGTTCAATGATTTGTGTACGGAGGCCGACATGTTTGAAAAAAAGACTGCAGCGCTTCTGCTGACGATGATCCTGTGCTTTAGCGCCTGCTGCGCGCAGGCCCTGACGATGACGGGCCTGGAGACGGAGCTCATGGAGCGCGACTGGTCGCAGAGCCAGTTTTTCACCCGCATGGAAGCGCTGACCGGCGTGAGCGTGCAGGCCAAGGGCGTGTCCGACGAGAAGGAATACGCCAGGCTGCTTTCCGCCATGGAGAAGGGCGACGTGCAAACGGACGTGCTCTTCAAGGCGAACCTGTCCCGCGCGCAGGAGATCGCGCTGCTTAATAGCGGGGCGATCATCGACCTCGCGCCGATGATCGAGGCGTACATGCCCAACCTGAGCGCGCTGCTCGAGCGCCATCCCGAGTGGCGCGAGGTGATCACGCTGGAGGACGGGCGCATCGCGTCTCTGCCGCTGCTCAATGAGCATGAGCGCCAGGTGATGCTGTGGATCAACCGCGCGTGGCTTAACCAGCTGGGCATCGCCATGCCCACGACGGTCGCAGAGCTGACCGACGCGCTGCTGGCGATCAGGGACGGCGATCCTAACGGCAACGGCAGGGCGGACGAGGTCGGCGCGGATCTGATCGGCGTGTATGAAATGCGCTGGTTGCTGCCGTACTTCGGCATCGTGGCGGACGACTACAATCTGGCGCGCAATGAGGCGGGCGAAATCGTCTTTGCGCCGGAGCTGCCGGCGTACCGCGAGTTCATCGCGCTGCTCAAGGACTGGCATGACCGCGGCGTGCTGCGCGGGGACGCGTTCACGGCGATGCACAGCACCCAGGCGCTCAACGATCGGGACGACGACGCGCCGGTCACCAGCGGCATGCTGCTGTCCATGACCCCGTACACGCACATTGATGCGGGCGCCGTGATGGACTACGAGCCGGTGCTGCTCGCCGGGCCGGACGGCACGACGCGCTGGCGCGATCTGCTGGGCGGCGTGTGGACCGGCTGCTTCGCGGTGACGAGCGCCTGCCAGGACCCGGCGCAGGCGCTGCGGTGGGTCGACGCGCTCTACGCCGAGGAGGGCGCGCTGCTGGGCTACGCAGGCGTTGAGGGCGAGGACTACACGGTCAACGGCGAGGGCCTCTGGTCGTTTGCCATCAGCGGCAACCGCGACGTGAGCCGGATCCGCTCCGATGTGCTCATGTACACCGGCACGGCCATGCCGGGCCT
>JAGBDL010000011.1 GCA_017937505.1 Clostridia bacterium | reverse complement strand
CCCAGTGGGCTGTCAGAGCCGGGCTGACCGAGCGCCGGCGAGGCGCGAGAGGAGATTCCCCTCACCTCCACCAAACCTCGGCAACCGCTGAGGTTTTTCATTTTGCGAGGTCTGTTGGAAAGCACAGCCGGGGAATCGAACCTGGCCCGGGAGTGAATGACAGCCCAGTGGGCTGTCAGAGCCGGGCTGACCGAGTGCCGACGAGGCACGAGAGGAGATTCCCCTCACCTCCACCAAACCTCAGTGATCGCTGGGGTTTTTCATTTTGCAAGGTCTGTTGGAAAGCACAGCCGGGGAATCGAACCTGGCCCGGGAGTGAATGACACCCAGTGGGCTGTCAGAGCCGGGCTGACCGAGCGCCGGCGAGGCGCGAGAGGAGATTCCCCTCACCTCCACCACAATTTACAGATCCATCCGTGATATGCTATCATATTGCCGGTGGATTTTTCGGTTTTGGGCAATCGCCTGAGAGTCAGATTTCCGGGGAGGATGGATATGAACAGGCTGCATGTGTATACGGGCAATGGAAAGGGAAAGACCACGGCGGCGATGGGGCTCGCCCTGCGCAGCCACGGGCATGGTAGCCGCGTGCTCATCGGGCAGTTCATGAAGGACGGCCGCTCCGGCGAATTACTGGCGCGTGCGCCTGATGTGCGGCAAAGCCATAAAACGGATTGACGAATGCCGCCCGCGGGCATTATAATACCTACGACAAATGAATAGCCGGTGTATCTGCGCCGTGAGGCGCGGCGCGCCCCCGGACGGGCGCGTCATGGGAATGCGGATGAGATTTCCGGGCTATCCCAGTAACCGTGAAGCGGACGAACGCAGCAAAGCCATTGCGCAAGCGAGAAGGCGGCAAGTAGGATGAGGCCAAGCCGGGAGACCTGTTTACACCGTGAAAATCATTCCTCTGGGACTGGGAATTGCTATGGAAGCTGCGGATGCTGTATATGCCGCGCGGCTTGTTTAGTGTTCCTCGGGGAGGAGCACGTTTTTCTTTTTCCGGATGACGTGCGCCTCCCGCTGATTCATTTGATCAGAAGACAGGAGGGACTGTTATGTCCAGAAAGACTCTCGCTCTGCTTCTCGCCGTGCTGCTCGCGCTTTGCCTGAGCGGCGCCTGTGCCGAGGGCGCATCCGTCACCGTCACCGATATGTATGGCCGCGAAATCACGCTCAGCGAACCGGCGACCCGCATCGTCGCGCTGACGCCGTCCGACTGTGAAATTCTCTGCGCGCTTGGCGGCGAGGCGCTGCTCGTCGGCCGCGGCGCGTACTGCGATTATCCGGAGACGATCGCCGCATTGCCGGTCGTCCAGTCCGGCGCGGAGACCAACATGGAGGAAATCCTCGCGCTGGAGCCGCAGGTCGTGCTCATGAGCGACATGTCCCAGACGGAGGAGCAGGCCAATATGCTGCAAAGCAACGGCGTGCAGGTCGTCATCAGCGACGCCAACGATATCGCGGGCGTGTATACGGCCATCCGCATGATCGGCGCGCTGACGGGCCGGGATGCGCAGGCCGAAGCGCTGATTGCGGACATGCAGGCCACGTTTGACGAGATCGCCGCGAAGAGCCAGGCGTCCGGCAGAACGGTGTACTTTGAGGTATCCCCGCTCCAGTATGGCCTGTGGACTGCCGGCAGCAGCACCTTCATGAACGAGCTGGCGGCGATGTGCGGCCTGACCAACGCGTTTGCGGATGTGGACGGCTGGAGCGCTGTGTCCGAGGAGCAGGTGCTCGCCCGCGATCCGGACTACATCGTGACCATCGCCATGTACTTTGGCGAGGGCCCCACGCCGGTGGAGGAGATCATGGGCCGCACGGGCTGGGATGGCCTGAAGGCCGTCGCAAACGGCCATATCCTGAACGCGGATTCCAACGCCATCTCCCGCCCGGGCCCGAGGCTCAAGGACGCGGCCATCGAGCTGTTTGACTTCGTCAGCGCCGCCGAAGCGGAGAATGCGGAATGAAATCGGACCGCTTTTCCCCGGGCATGTACGTCCTCATGACGGCAGTGCTGATCGCGGCGATGCTGCTGTGCGTCTGCGTGGGCAGCGTGTCCATCCCGCTCTCCGACACGGTATCGGTGATCTGGCGCGCGCTGCGGGGGCTTGAGGTGCCGGCGGGCATGGGCAGAAACATCATCCTCAACGTCCGTCTGCCGCGCGTGCTCAACGTTGCGCTGATGGGCGCGGCGCTGTCGCTGTGCGGCGCGGCCATGCAGGGCCTGCTGCGCAACCCGCTGGCGGACGGATCGACGCTCGGCGTGTCCTCCGGCGCGTCGCTGGGCGCGGTGCTCGCGCTGGCGTTCGGTGTGCGCGTGCCGGGGACGGCCTATGGCGGCGTGATGGCGATGGCCATGCTCTTTGCGTTCCTGTCGCTGATGCTGATTCTGTCGCTGGCCTACGCGATGGACAGGTCGCTTTCCACCAACAGCATCATTCTCATCGGCGTCATCTTCTCCATGTTCGCCTCGAGCCTCATCACGCTGATCATCTCCTTCGCGGGCGATCAGGTGCGCTCCATCACCTTCTGGACGATGGGCTCCCTCTCCGGCACGGGCTATGCGCACGCGAGAATCCTCGCGCTGGCGCTGCTCGTGTGCGGCGGCGTGCTTCTGCGCTGCGCGCGGGAGCTCAACGCCTTTGCCATCGGGGAGGACATTGCGCGGCACATCGGCGTCCATGTGAGGCGCATCAAGCTCGTCATTCTGGTGACGGTTTCCGTGCTCATCGGCGTGTGCGTGTCCGTCGGCGGGACGATCGGCTTTGTCGGCCTCGTGATGCCGCACATGGCGCGCATGCTCGCCGGGCCGAACCACAGAAAGCTGCTGCCCGCCTCGATGTTCTCCGGCGCGGTGTTCCTGCTGCTGGCGGATCTGGCGGCGCGCACGCTGCTGCGCCCCATTGAGCTGCCCATCGGTGTGGTGACGTCCATGGTCGGCGCGGCGGCGTTTGTGGCCGTGTTCTATCATACCAGGAAGGTCGGGTGAGCCATGCTGAAAGCGGAGCATGTCACGGTTTGCTGTGACGGCCAGGTGATCGTGGACGATCTGTCCTTTGCGCTTGAGGCGGGGCAGTGGCTCATGCTCATTGGCCCCAACGGCGCGGGCAAGAGCACGCTGATCCGCGCGATTGCGCAGGGCGTGCCCTGCACGGGCAGCATCACGCTGGATGGGAAAAGCATCCGCGCCTACAGGCCGGCGCAGCTCGCCCGGAGGATCGGCGTGCTGACCCAGCAGCACAGCGTGGGCTATGCCTATTCGGTGGAGGAGGTGGTGTCGCTGGGCCGCTACGCGCATGCCTCCGGCTTCCTGTCCGGCGGCGACGCGGAGGGAAAGGCGCGCGTCGAGGAAGCGCTTGAGTTGACGGGCCTTGCGCACCTGCGCCGCGCGAGCGTGCTCACGCTCTCCGGCGGCGAGCTGCAAAGGACGTTTCTGGCGCAGGTGTTTGCGCAGAATCCGCAGATTCTGATCCTCGACGAGCCGGCCAACCACCTGGATCTGTTGTATCAGAAGCACATCTTCTCGCTGATCGGCGAGTGGCTGAAAACGCCGGGGCGCGCGGTGATGTCCGTGGTGCACGACCTGAGCCTGGCGAGAAAATACGGAACGCATGCGGTGCTGATGGACCATGGCCACAGCGTCGCACAGGGGACCGTCCTCGAGACGCTGATCAGCGAAAACCTGCAGGCCGTCTATGGGATGGACGTCCGCGGCTGGATGCGCGAGATGTACGCGCAGTGGCAGTAGTCTTCATTGCGCAATAGGGAGCTTATGCTAACTAAGAAGCTTTGAAGATTGCCATCTTCAGGGGAAGCGCGCTGCGCTGGGCCCAGCGGGATGAGGGGGGATTTCGATTTCCCCCCTACATCCCTCTGGACTCCCATACCCCCTTGAAACGACCAGGACTGCGGTCCTGGACCTGGGGCTGTACGATCAGCTGTTCATGCTTCCCCTGGGTCCAGGGTCGCAACCCTGGTCGTCTGGGGAGGAGAATGGGAGGTCCAGGAGGGTCTGGGGAGGGCATCGAAACCCTCCCCGACCCTTCTGGCCCCAGCGGAGCGCGTTCTCCTAAGCTGCGAATTATTGCTT
>JAGBDL010000099.1 GCA_017937505.1 Clostridia bacterium | reverse complement strand
GTCCGCCGGAGAGCGTCACGCCGCGCTCGCCCACGATCGTCTCGTAGCCGTTCACAAACTCGCCCACCGAGGCGTCCAGGCACGCGTCCTGCGCCGCACGCTCCACGTCCTCTCGGGTGGCGTCCGCCCGCGTGATGGCGATGTTCTCCGCCAGCGTGCGCGAAAACAGGAACGGTTCCTGCAGCACCACGCCCACGCCGCGCCGCAGCGCGCCCAGGTCCATCTCCTTCGTGTCCACGCCGCCGATGGTGATTCTTCCCGCGTCCGGGTCGTACAGCCTGGCCAGCAGCAGCGCGATGGTGCTCTTGCCGCTGCCCGTCCCGCCGAACACGCCCAGCGTCTTTCCGCCGGGGATGGAAAAGCTCACGTCGCGCAGCACCTGCTTCTCCTCATAGGCAAAGCTGACGTGCTCAAAGCGGATTTCGCCGTGCAGGTCGGCCTGCGCCGGTTTTTCCGTCGTGCGCTCCTCCTCGGATTCGAGGATGTAGAGCAGGCGGTCGATCGACACGTTGGCCTTGCTCATCTCCGAGATCGTGCGGCCGAGCCTGCGCACCGGCAGCGTCAGCTCCCGCGTATAGCTGACAAACGCCAGGTACACGCCCAGGGAGACCTCCCCGGCCACGCACATGTGCACGCCCAGCACGACGATGGCGAACACCTGCAGGATGCTCATCATGTCGCCCAGCGTGTAGAACGCAGACATCCAGTCGCCCAGCCTGAGCCACAGGTCGGTGTAGCGGTTGTTCTTCTCGCGGAACTTGTCAAGCTCCGTCTTCTCCCGGCCGAACGCGCGCACCACGCGCACGCCCGTCAGGTTCTCCTGCACGACGGCGGACAGCGCACCCTCCGCCTCGTCCGCTTTTTCATACCTGCCGGACATATGGCGGAAAAACAGCACCGAATAGCCGACGATCACCGGCACAAACGCCGTCGCCAGCAGCGCCATCTTCACGTTCATCGTGAACATGATGACCACGCAGGTCACAATCATGAACAGCGTGCCCAGCAGCTCCAGCAGCTGATCCATCACAAATGCGCGCACGATCTCCACGTCGGAGATGCAGCGCTGGATGATGTCGCCGGTGCTGTTTTGCACGTGCCAGCTGTACGGCAGGCGCTGGATGCGGCTGTACAGCGCGTCGCGCAGCGACTTGACGAACCGCTCCGAGCCCATCGGCAGGCGGCTGTCCTGAATGTAGCTCACGCCGAATTGCAGCAGCGCAATCGCCGCCGCCAGCGCGCACGCCGCAGCCAGCTGCGTCCCCGGCGTCAGCGCCGCCGCAAACGGCGGCAGGCCGCTCGCATCGCCCAGCAGCACGCCGTCCACCGTGAAGCGGATCACCTGCGTGAACGCCATGCGAAGCAGCGTCAGCAGCAGCGACGCGCCCATGCCCAGCAGGAGGGCGGACGCCGCCGGACGCAGATGCTGCGCAAGCAGCCGCGTCTTCTTCCAGTTTCTTCTTTTCATAATTCCCCGTTTATCTCGTCACGCCCTCGCGGGACACCGCCGCGTAGATGAGCGGCGGCAGCTCGGGCTTCTCTCCGGTAATCGTGATTGCCCGCTGCATGCTGGCCACGGCCTCGTTTGCCAGCTCGCGCCTGTTCAGGTAGAGCGTCGCCAGGCTGTCGCCCGCCTTCACCTCGTCGCCCAGGCGAACGTCCATGACCAGGCCCACCGCCGGGTCGATCACGTCGGTCTTCTTCTGCCGGCCCGCGCCCAGCGCCTGCGCGCAGCGGCCGATGGCCGCCGTGTCCATCCGCGCCACGAAGCCGGAGGCCGGCGCCGGCACGCGGATTTTGTACGCCGCATGCGGCAGGTAGTCCACGTCGTCGCAGACGCGCCCCTCGCCGCCCTGCGCGATGATCATCTCCTTCAGCTTGGCCAGGCCCGCGCCGCTCTCAAGCGCCTGCATCATCCTCGCCTTGCCGTCCTCCACGTCTCTGGCGATGCCGGAGGCAATCAGCATCCGGCTGCCCAGCTCCAGGGAAACCGTCAGCAGGTCGCCCTTCGCCCGGCCGGCGAGGATGTCGATGGCCTCCTTGACCTCCAGCGCGTTGCCCACGTGCGTGCCCAGCGGCTGGTCCATGCCCGTCACCAGCGCGAGGATGGGCCTGCCCGCCTGCGCGCCGATCTCCACCATTGCCTTCGCCAGCGCGATGGACTGCTCCACCGTCTGCATCAGCGCGCCGCTGCCGGTCTTCACATCCAGCACAATCGCGCCCGCGCCACTAGCCAGCTTCTTGCTCACGATGCTTGAGGCGATCAGCGGAATGCAGTCCACCGTGCCCGTCACGTCGCGCAGCGCGTAGAGCGCCTTGTCCGCCGGGCACAGATCCTGCGTCTGGCCGATGACCGCGCAGCCGATCTCCTGCACCTGCCGGATGAAGTCCTCAATGGAGACGTTCACCGAACAGCCCGGAATGCTCTCCAGCTTGTCCAGCGTGCCGCCGGTATGGCCCAGGCCGCGTCCGGAGAGCTTGGCCACCTTCGCGCCGCACGCCGCCGCCAGCGGAACCAGCACCAGCGTCGTCGTGTCGCCCACGCCGCCGGTGGAGTGCTTGTCCACGCACACGCCGTCGATCGCGGAAAGATCGACCACACTGCCCGAGTGCATCATCTCCATGGTCAGGCAGGCCGTCTCCTCCGCCGTCATGCCGCGCCAGCAGATCGCCATCAGCAGCGCCGCGAGCTGATAATCCGGCACGCTGCCGTCCGCAGCGCCCCGCGCAAACGCGCGGATCTCCTCGGGCGAGAGCGCCCCGCCCGCCTTCTTTTTGAGAATCACATCGACCATGTTCATGCTTGTCCCTCCCTGCACAGCACCTGATTCAGAGTTTCCTTCCAGATGTTCAGCTTCTTGGCGTAGGGCATCGTGTATGCCGGGCTGGTGCTCGGCATGCGCAGCACGCGCCGGTCCCCCGCAAAGCCGGATTTCACAAACAGCGCGTGCGCCGTGCCGCCGTTGCACAGCACCGTATGAATGCGCGGGCAGCGCGCGTACAGCGCCGTAAAGTCATTGTATGCGACGTCGCGCATGTTGCTGTCCAGGCTGCCCTCCCGCTCGCAGGAGTACGCCGCGTCCCACAGCGCCAGGCCATTGTCGCGGATCAGCGTCTTTTTGGCCTCGTAATCGTCCGTCGGCGTCACGCCGAACACGTCAAAGAGAATCGGCCAAAACGCGTTGCGCGGGTGCGCATAGTACTGCGCATCCGCCAGGGATTTGACGCTGGGCATCGAGCCCACGATCATCACGCGGGCCTCCGGCGTGAACACCGGTTCAAAGCTCCTGCACATCATACGCGCTCGATGTCAAAGCCCGCCGCACGGCCCATGCGGTTCATCACCGCCAGGCCGATGCCCGTCGCCTCGACCGCCTCGCACAGCGCGACCGTCTCGCCGCGCTCATCGAGCTCGCGCAGCGCGCCGAACAGCCGGGCCGCCGCGTCCTGCGGGCGCTTCACACTGCCCAGGCTGATGCGCGTCCTCGTGCCGAAGTCGTGCTCGTCAAAGCCGAGAATCGCCGGGCGCTCGCCCGCCGCCTCCGCCGCGTCGTAGCGCGCGCAGATCGCCGCGATGACGCGCTCCGCAGCGCCGTCGAAGATCACCGTCTTCGCCTTCGGTGCGTAGTGCTTGTACTTCATGCCCGGAGAGCGGACGACGTCGCCCTCGGCAAGCGGGCTCATGACGTGCTCGTCCACGCGCACATCGCCCAGCACCCGCTCCACCATCTCCGGCGTGATCCCGCCCGGACGCAGGATCACCGGCACCTCGCCGGTCGCGTCGATGACGCTCGACTCCACGCCCACCTCGCTTGCGCCGCCGTCGAGGATCAGCGGGATGCGCCCGTCCATGTCCTCGAAGACGTGCTGCGCGGTCGTGGGGCTCGGCCTGCCGCTGCGGTTCGCGCTCGGCGCGGCGATCGGTCTGCCCGCCGCGCGGATCAGCGCGCGCGCAGCATCACTGGAGGGCAGGCGGATGCCCACGGTATCCAGCCCGGCGCTCACCACGCTGGGAATCGCGTCGCTCTTGGGCAGAATCAGCGTCATCGGCCCCGGCCAGAACGCCTCCATCAGCCGCTTCGCGCTCTCCGGAATCTCCTTCACCAGCGGCTCGATCTCCTGGAGGCACGAGACGTGCACAATCAGCGGATTGTCCGCCGGGCGTCCCTTCGCCGCGAAGATCTTCCTCACCGCCGCCTCGTCGAGCGCATTCGCGCCCAGTCCGTATACCGTCTCCGTCGGCATGCCCACCAGCTCGCCGTCGCGGATAAGCTGCGCCGCCTCCTCAATCGATTCCGGGGAGACGGGCTTGACTTGCGTGATCATATGAATCCCTTCTTCTATTCAATGAAAAGGTGACGTTAGGGCTGCCGCCCTAAAACCTGCTTGGGGCTCTGCCCCAAACCCCGCAAGGGGCATCGCCCCTTGACCCTTCCTCGCTTCGCGCGTTCAACCAGCTCAGCCTTCCCCTCTGGGGAAGGTGGCACGCCGCAGGCGTGACGGATGAGGTCAGTCTCTGAGGTTCATCCTTCGCAGCTGCTCCTGCTGGCTGCTGAGGATCAGCTCATCGATGATCTCATCCATATCGCCGTCCACGAACGCGTCGATGCTGTAAATCGTCTTGCCGATACGGTGATCGGACACGCGCCCCTCGTTGAAGTTGTAGGTGCGGATGCGCTCGCTGCGGTCGCCCGTGCCCACCTGGGCGCGACGTTCGCCGGCGTAGGCCGCGTCCTTCTCGCTCTGCATCCTTTCGTAGAGACGCGCGCGCAGCACGCGCATCGCCTTTTCCTTGTTCTTGAGCTGGCTCTTTTCGTCCTGGCAGGTCACCACCGTGCCCGTAGGCAGGTGCGTGATGCGCACGGCGCTGTCCGTCTTGTTGATGTACTGGCCGCCGTGGCCGGACGCGCGGTACACGTCGATGCGCAGATCGTTCGGATCGATCTTCACATCGACCTCCTCCGCCTCCGGCAGCACCGCCACGGTCGCTGTGGAGGTCTGGCGCTTGCCGTTGCTCTCCGTCACCGGGATGCGCTGCACGCGGTGCACGCCGCTCTCGTACTTGAGCCGCGAAAACGCACCCGCACCGCTGATGGTGAAGATCGCCTCCTTCACGCCGCCCAGCTCCGTCATGTTCGCGTCCATCATCTCCACGCGCCAGCCATGGCGCTCGGCGTAGCGCGTGTACATGCGCATGAGCATCGCGCCAAAGAGCGCGGCCTCCTCGCCGCCCGCGCCCCCGCGGATCTCCATGACGACATCTCGTTCGTCGTTGGGATCCCTGGGCAGAAGCAGCAGCTGAATCTCACGCTCGCACGCGGGAATCTCCTCATCCAGCCGCAAAAGCTCCTCCCGGGCCATGGCCGCCATGTCCGCGTCGGCGAGCATCGCCTTCGCTTCCTCGCGCTCGGAAAGCATCTGCGCATAGCGCTTCACCGCCGCGTCAAGCGGTTCAAGCTGGCTGTGCTCGCGCATCAGCGCGCGCCATTTTTCCTGATCCTGCACGACCGCCGGATCGGACAGCAGCGCGCCCAGCTCCTCAACACGCGGGTGCACCCAGTCGAGCTTGTCAAGCATCTCGTCTCTCCTTCACAGCGCCCACCACGCGCCAGTTGCCGCCATAGTCCCTGAGCGCAAACGGCTCGCCGATGTGCCGCGCCAGCAGCGCCGCCACCGCGTCCTTCTGCTTCCAGCCGATTTCAAACAGCAGCACGCCGCCGTCGCTCAGATGCGCGCCCGCCTCCCGGCTGATGCGCCGGTAAAAGTCCAGCCCGTCCTCGCCGCCGCAGAGCGCCAGCGCCGGCTCATGCTGCACCTCCGGCATCAGCGTCTCCATCTCCTGCCGGTCGATGTACGGCGGGTTGGAGACGATCATGTCAAACGTCTCCCCCGCCAGCGCGCCAAAGCAATCGCTTCTCACAAATCGCACATCCGCGCCATTCAGCCGGGCGTTCTCCCCGGCGATGGCAAGCGCTGTTTCGCTCACGTCCACCGCGGTCACGCGGCTCCCCGGCGCAAGCCGGGCGATGGACACCGCCAGCGCGCCGGAGCCCGTGCCGATGTCCAGCACGCGCCCGCCTTCCGGCAGGCGGAGCAGCGCCTCCTCGCAGAGGATCTCCGTGTCCGGCCGCGGGCAGAGCACGCCGGGCCCCACATGAAAGGTCAGCCCCATGAAGCCCGTCTCGCCGAGGATGTACTGCATCGGCTCGCGCGCCTCGCGCCGCGCAAGCATCGCCTCATACGCCGCCCGCTTTGTCTCCTCGACCGCGCGGTGGTTGTTCAGCCGCATCATCAGCGTGTCCTCGCCGAGCACGTGCGCGAGCATCTGCGCCGCGTCATAGTCGGCGTTGGGCACGCCGGCGCGCTCCAGCCGCGCCGTGGCTTCCTTGAGGATTTCCCGGATGGTCACGCCTGCGCGCCGTCCTTTTCTTCTTTCTTTTCGTCCTTCTTGTCTTCCTCCTCGCCGGTGTAGAGGAAGACGTTTTCATCCAGCTCGTCCGCGTAGCGCTCCGGGCCGGCCTTCGCCGCCTTCATGGACGCGATGGCGACCTCAAGCATGCCGTCGTCCGGCTCGCGGGTCGTCAGGTGCTGGAGCATCAGGCCCGGCCAGCGCAGCGCGCGCACGACAATGTTGTCGCCCGCGTGCGCCAAACCCTTGAGCACCTCGTAGGACACTCCGGTGACGACCGGCAGGATTAGCAGGCTGCGGCCAAAGCGCGCCAGGAAGCTCAGCTTTTCGATGCCGAAGAGCATGTAGATCAGCTCGTCAGCCACGGAGCCGATGAGAATGGAGATGATCATCACCAGGAACAGGAACGCCGTGCCGCAGCGCGGGTGCAGGCGGGAGAACCTGCGCGCGTTTTCCGGCGTCAGCTCCTCGCCCGCCTCGTTGCAGTAGACGGTCTTGTGCTCCGCGCCGTGGTACATGAATACGCGCTTGATGTCCGGCATCAGCGCCACCGCCCAGATATAGGCCACTAGAATCGCGATGCGCGTCACGCCCGCCATCAGGTTGATGACCAGGCGGCTGTCCGTCAGATGGCCGATCAGCGTCGCCGCGCCGCTGGGCAGGAACACGAACAGGAACAGGCTGAGGATCACGGCGAGCACCATCGCCACCGCCATGACCACCTTGTCGATGTTTGCGCCCAGCTTGTCCGCCAGCCACTTTTCAAACTTCGACGGCTCCTCCTCAAGCACGCCCAGCATCTGCGTGCTCTTGTCCAGCGTCTGCATGCCCATCTTGAGCATGACCACCATGTTCACACAGCCGCGGATGACCGGCCAGCCCATCCACTTGTGCTTCTTCGCCAGCGGCTCGTTTTTTTCGCAGGTGACGACGATGCGGCCGTCCGGCCTGCGCACGGCGATGGCCAACGACTCGTTGGCCGGGCTCTGCATCATCACGCCCTCCATGACGGCCTGGCCGCCGATGTCCTTGTACTTGACCGGATTGTTCTTGCTCATCGGGTATTCCTTCTTTCCTGAGATGTTTGTTATGTAAATCTTCCCGCACAGTGTCGTTCTCGGGCACAGAGCTTCATGATCTACAAAACTTTGTCGGTGATGCCGCCGGCAGCATGCCGGTTTGTTCAGTCGTTGTCCAGTTCCTCGTCCGTCTTTTTCTGCCTGTGCTTCATGTACTGCATCAGGCAGGTGAGCAGCAGCATGCACGCCGCGCCGGCGACCGCACCCGCCAGCAGCGAAGCGGGCGCGCTCCGGCCCACAGCCGCCAGCACCGCCGCCACCAGCACGCCGGTACCCAGCGAATACGCCGCGTTGCCGCGCATGCTCGGCCGGCTGCTTTGATCCCAGATGCCGTGGCGCGCGTTGGCAAAGATCATCGCCACGCTCGTGACGGCCAAGACGGCGATCTCGCCCGCCATCTGCGCAAGGCCCGCGCCCATCAGGAGCTGCACGAGGATGGCGGCGCACAAAAGCCCGTACATCAGCCACAGGCCGCCGTGCTCGATGCGGTACATCTCCATCATTTCGCGCTCGTCCAGCACGGTCTTCTTTCTGTCAAGCATCGCCTGACTCCTCCTCCCAGAACAGATCGTTGAGCGTCTTGCCCAGCGCCCGGCAGATCGCCACGCACAGCGCAAGCGAAGGATTGAACCGGCCCGCCTCGATCATGCCGATCGTCTGCCGGGTCACGCCCACGCGTTGCGCCAGATCCTCCTGGGACAGATCGCAGCCCACGCGCGCGGCCTTCATCCTCAAGTTTTTCACGCCAGCGCCCTCCTCTTCTTGTCCTGCCCTGATTATAGGACACGTCATGCTTTTTGTCAACTATATTTTGCAAAAAGCAAAATGGGATGCGTTTTTCCCGCGATGCAAAAGCGGGTCGTGCCCGCTGCACGGTTTTTTATGCAGTTTCCTGTTGAACAAAAAGGACGTCCGGCCGACTGGCCAAACGTTCCTTCCGGATGATTCGGTTTTACAGGCTGACGTCCTTGAGCGCAAAATGCAGCGCGTCGCAGGAGACCAGGTCGTACTGCACGCCGTCATACAGCCCGCTAAAGCCCCGCTGTACGCTCGCCCCGTGCAGATGGCCGTACACGCAGCGGCTCACGCCGTACTGCGTGAGCAGCCGCGTAAACTCCGTCCCGCCCCGCGCGTATTCCGGCAGCAGCGGCGGATAGTGCATCATCGCAAAAACGGGACGCTCTCCCGCCAGACGCCTGGCAGCCTGAAGCGACATCTCCAGCCGCATGACCTCACGGCGGAAGATCTTCTCGTCCTGCGAGCCTGCCGGTCCGTCCGCCGCCGCGCCGCCCGTCTGGGGCAGCGTCCAGCCGCGCGTGCCGCAGAAGACCACGTCTCCCGCGTCGTACGCGTCGTTCTGCACCGCGTGCATGTTCTCGGGCAGATTGCTGCGCAGCTGCGTGAGCGAGGACCACCAGTAGTCGTGGTTGCCGCGCAGGATGAGCTTGCGGCCCGGCAGCGTGCCAATGCGCCGCAGGTCCTCCAGCGCCTTGTCCAGCTGCATCGCCCAGGAGATGTCCCCCGGGATCAGCACGACGTCCTGATCGCTCACCCTCGCGCGCCAGTCCGTGCTGATGCGCTCGAAGTGGTTTTCCCAATGCGGGCCGAAGACGTCCATCGGTTTCTTGTCGCCGCCCGGCAGATGCAGATCGCCGATTGCAAATATGCGCACGTCTTCACCTCGCCCGGACAGTCCTCAGGGTTCCTCTTCGGTCTCGTCTTCGTCTTCCTCGGCCTCGCGGCTCTTTTCCTCTTCCAGGGAGAGCTGCTCGCCGATCTCCGCCGGCATATCCTCCGGCATCGTCTCCAGCTCGATCTCCTGCATCTCGGACACGTCCTCCATGTCCAGGGACACGTCCGGCGTGGTCTCCGGCTCGTCGACGGAATCGTCGCGCAGGCCCTGCTGCTGATTCATCTCCTTGTAGCACAGCAGGCACACGTCCTTGCCCGGCATCACCGGGTTCTCGTTGCAGATCGAGCACAGCTCGAACGGATCGTCGTGCGACTCGCCCTTCATCTCGCGCTTGCAGACCGGGCAGTACTGCTCTTCCTCGCGGATATAATTGAGTTCACATCTCGGACACTTGATAAAGCCCATAGGCCATCCTCCTGATCAGCGTATATTTCCATGGCAATCGCCTGCCAAATTTGTTGCAATCTCCATCCGATGCGCGGTACACTGCTTACGTTCCACTCAAGACATCCCCAGGATACAACAAGGAGGTACCTATGAACGCAAAAGCGCGAAAAGCAGCCGCCTTCCTTCTTGCCGTGACGCTCACGTCATCGGCAAGCGCATCGCTTGCGGCAAGTGATTCATCGTTCGCGGGACATTATACAACAGCTTCCCTGTCAGCGCAAGAGCAAACGGCAGGAAATCTTCTGAATTCTGACCGCGCGCGCTATGGCCTTGCGCCGCTTGTCATCGATCCCGAGCTGTGCCGCATTGCGCGCATCAAATCCCAGGACATGCTGAACAATCAGTATTTCGCGCACACCTCTCCGACATACGGCGATGTGCGCAGCATGCTGCGCCAGTTCGGCTATGCCTATACGGCGGCGGGCGAGAACATCGCGCACCACGCCACCGTCGAAAAGGCGCAGGCCGCGTTTCTCTCCTCGCCCGGGCACCGCAAAAACATCCTGAGCAGCGCCTATACCCGGGTCGGCCTGGGCGTGGCGGTCGACGCGAAGGGCTATGTTTATCTGACCCAGATCTTCGTGCGCTGACGCTCCTGCCGCTCGCCCGCCTCCCAGGCGCCGGGCACCATGCGCAGCACGCCATAGGGCTTTCTCTCCGGCCGCTCCCGCGCGGGCAGCACGGCCGCCTCCATCGGCGTGAGCGCCGGAAGGAAGATCACGCCGTCCGGATACGCCGGCCTGCGGGCCGTTCTTTTTCTGAGCACAGCGCTCTGCGCCCGCTCCCTCTTCCAAAAGGCTTCACTGCGCGCTGCCTCCCGGTGCCCGCTGCACGAGTCCTTACACAGCTTCCAATCCGTGAACACAAGAATCCCTCCCCGCATCATCGTATGCAGGGAGGGATTTGATGTGCCTCGTTCATGTTTCGCCGGCCAGCAAAAGCATCAGCCTCTCCAGCGCTGCGTCCTCGCGCAGCGCGCCGCGCTTGATGTCGTAATCCGTCTGCACGCACAGGCTCACGCTCGCCTTCAGCGCGTCGTAGGAGCGCCGCCCCATCTGTCTGGACAGCCGCGTCAGCGCAAACGGCGGAATGCCCAGCGCCTTGGCCGCCTGCGCCTGCGGTACGCGCTCCGCCTGCATCGCGCACAGGTGCATCATCTGCCGGTAATGCCGGGTGATCATCGCGAGGATGCCGATGCGCTGCTCACCGGCGGCAAGCAGCACGCCCAGCAGCTCAAACGCCTCCTCCACCTTCCCGGCGGACAGCGCGTCCACCATCGCGAACACCGTGCACTCCGCCGTGTGCGTGGCGATGCGCTCGACGTCCTGCGCCGTGATCTCCTCCCGCTCGCCCGCATAGGCCGCCAGCTTCTCCAGCTCCCCGTGCAGAAGCGTCAGGTCGCGTCCGCTGGTGAAGGCCAGCGCCTCGCACGCCGCGCGGTCCATCCGCTTGCCCATCGGGCGCAGCGTCTGTCCGATCCACCGGGTCAGCTGCGCGTCGTCAAGCGTGTCAAAGGACACCGCGCCGGGCAGCGCCAGCAGCGCGCGGCTCAGCTTCTTGCGCTTGTCGATGGCGGCACTCATGTCAAACACGAGACACGTCGTCTCCGGCACGCGCGGCAGATAGGCCGCCAGCAACTCGCTGTCCTGCGCCTCGTCCCGGGCCTTGCCGCTCTCCAGCAGCGCGCAGTCCTGCACGATGATCAGGCGGTAATCGCTCATCATCGGCAGCGTCTCGCAGCTCTCGATGACCGCCTGCGCGGACGGCGCGCTCATCACCGTGCGGTTCATGCTCTCCAGCCCCGGCATGAGCACCTTCTTTTCCAGCGCGGCCAGCGCGCTTTTGCGGATATACGCCTCCGGGCCGTAGAAGAGGTACACATTGCGCACCGTTCCGGCCTTCAGCTCGTCAAAGAACGCCCACTGATCCACCGTCAGTTCACCACCATTCCGGGATTGCGCAGGAATGTGCCGCGCATCTCCAATTCGCCCGCCAGCGTCTGCACCTGCCCGCCCTCAAAGAAGAACGCCACGCGCGAGGCCCTTGTGCCCTCCGTCAGCGTGTTCACCATCGCGTAGACCGCCGCGCGCTCCTGCGCCGGTGCAAGCGCGGCCAGCGCGTCACGGAAACGGCCGGAGAGGTTGACCGCGATCGTCTCCTCGCCCGCATACACCGCCAGAATGTCCTCCTGCGTCAGGCCGTCCGGCAGCGCAAACAGGTCCTCTTCGCCCAGCGCCATCAGCGCGGCAAGGCGTGTGCGCGCGTCGTCCGCCTGCGCCTGGGGCAGCACGCGCTGCACACGCGAGAGCCCCGTGCCGTCCATGACATAGAGCGTCGCCGGCGCGCCGACGCAGCCCTCAAAGTCGCTTCTCGTCGCCAGGTCTGCAGCCGTCTTACCGCCAAGCATCACCCTCAGGCCCTCCACGCCCGGCACAAAGCCCATCAGCGTATCGGTCAGCATCGCCATGTAGGTTTCCAGCGTGAGCCCGGCCGCGTCAAGCGCCGGCTCCAGCGCGTCGCTCAGGCGCAGCTCGATGGCCAGGTAGCCGTCCTCCGTGCGCACGATCTCCGGCATCTCCTCGATGTAATCCATCGGCGCGGGCACGTTCTGCGCGCACAGCGCCAGTCCGGCGCCCTTGCCCAGCTCGTCCAGCAGCGTGTAGAGGTACTCGATCGGCGACACCTGCGCATAGGCGATGGAGCGCACCTCCGGCAGGAGCAGGCCGCCCTGTGCCGCGGGGAAATACAGCGTCGTCAGCAGCGTCACGCCGCTGGTCGAAAGACGCTGCTCGTAGAGCCTGCTGTACCTCGCGCCCACGTCCAGGTCGTCCACGCGCGTGATCGTGCCTACCGGCAGCGTCGCGCCCAGGTCAAGCCCCTCCTCGCGCCCGCCGATCAGGACGTTCACATAGGAAATCTCCGAAAACTCGGTCAGCGTGTTGGCGATCGCCATGCGCACCGCGTAGAGCATCTCCTGAGAGAGCGTTCTTGCGCGCGCCGGCAGGTCGACCGTCGCCACGCCGCAGAAGACCTCCAACAGCCGTTCCCCGCGCACCGTGCCCAGCACGGGCCAGGTCACGCCGGCTTCTCCCGCCTCAGGGCCGGCCAGCAGCGCGTCCAGCGCCGCCTGCGCGCGGCTTTTTCCGTCCTCCACCGTCACGCTGCGCGTCACGGGGATGAGCCTTCCGCCCTCCTCGCTGAGGAAGTACAACGTGCAGCGCATCTCATAGCCCTGCTCGCCGTCCTGCGCCGGCGCAGGCACGTCCGCTTTGATCTCCGCGGCGGACAGATCGGCCAGCTCTCGCTCGCTCACCTGGCTCACGCAGCCGCCCAGCAGCAGACAGAGCGCCGTCAGTCCTGCCGCCAGCGCCGCGCGCCTCACATGCTTCATCGTCATCCGTCCTTCCCCGGTCGTCTGCCCTCAGTCGCGGATCATGAGGGAACGTAGCGTCCCGATGTCCATCGCCCAGTTATCCTGCACGCGGCGCAGCGGCACCGATTCGCGCACGATCTGCGCGTCGCCGCCGTCCCTCGAGCGGATCTCGGCGTCGAGCACCAGCGTCGCGGTCTGCCCGTCGAAGGATACCGTTCCCGACGATACGCTGTATGCAAGCAGCGAAATCCCCAGCTCGGCCATCTCCGTCTCAAAGACGGACAGCGTCGGCAGCAGATCGTCCTCGGCGTCCGCCATCAGCGGATACAGGGCCGCCCAGTCCTGCGCCTGCCAGGCCTGCATCGCCATCTCCAGCGCGCGCCCCGGCGTAAGCATCGCCTGCTCGTCGCGCGGGCACGCCGCCAGCACCAGCGCCGGATCGGTCACGCCCGTATCCAGCAGCGCCATGGGGATGCGCTGCGGGATCTCGTCGTCGTTCTCTGCGACGTAGAGCTGTACGCGCTGGAAGCGCCCGTCCTCCGTCAGCGACAGCGCGATCGACTGGACGGCCAGCCGCCTGCGCAGCGCCGCCTCCTCCTGCCACTCCGGCAGATCCTCCCAGTCTGCGGGCGCGCCGTCCGGCCTGCCCAGGAAGCTGCCGGAGAGCGTCACGAACGCAATCGCTCCCTCGCCCGTCACGGAGATCACGCGCGTCCCCTGCGGGAACACGCCGCTCAGCCGCTCGTGCGCGATGTCCGGGCCATCGATGAGCCTCTGCACGATGCTGGTGGCGACGGTTTCCTCCCGCCGGATATCCAGCTGCGCCCGCTGCGCGCCGAGCAGGCCCGTATCCGCAAAGCGGAAGTAGAGCGTCACGTCCAGCAGATCCGTGCGGGAAGCGCCGCCCAGCTGCTGGGAGAAGGTGGGCGCGTCGTCCGTCCGGGCACGCTCCTCCCGTTGCGCAAGCAGCCCCGAGGCCATCTCTGTGATTCTTCCGCGCACGTGCGGCTCAAACGCCGCCACAAGCGCCAGCGCAAGCAGCAGGCAGATCAGCGTCTTTTTCATCTTCTCACTTCCCAAAAATCCACGGCGTCATTTCACCGGCAGCTGCACGGTGAACGTCGTGCCCTCGCCGCGTTTGGACTGCACCGTCACCGAGCCCGCGTGCAGGCGCACGATCTGCTGCACGATGGACAGGCCCAGGCCCGTGCCGCCCGTGTCGCGCGAGCGCGCTTTATCCACGCGGTAGAAGCGGTCAAACACGTGCGCCAGATCCTCCTCGGGGATGCCCACGCCGGTGTCGCTGATGTCCAGCACCGCGTCGCGGCCCATCCTGCGCAGGCGCACGGTGATCTTCCCGCCGTCCGGCGTGTACTTGATCGCGTTTTCAATGATGTTGTAGCACACCTGCGCCAGCTTGCCGGGGTCGGCAAACATCTCGCACGGATCGGCGATCTCCACCGAAATCTCCTGCCCGCGCTTTTGGGCCAGCGGCTGCAGGCGCTTCACGCTCTCGCGCACGGTTTCGGCAAACACCATCATCTCCCTGCGCAGGCGCAGCTTGTGGCTGTCGATGTGCACCAGCGTCAGCAGGTCGCCCACGACCGAGGACAGCCGGTCGATCTCCCGGTTGATGTCCGTCAGGAATTCCTGCCGCAGCTCGGGCGGCATGTCATCCTGGTAGAGCATCGATTCCACCAGGATCTTGATCGTCGCAAGCGGCGTCTTGAGCTCGTGCGAGGCGTTGGAGACAAACTGGTTGCGCGCCTCGTCGAGGTTGTGCACCTGCTCACTCATCTGGTTGAAGGCCGCGGCCAGCTGCGCCATCTCGCCCTTGCCCGGCACGTGCACGCGGTGGCTGTAATCGCCCTTGCTCATGCGCTCGATGCCGGCGGAGAGCTCCGCCACCGGCCGGGTCACGATTCTGGAGATGAAGCCGGCCAGCACCAGCACCACCGCCAGCGCGATGCCGAAGATGGCCAGCATCCGGTCCTGCATGGACGTGAGCGAGTCGACCGTGTCCTGCACCGACGCGATCATCACCAGCGCGCCCACGCGCCTGTCGCCTGAAACCAGCGCCGAGACAAAGCAGCCAACCCACGTCCTGCTCACATCCCGGCCGGACAGCGGATCGAGCACGGAGGGCGCCTGCTGCGTGCCATCCTCGATCTGGTGGAAGCCGTAGTCGCTCTCCTTTTCGCCGCGCAGCACCGTGTACACCTCCGAGAGCGCCAGGCGCGTGCCGCAGCGCTCGTCGAACGTATCCGCCTGAACCTTGCCGTCCATGTCCACGACCAAAAGACGGCCGCCGCCGGAGCGGGCCGCCTGCAAAAGCCGCTGATAAAACGCATCCGCCGATTCCTGTCCGATCCGCTCGCCCAGCGTTGCGGAAAGCTCGGACACGCCCGTCATGCCCGCCCCGACGGCGTCCTCAAAAAGGGAATCGCCGACCAGGCGGATCGTCGAGGTCGTCACCAGATAGAACGACACGCCGATGACCAGCAGGAAGGCGATCAGTATTTTGGTCCTTACCGAGTGCAGCGGGTTAATCCTTGTCGGTGAAATAGTAACCCACTCCCCACTTCGTCAGGATGAATTCAGGGCCGGAGTTGTCGCGCTCGATCTTCTCGCGTAGACGGCGGATGTGCACGTCCACCGTGCGCATATCGCCCATGTAGTCGTATTTCCAGACGGTTTCCAGCAGCGCCTCGCGGCTGTACACCTTGCCGCGATGGGTGATGAGCAGCTGCAGCAGGTCGAATTCCTTCGCCGTCAGGCGCACGGGCTGGCCTGCGAGCGTCACCGTGCGGCTCTGGCAGTTGACCTCCAGGTCGTGCACGCGCACCACGCGCTTTTCCTCCACGGTCTCCATCACCGGCTGGCTGCGGCGGAAGATGGACTTGATGCGCGCCTTGACCTCCAGGATGTTGAACGGCTTGGTCATGTAGTCGTCCGCGCCGTACTCCAGGCCCAGGATCTTGTCCATGTCCTCGCCCTTGGCCGTCAGCATGATAATGGGCACATTGGAGCGCTCGCGCACGCGCTGGCACACCTCGATGCCGTCCACGCCCGGCAGCATCACGTCCAGCAGGATCAGGTCGTAATGGCCGTCAAAGAACTTGGTGAGCGCCTCCTCGCCGTCCATCGCGGAGTCCGTCACATATCCGTCCTGCTCCAGGCTGTATTTAAGGCCCTTGAGAATCAGGGGCTCGTCGTCCACAAGCAAAATCTTCTTTGGCATATCTTCATCATCCTCATTCCATCAGGTCTGCATTTCATACCACATTGTAACGCAAAACCGCCGATGAAATCAAGACATCAGCAACATTTTTTCGTACTTTTTGTAACATTTTGATGCTCAGGTCATAGTTTTGCAACATTTCTATCCGTCCGGGCCTGGTTTGCGGCAATCTGACGCTGTACATTTGAGGTGAAAAGTGGTATAGTAAAAAGCAGGCTATACTCGCTTCGCCGCCGAACAGCTTGACAAAACAAGCCATTCGGCGCTCGTCGCATGATGATTTCGCAATTTTCATGAGCAGCAGCCAGAAACGCCCCGCTGCTTTTTCAAGCCAACCGCAAGATGGAGGAAATTCCTTGTCCCGTCGACTGCTTGCGCTGCTGCTGACAGCGGCGCTTTTGATCATTGGCCTTCCCCCGGGCATCTCGGCTGCGGAGGATCCGGAGGACACCTTTCAGGCCCCTTCGCTCTCCCCCAACGCCATCCCATGGGACAGCAAGCACCCCGAGCTGCTGGATCCCAGCATGCTCTACGCGCAGAGCGCCATCCTCATCGAGGCGTCCACCGGAGAGGTGCTCTTTGAAAAGAACGCCGACGAGATCATGTATCCCGCCTCGACCACGAAAATCCTGACCTGCTACATCGCCCTGCAGATGGCCGACCTTGAAAACGACGTGGTCACCATCTCGCAAAGCGCCATCGACCTCGTCCCGCCGACGTATCAGACGATCCCCGTCAGCGCCGGAGAAAAGGTGCCCATGGGCGACCTGATCGCCGCGACGCTGGTGCGCTCGGGCAACGAGGGCGCCAACGCCATCGCCGAGTACATGAGCGGCAGCATTTCCTCCTTCGCCGATCTGATGAACCAGACGGCGCAGATGCTCGGCTGCTCGCAGGACACGCACTTTGCTAACCCGTCCGGCGTTCACGACGAGAACCACTACACCACCGTGCGCGACATGTCCATCATCGCCCGCGCGGCCATGACGAACGACCGCTTCCGCGAGATCGTCTCCAGCAACACCTACGCCATGCCCGCCACCTCGGGCGAAAACGGCGCGGGGCGTCCGCAGCGCACGCTCGTGGGCGGCACCTACTTCACCAGCCCGGACAGCGACTACTACTATGCGGACGCCATCGGCGTGAAGACCGGCTTCACCAACGCCGCGGGGTACTGCTTCGTCGGCGCGGCCAAGCGCGGCGGCATCGAGCTGATCTCCGTTGTGTTTTATTCCTCCCGCAGCGGCCGATGGACGGACACCAAAAAGCTGATGGAATACGGCTTCACGCAGGTGCAGTCCATCAGCCCCGAGTCGCTCTACGCCGAGGAGCCGCGCATCATCGACATCACCGGCTTCGCGCTGGACGATGAGAAGCACGGCGAGCTGACGCTGGGCATCCGCGCCGTGGACGAGACGAAGGACATGACCATCGTCGGCAACAGCGCGAAGATCGACCTGCTGCGCGAGAATTTCAGCGAGGTCTCCGCCATCCGCTGGACGCGCGATTTCCGCGCTCCGGTCAATGTCGGCGACGTGATGGGCATCCTCACCTTCTATTCCGAATCGAACGGCACCGCCGAGTACGAGCTGGTCGCCACGCGCTCCATCGCCATGCGGGAGAACGCGCCCCCGACGCTCGAGCAGATTGAGGCCTACACCGCCGCGGACGAAAACCCCTGGCCGCGCTTTTCCTGGGACCTGCTGGTGCCCCCCGCCGCGCTGCTGCTTGTCCTCCTCTGGCTGATCCGCTTCCTGCGCAGACACCGCAAAAAGCGCCCGAAGGCGCCGAAGTTTGCGCCGGTCAAAAAGCGCTATCTGCGCTGAAATCACACAAAGAAAACACAGGATTCGCAAGCGTCCTGTGTTTTTCTTCTTGCTCATTTTTCGTGATGGGCCTTCAGATCGTCGATAATCATCGACAGATGAGCGATCTCCCGTTCCGAAAGACCCGATACATCCAGACCCACATACGTTTCATAGCCCAGCATATGATTAGGTGTCGTGTTAAAAGAACGAACAATGTTCAGAAACATATCCAGAGAAGGAGTAACATTTTCAATCTCCCAATTCGATACGGTTTGCTTGGTTACACCCAAGCGTTTTCCCAGTTCTTCCTGACTGATTCCTTTCAATGTACGAAGCTCTTTCAATCGTTCTCCAAACATATGATCTTCCCACCCGCCCTAATGATATGCCTATTCTATTCATCTGCCTCCTATCCCAAAAAATACGTTTTGTCAAATATGAATTGACTTCATGTCAATTCCTAGTTATAATGCCATTCAGGATTAATATCATTAAATAGGATGTTAGTTTACAAGCAGGAGGGCACATGTACGTTTCATTTAGTGTTATTGGCCGAAACATCAGGCGAGCACGCAAGGCTGCCCATCTGACTCAGGAGCAAGCGGCTGAAAAAATCGGGCTTTCGACACTTCATTACGGAAGGATCGAACGCGGCCAACGGCAGGTTTCCCTGAAACAGCTTGCCAGAATCGGGACGGCGCTGGGGACGCCCTTTGAAGCGCTCCTGGCCGACTGCATTCTGGATCAGGAAAACGTCGCTTCGGTATTGGAAGAAGCCGCCGATCAACCAAAGGGCTGCGCCGAGTACGCGCTGATTCTTCTGGATCAGTACCGCGAACAGCTCAAGGCTTATGCCCGGGAGCTTGAGCAGACAGACGCACGCCGCTAAAACCACAGATGACTTCCAGAAACCGCAAAAAATCCGGAAGAGCCGCGCTCTCCCGGATTCTGATTTGCCTTTCTGTATGGCGCAGCAGCCATCTTTGGGACGGAAACCACGCTTATTTCCCGTCCTCCTGCACCTCAACCTCAGCGTAGCAGACCTCCTCGATCTTCGCGAGGATGTCCTCCCGACCGGAGCCGTCCTCGCTGGAGAACGGGATCACCTGCCAGGGCTGCACGGCCAGCGCGCGGCAGATCGGCGCGATATGCTTCATGCGCGCGCCGCGGCTGATCTTGTCCGCCTTCGTGGCGATCACCGTGAAGGGGATGCCCGCCTGGCGCAGGAACAGGTTCATCTCCCGGTCCTCGCCCGTCGGCTCGTGGCGGATGTCCACCAGATGGAACACGTGGCACAGGTCCTCCGTCGTGGCGAAGTAGTTCTGCATCATCCTGCCCCAGGATTCCTTCTCCGTCTTGCTCACCTTGGCAAAGCCGTAGCCGGGCAGGTCGATGAAGTTGATCTCCTGATTGATCTGGAAGACGTTGATCAGCCGCGTCTTGCCGGGCGTGGCGCTGGTGCGGGCCAGCTTGCTGCGATTGGTCAGCTTGTTGATCATCGAGGACTTGCCCACGTTGCTCTTCCCCGCGAAGGCCACCTCCGGACAGCCCCGGGTCGCGTAATCGCCGTAGTCCTTCATCGAGGTGATGAAGTCTGCGCGTTTGACTTGCATGGTCTTCTCCTTTGCTTATGCGTGCAGTCCGGCCGCCTGATCCGTGCCCGCCGCGGGCAGGACGTCAGGCATGCGCTCTTTGGTGGTGTTTTCCGCCCTGCGGGCGCGCGGCTTCTCGCACAGCGCCGTCTCCAGCACGGTATCGACCGTCTCCGCCGGGATGATCGTGATCGCCTTGCGCACGTTCTCCGGCACCTCCTCCAGATCCTTGAGGTTCTCCTTCGGGATGAGCACCGTGTCGATGCCCGCGCGGTGCGCCGCCAGCAGCTTTTCCTTCAGGCCGCCGATGGGCAGCACGCGGCCGCGCAGCGTGATCTCGCCGGTCATGGCGACGTTCTGGCGCACGGGGATGCCCGTCAGCGCGGAAACCAGCGCCGTGGTCATCGTCACGCCGGCGCTCGGGCCGTCCTTGGGCACCGCGCCCTCCGGCACGTGGATGTGGATGTCCAGCGTCTTGTAGAAGTCGGCGGCGATACCCAGCTCAGCCGCATGCGCGCGGACGTAGGATTTCGCCGCGCGGGCGCTCTCCTTCATCACGTCGCCCAGGCTGCCGGTCAGCTCCAGCTGACCCGTGCCCGGCATGGTCGTCGTCTCGATTTGAAGCGTGTCGCCGCCCACGACGGTGTACGCCAGGCCGTTGACCACGCCGACCTCCGGCTTCTTGCCCGCTTTTTCGTAGTGATAGCGCGGCGCGCCGAGGTACTTTTCCAGCGTTTCCTTTGTGACGTTCACGCTCTCCAGGCCCTCGTCGATCATCTGCACGGCGCTCTTGCGCACCACCTTGCCGATCGTCCGCTGCAGACGGCGCACGCCGGCTTCGCGGGTGTAGCCCTGAATCAGGCTGCGCAGCACCCTGTCGCTCATCTTCACGCTCTTGGGCGCCAGGCCGTGCTCCGCGATCTGCCCCGGCAGCAGGTGGCGCTTGGCGATGTTCAGCTTTTCGTCCTCCGTATAGCCGCTGACCTCGATCAGCTCCATGCGGTCCAGCAGCGGCCGCGGGATCGTATCGACCGAGTTTGCCGTGGTGATGAACATCACGCCGGACAGGTCGAACGGGCATTCCAGATAGTGATCGCGGAAGGCGTTGTTCTGCGCGCTGTCGAGCACCTCGAGCATCGCGCTCGCCGGATCGCCGCGCACGTCGGAGGCCATCTTGTCGATCTCGTCGAGCAGGAACACCGGATTGAGCGTGCCCGCCTGCTTGATCGAGGTGATGATCCGGCCCGGAATCGCGCCGATGTAGGTGCGCCGGTGGCCGCGGATTTCGGCCTCGTCGCGCACGCCGCCCAGCGACATCTGCACGAACTTCCGGCCCAGCGCCCGGGCGATAGACTTGGCGATCGAGGTCTTGCCCACGCCGGGCGGGCCGACGAAGCAGAGCACGGGGCCCTTCATGTTGTTCTTGATGCGGCAGACGGCCAGATACTCGATCACGCGCTCCTTGACCTCCTCAAGGCCGTAGTGATCCTCCGCCAGCACGCGGCGGGCGCGCTTCAGGTCGAGGTTGTCCGGTGTGCTCTTGCCCCACGGCAGGTCGAGCATCCACTCGACGTAGGTGCGGCTCACGCCGATCTCCGGGCTGCCCGGCGCCATGCGGGAAAGACGATCCAGCTCGCGCTGGGTCTTCTCCCTCGCCTCGTCGTTCATGGGCGTTTTGCTCAGGCGCTCGCGCAGATCCTCCACGTCGGTCGCGTCCTTGTCGCCCAGCTCCGTCTGGATCGCCTTGATCTGCTCGCGCAGGAAGTAGTCCTTCTGGTTCTGCTCGATCTGCTTGCGCACGCGCGCCTGCACCTTTTTCTCCACGCCCGCAAGCTCTGTCTCGCGCACGAGGATCGCGCAGACGCTCTCCAGTCTCGTCAGGTCGTCGAATTCCTCGAGCACCTGCTGGCGGTCGTCCACCTTCTGCAGCACGTTTGCGGCGATCATGTCGGCCAGCTGGCCAGGATCCTCGATCTCCATGACGGCCTGCATGGTCTCCGTGGAGATGCGACCGCTCATCCTGCAGTAGTCCTCAAAGTAGTTGTGCGCCGTGCGCAGCAGCGCGTCCGTCTCGATGGAGGCCGGCGTGTCCTGCGGGAGCAGCTCGTCGAGCGCGCCTTCAAAATACGGATCCTCCTGGGTCACCGCGCGCAGGCTGGCGCGGCTCTTGCCCTCCACCAGCAGGCGGATGTTGTCGCCCGGGAGCTTGATCACCTGCTTGATCGCGGCGATCGTGCCCACATGGTAGATGTCGTCGATGCCGGGATCCTCCACGTCGATATCCCGCTGCGCGACCAGGAAGATGCGCTGATCCTCCATCATGGCGCGTTCCAGCGCGGCGATGGACTTCTTTCTGCCCACGTCAAAGTGGAGCACCATATGCGGAAAGACCATCAGCCCGCGCAGCGGCAGCATCGGTAAGGTCACCGGCTGCGTGCGTTTCTTTTTCGGCTTGGCCAAATTCAGTTCCTCCTTGCATGTCAGCCCGTATTCGTAAGCCTCGGGCCGATGTTTTCTTATTATACCTGAATGATGCGCAATTTGCAACCGATACAGCCTGACCAAGTGTCGCCTGTCATCAAATGGCGAAAGCGGCGCAGGGCTGTCCATTTCCGCCTGCCAAATCCTGTCCGTGAAATCGTCTCTCGCGTTCTCCTTCCTTTCCCTGCATTCCGCTCTTGCTTTCCCGCAGGGGACATGCTATAATCGCGCATGGGAATGAAGCTCTCCCAAGGCGTATGCCTGAACCGCTTGTTCAAGCTGATGGCTTCTGCTGATCACAGCAGAGCTGTCGGCTTTATTTTTGCCTGGAGGAATCGTTTATGCTCACGTCGCTTGCGCTCATCTTTCTCGTCGGCCTGGCCGCAGCCGCGCTCTGTGCGCGCATCGGCCTGCCGCGCATCATCGGCATGCTGCTCTCCGGTATGCTGCTGGGTCCCTACGTGCTCGGCCTGCTCGACCCGTCCATCCTGAGCATCTCCGCCGATCTGCGGCGAATGGCGCTGGTCATCATCCTGATGAAGGCCGGGCTTTCGCTGAACATCGCCGATCTCAAGAGGATTGGCCGCCCCGCGCTGCTGATGTCCTTCCTGCCCGCGCTCTTTGAGCTGCTGGCGGTCGTTCTTCTCGCCCCGCGCATTTTCGGCGTCACGGCTTTGGAGGCCGCAATTCTGGGCGCTGTGCTCAGCGCTGTCTCGCCCGCCGTCGTCGTGCCGAGGATGGTCGCGCTGATCGAGGAAAGGCGCGGCACGGGCAAGGCGATTCCCCAGCTGATTCTGGCCGGCGCGTCGCTGGACGACGTGTTTGTCATCGTCCTGTTTTCCTCCTTCATGGCCATGGCGCAGGGCAACAGCGTGGGCGTCTCTTCGTTTCTGAGCATTCCCGTCTCCATGATTTCCGGCATTCTGCTCGGCGCGCTGACCGGCGCGTTGCTGGCCTGGTTCTTTGCATCGCGGCATGCGCGCGGCAAGAGCATCCGCAGCAGCGTGAAGGTCATTCTCCTGCTCGGCGTCGCCTTTCTGCTCCTGGCCGCAGAGGAGATGCTCAAGGGGCGTTTGCCCCTTTCCGGCCTGCTGGCCGTGATGAGCATGTCGCTCACGCTGGCCATGCGCAGCGCACCGTGCGTCGTCGTTCGCCTCAAGGCCAAATTCGGCAAGCTCTGGCTCGCCGCAGAAGCCATCCTGTTTGTGCTCGTCGGCGCAGCGGTCGATATCCGCTATACGATGAGCGCCGGTCTGGGCGCTGTGCTGCTGATTGCGCTCGCGCTGGTTTTCCGCTCCGCCGGCGTGCTGCTCTGCCTGCCCGGCACCCCGCTTACCCGCCGCGAGCGCCTCTACTGCGTCATCGCCTATCTGCCCAAAGCCACCGTGCAGGCCGCCATCGGGTCTGTCCCGCTGTCCATGGGCCTGCCCTGCGGCAGCCTCGTCCTCTCCGTCTCCGTGCTCGCCATCCTCATCACTGCTCCACTGGGGGCCATTTTCATGGACATGACACGAGATTGCCTGCTCGAGGCCGAGCCGTGAGACGCTCTTCACATCGCGAACCCGCTCAAGGCGCACGCCGAAACTTTACAACACAGCAAAGCATCCGCACGGTCTCCCATGCGGATGCTCTTGATTCATTGGTTCAGGACACCGACGGCCTTCTATCCGTCCCGCCCTCGCGCCTGGCCTTGCCCGCGCCGATCTTGCGTTTGGGCTCGCCGGGCACCAGCGTCGGCGCGACGTTCTGCGTGATGACGTCCTCGGTCACGATCACGCGCTCCACGTCGCAGCGGCTGGGCAGCTCGAACATCGTGCCCATCAGCGCGTCCTCGATGATCGCGCGCAGACCGCGTGCGCCGCTCTTTCTCGTGATCGCCTTCTTCGCGATCGCCTGGAGCGCCGCGTCCTCGAAGTCGAGATCCACGCCGTCCAGCTCCATCAGCTTCTTGTACTGCTTCACCAGCGCGTTGCGCGGCTCGGTCAGGATGCGCACCAGCGCCTCCTCGTCCAGGCTGTCCAGCGTCACCAGGATCGGCAGACGGCCCACGAACTCCGGAATCAGGCCGAACTTGAGCAGGTCCTCCGGGCGGATATCCGCGAGGATCTCGCCCACGTTCTTCTTCGTGTCGCGGCTCTTGACCTCCGCGCCGAAGCCGATGGAGCCCGCGCCGTTGCGCTTTTCGATGATCTTGTCGATGCCGTCGAACGCGCCGCCGCAGATGAACAGGATATTCGTCGTGTCAATCTGGATGAACTCCTGGTGCGGATGCTTGCGGCCGCCCTGCGGCGGCACGCTGGCCACAGTGCCCTCAATGATCTTGAGCAGTGCCTGCTGCACGCCCTCGCCGGAGACGTCGCGGGTGATCGACGGGTTTTCGCTCTTGCGGGCGATCTTGTCGATCTCGTCGATGTAGATGATGCCGCGCTGCGCCGCCTGAATGTCGTAATCGGCGTTCTGAATCAGGCGCAGCAGGATGTTCTCCACATCCTCGCCGACATAGCCCGCCTCGGTGAGGCTGGTCGCGTCCGCGATGGCGAACGGCACCTTGAGGATCTTGGCCAGGGACTGCGCCAGGAACGTCTTGCCGCAGCCGGTCGGGCCAAGCATCACGATGTTGCTCTTCTGCAGCTCGACATCGCCGCGCTTTTTGGGCGCGTTGATGCGCTTATAGTGATTGTAGACGGCCACGGCGAGCGCGCGCTTGGCCTTTTCCTGGCCCACCACGTACTCGTCGAGCACCGCCTTGATTTCCGCCGGCTTGGGCAGATTCTGCGGCTCCTGGCTGGGCGCAGTGCCCAGATCATCGGAGATGATCTCCTGGCACAGCGCGACGCACTCGTCGCAGATATACACGCCGTTGCCCGCGATGATGCGGCGAACCTGATCCTGCGTCTTGTCGCAGAAGGAGCAGCGCGCCACGCGCGGCTGCCTGGTTTCGTCCTTATCTCTTGGCATGTCGCACCTCAGATTCTGAATGGTTCGATAGAGAATGATTTCTCCCCCATCCCGGAGGAGAAATCATGCAAAGGTCTTACTTTTTGCGCGGCTGGTAAATCTCGTCGATGATGCCGTACTTCAGGGCTTCCTCGGCGGTCATGAAATAGTCGCGCTCCACGTCCCGCTGGATCTTCTCAAGCGGCTGGCCGGTCATCTGGGCCATCAGGCCGTTCATCTTGTTCTTGGTGCGCAGCAGCCACTCGGCGTGCAGCTGCACGTCCGTCGCCTGGCCGCTCGCGCCGCCGCTGGGCTGATGGATCATGACCTCGCTGTTGGGCAGGGCCAGGCGCATGCCCGGCTCGCCGGCCATCAGCAGGAACGCGCCCATGGACGCGGCCATGCCCAGGCACACCGTGCGGACCTTCGGCTTGATGTAGCGCATGGTATCAAAGATCGCCATGCCGTCGGTGACGCTGCCGCCGGGGCTGTTGATGTACATGGAGATTTCCGCGTCCGGATCCTCCATCTCCAGGAACAGCAGCTGAGCCACGATGCTGTTGGCCAGCTGCTCGTTCACCTCGCCGCGCAGGAACACCACGCGATCCTTGAGCAGGCGGGAGTACACGTCATACGAGCGCTCGCCGTACGGCGTCTTCTCGATGACGCTGGGCTCGATATAGTAATTGTTGGTCATGGGAATGCCTCCTCATCACATGCGAATCAGGCAGGCGCGATTGGCTGTACCAATCAGGCCTCGATCTTCGCGTTGTCGGCGAGGAACTTCACGCAGTTGTCGCGGATCGCGTCAGCCTTGAAGTAAGCGATATCGCTCTCGGACAGAGACGCCTTGAACTCCTCGACGGTCTTGCCGGTCTGGGCGGCGAACGCCTCGAGCTGCTTGTCAATCTGCTCCTGGGTGGCGTCGATGGCCTCGGCCTTCTCGATCGCCTCGAGCACCAGGTGCGCCTTCACGCTCTTTTCGGCCTGGCCGCGGTAGTTCTCGCGGAAGGCCTTCATGTCGGAGCCAGTGTACTTGAGGAAGTCATCCAGCTTCAGGCCGTTGCCCATGAGGCGGTACTCGAAGTCGCGCATCATGGAGTCGATCTGGCGCTCGATCATCGCCTCCGGGATCTCCACGGTCGCGTTCTCCAGCACCTTCTCGATCACCGCATTGGTGAAGTTGTTGTTGTCCTTCTCAGCAGCCTGAGCTTCCAGTTTGGCACGGATGTCGGCCTTGTATTCCTCCAGGGTGTCAAACTCGGAGATGTCCTTGGCGAAATCGTCGTCAAGCGCCGGCAGCTGGGTTTCGGTGATGGCGTTCACCTTGACGTGGAACACGGCGGCCTTGCCGGCCAGCTCCTCGGCGTGGTACTTCTCCGGGAAGGTGACCTCAAGGTCCTTCTCCTCGCCGATGTTCATGCCGATCATCTGCTCCTCAAAGCCCGGGATGAAGCTGCCGGAGCCGATCTTGAGGGTCTGATCCTGCGCGGTGCCGCCGGCGAAGGCCACGCCGTCCACGGTGCCGGCATAGTCAAGGTTCACGGTGTCGCCCTCGGCAACCGCGCGGTCCTCGACCTCGATCTCGGTCGCCTGCTTGTTGCGCTCCTCCTCGACCCGCGCGTCCACCTCGACGTCGGTCACGACGGTGGTCTCCTTCTTCACGGACACGCCCTTGTACTCGCCCAGGGTCACGTCCGGCTTGACGAAGACCTCGCAGGTGAACTTGAGGTTCTTGCCCGCGCCGATCTCCTGAATCTCGATCTCCGGACGATCGACGACCTCGATCTTGTTCTCGTCCACAGCCGGGCCGTACACTTCGTCGAAGATCAGCTCAAAGGCCTCGTCATAGAAGACGCCCTCGCCGTACATGTTCTCGATCATCTTGCGCGGGGCCTTGCCCTTGCGGAAGCCCGGGATGGTGACCTGATTGCGGACCTTGAGGTACGCCTTGCCCATCGCCTCGTCGAACTTGGCGCTGTCGACGTCAAAGGACAGCTTGACCTTGTTGCTGGCAATCTTCTCTACGGTGGTGCTCATGTGCTTTTGCTCCTCCTGAATATCAATCATGGATGATGTTGTTCTGCTTTCTGTTCACAGCATCCCGGAAAACCGAAAACGCTATCCGATATTGTAGCACACCGATAAAAGAAGATCAATCCCAAAAAAGCGGGCAAATGCTCATTTTTTCCGGTTTTCACCGGATTGACGGGCGTTTTTTGCCGCCATTGGCCATCCTTATGCGCGCCGGTCTGTTTTTATGCCGGGTCAGTACGCGCTTTTCACATAAGCGCGGCGCGATGTGCACACACTGAGGCCAGCTTGCGCGTGAGGAGGGCTTTTGTTGAATCAGTCGCTTTTGCACGTCGTCAGCTTCGTCCTGCGCACGCAGGCGGACGCGGACGATGCGCTTCGCCGGCTCCGGCGCATGAGCACGGACGACGCTGCCCATACCCTGCTCCTCTTTGCGGATTTTCATGCGGCCGGCGCCGCGAGTCTACCGGATGACGCGCCGCTGCTGCGCCGCCTGCAGTCCGGCGTGATGGCGATGAACGCCCGCCGGCCCGGGCAGTTTCTGCTGCTCGCACGCCGTCGTGTCTGGGACGACGCCGCCCGGCAGTATCTGGGGGCGGAGCAGGCGCTCTCCTGCCGCGAGGTGATCGCGCAGCTGCTCTCGTCCGGCCAGACCACGGCCGTCTTTGACGCGGCCACCGTCTCGCCCGCCTCGCTGAGGGGCCGCTTTGACGCTGTGCTCTTTTCCGGCATGGAGCTCGCCAGCACGCCGGATACGCCCGCGCGCATGCTCGCCGCGCTTGAGCATGCCCCGTGCGGCCGCGTCGCCGCGCCCGTCCGTCATCCCCGCGCCTATCCAGAAACCGCGTTTGCGCGGCTGATCCGCACCTGCGGCTTCTCCCTCTCGCCCGTTTCCGCCGTCCGGGAGACACTTCTGGCCCGCGACGGCCTTCTTCCCGCGTGCAGCCCCACCCTGTACACCGCCGGGGCGCTGACCGCCTCGCTCTCCTCGCCCGCTGCCGCCACGCCCATGGCGGAGGGCTGCTTCTTCCTGCGCCGCACGCCGCTCACCCTGCCGGCGCTGTTTTCCGCGCACCGGCTGCACGCGCTGCGCCGCGCCGATGCCGTCTCGCTCCTGCCGCTTGTCCAGCTCGCGCTGCTTGTGCTCAGCGCGCTGACCGGCGCGCCGCTGCTCACAGCGCTTGCGCTTTTGCCGGAGGCGCTGGCCCTCCTGCGTCCGCGTCTGCTGCCTGGCGCGCTGCTGCGCACGGCGCTGCTCCCGCTGACCGCCGCCGTCTCGCTCGACGCGCTTCTGTGCCGCCTGTTTGCCCGTTCCCGGTGGATTCGCCTTCGTCTGCCGGACAGCCTCGTCTCCGCGCAGGGCTGCATGCTCACGGGC
>JAGBDL010000098.1 GCA_017937505.1 Clostridia bacterium | reverse complement strand
GTCTATTCTGCGGGCGATCTGCTGATGCTGCGCCGCAGCGGGCTTGACCAGCAGGCCGCGCTGCAAACGGCCGGCGACGGTCTTTCCGGTCTCTGGCTGGCGCCCATCCGCGCGCTGTTTGCCCCGCTGACGGCCTACGCCGCCCTCAGCGTCGCGCTGCGGGCGCTCATCGCGCTGCTGGCCGTGCTGGCGTTTGCCGCGTCGTTCCGGGCGCTGGGCGCTGCCTGCGCATCGCTGCTGACGCTGGGCGTGCTCGCCATGCCGCTCGCCTGCAATCTGCCCGTCTTCAGTGCAGACGCCGTGCCCCAGATCACCATGGTGTATTGCCTGATGGATGTGCTTTTCATCATGCTGCTCGCCCGTCTCGCGCCGGACAAGGCCCACGTGCAGCATCTGGCTGCCGGGGCGTTCGGCGTGATCTTCCTGGGGAGCATCGTGTTCTCCAATCAGGTCTATTTGAAAAAGAACCTCGAGTTTGAATCCACGCTCTCGCTGATGTCCCGCGTCATTCAGCGCATTGAGGAGACGGAGGGCTATGTGCCCGGCGAAACGCCCGTGGCGATCCTCGGCACGCCGGAAGCCTCCGTCTTTTCCGTGGAGCGCAAGGGCTTTGAGCATCTCTCCACGCTCGACGCGGCCAGCGGCAACTACGTCGTCTCCACCGACGAGGACATGATCTGGTACTGCTGGCAGGTGCTGGGCTATCCGCTCAATTTCGTGAGCACATTTGAGCTGGAGCAGCTCAAGGAAAGCGAGGCGGTTCAGACCCTGCCCGCCTTCCCGGCTGAGGACTGCTGCACGTTTATCGGCGAAACGCTGGTCATCAGGCTCTCATAACGGCATACGCTCCAAAGGGATGGCGCTGCGCGGCGTCATCCCTTTTCCTGCATTTGCCCGTCGACAAAATTCGCAAGGCTGTGTATAATGTCGGCAGGTTCACTTTTGTCATCCCGCCGGCGGCATGCCGGCTTGACCGCTCAAGGAGGCATGTATGCCCGCATCCTATGTGCACCAGTGCGTCGCGGCAAGCGCATGCGACGCGCTGTCCCTCTTCGCTTCCCCGGCGCTGCGCAGCGCCGTGCAGGCCGGCAGCGAAGGCCCGGATCCCTTCTTCTTCTCCGTGATTCCCACGCCCGGCGCGCCGCTGGTGCCCCGGCTCGGCTCGATTCTGCACACGCAGAAGACGGACGATTTCCTGCTCGCGCTCTCGGATGCCTGCGCGGGCAGCGAGCTGACGCGCGCATACTGCTGCGGCTTCTTCTCGCACTACGGGACGGACACCACGTTCCATCCCTTTGTCTACGCCCATTCCCTGACGTCGGACGGCGGCTATTCCTCCACCCTGCACTGCACGCTCGAGCACCAGCTGGAGACGCTTCTGTACCGCCGTCAGGGGCATGCCTCGGGGCTGCCCGTGCAGATGGCGGGCTTTGCACAGCTGCGCTCTGGCGAAAAGGACGAGATCGCCCGGGCGCTTTGCGCCGCGATCGACAGGGTCTTCCCGGGCGAGTCGATCGGCGTGTTCCGCGTGCGCAGGAGCTTTGACGACGCGGTGAATCTCTGCCGCGCCCTGCGCTCGGAGAGCGGAAAAAAGTTCCGCACCCTGGGCGCGCTGCTCAGGCCCCTGGGGCTCGACGCGCCGCTGCATGCGCACATGATGCCCGCCGAGCCGCCGGACGCGGACATCATGAACGACGCGCACCGTGCCTGGGCCTCGATCTGGTCGCCGGAGCAGATTCGCCACGACAGCTTTGACGACCTCTATGCCGCCGCTGTGCAGCGCAGTCAGGCGCTCATCGCCGCGGCCAATGACTACATGACCGGCAAGGCGTCCTATGCGTCCCTGCGCGCGCTGCACGGCGGCTTCAGCTACGACTCCGGCCTGCCCTGGCAGACGACCTGCGCGGCGAAGAACGCGCCGGGCGTTGCGAAAAAATAACGGAGGACGTTCGAGGCTGTTGATCCGGGGAACTCGCATAGTCGCGCCATTGGCGCTCCTTGCGATTCCCGACGCTCCGCCTGCCTGTTTCGGCCCGGGAACAGCAATAGTCGCGCAAGCGCTCCTTTGCAGTTCCGATCTCCATCTCGCTGTTTCGCCCACTGGGCGCGCGAGATTTCGATCCCACTGGCGGCGGCAGGCTCCGGTCCCTCAGACTCCCATCTTCGCTTCGCGGCGGCTTGACGGAGGGTTACTTGATCCTGAGCATGAAGTGGCTGCGGATGCGCAGCAGCGCGTTGATCATGCCGGGCAGCTCCACCGTCTCGCCGGCGACGGCGGGAAGCGTCTGCACGGTCGCGCCGCCCTGCCTGACGCGGATTCCGCCGAGGACGTCGCCCTTCCTCACCGGCGCGGCCACGCTCTGCGCCAGCGCGACCTCCAGGGAGATCTGGCTTTGCTCGCCCTTCTTGAGCAGAAGCTCGCTGGTGCCGCCGCTGACGGCGGTGACCGTGTCGCTGCCGCCCAGGCGCACAGGCACCTGCATCCCCAGGGAATCGCCCTCCCTGACCGGGCAAAACAGCTGATAGCCCGAGAAGCCGTATTCCAGCATGCTGCGCGCCTCGTCAAAGCGCGTCTGGCTTGCGTTTGCGCCGAGCACAACGGCGATCAGGCGCAGGCCGTTTTTTTCTGCCGTGGCGGAAATGCAGTATTTCGCCTCGTTGGTCGAGCCGGTCTTGTATCCATCGCAGCCGCTGTAAAACCGGATGAGCCGGTTGGTGTTCGTTAGCTGCGTCACGCGGCCGCCGGGATGCGTGAGCTCATCCATCCAGATCGTGGAAAACTCGTAGTACAGCGGATGGGAATCCAGCTGCGCGCTGAGCTTCGCCACGTCGCGCGCGGTGGTGTAGTGGCCCTGCGCGGGCAGGCCCGTGCAGTTGACGTAATGCGTATCCGCAAGGCCCAGCTCCTGCGCGCGCTGGTTCATCCTGCGCACGAACGCCTCCTCCGCGCCGTCCATATACTCCGCCAGCGCGACAGCCGCGTCGTTTGCGCTGGCGACGATCACGCTCTTGAGCAGGTCGCGCAGCTTGTAATCCTTGTTGGCGTCCAGAAACACCTGGCTGCCGCCCATGCCCGAGGCGCGCGCGGACACCGGCACACTGTCGCTAAGGCCCACGCGCCCGTCGTCGATCGCCTCCAGCGTCAGCAGGATGGTCATCACCTTCGTCACGCTGGCGACGGGCCTCCGCTCGTCCGCGTTCTTCTCGAAGATGACCTTGCCCGTCTTCGGTTCCGTCAGGATTACGCTCGGGCTGGTGAGGGTAAAGGGCGTGCCCTCCTCCATCGGCGCCTCGCCCAGCGCAAGCCGCGGCATCAGCAGGGCAAGCGCGAGCACAGCGGCGGCAAAAGCTTTTTTCATTGAGATTCCCCCTTTTTGGAATACGGCGGCTCTGCCGGTTCAAATCCGGTCATGCGCGGCGCCGTCACGTGGCCATCAGCTGTTCGATTTCCTCCCGCGACAGGCCCGGATGCAGCGCGAGGTTGATGCCCTCGGCGAGGATGCCCGCCATGCGCTCCACCAGCGCGTCCACCTCGCGCGGGGTGACGATCAGGTCACCCAGCCGCTCGGAGACGACGCGCTCCACGCACGCGGCGACCTTCTCCTCGTCCGCCTCCGTGCCGCCGTCCGCGCGGAGCATGTCGCTCATCGCGTCGCTGGCGATGGTCGAGGCGTACACCACCATCGGCACGCCCACGGCGATGACCGG
>JAGBDL010000097.1 GCA_017937505.1 Clostridia bacterium | reverse complement strand
TTTTGCGCTCAACGCCCCCTACATCGGAGACTGGAGGGACTGATATGTCGTTTATCGCGTCCACGGGCGTGACCAATGTGGATCTGATGTATGTCGGCATGCCGCGCGTCCCGAGCGAGGGCGAGGAGATCTTTTCGTCGGATTTCCGCGTGCAGCTTGGCGGCGGCGCGCCGGGTACGCTGGTGACCGCCGCGCGGCTCGGCCTTCCGGCGCGTCTGGCGACCTATCTGGGCGACGATCTGTTTTCCGCGTTCGCGCGCGCCGAGTTCGAGCGCAGCGGAGTGGTGCCGCGCAATCTCTACACCGGGGAGGGCATTCCGCTCAATGTAACCAGCGTCATGCTGACGCCCGGCGACCGCACGTTTGCGACCTACTGCACGCCCACCGAAATCACCGACGCGCTGTGCGATGCGGTGTATCAGATGTCCACCGGCGCGCGGATCGTCCAGATGCAGCCCGGTTTTCTGCCGGTGTATGAAAAGCTGCACGAGGAAGGGACCACCCTGCTGTTCGACATCGGCTGGGACGACCAGATGAGTCTGGAAAAGTACAGGGAATACCTGCGTCTGGCCGATTATTTCACCCCGAACACCCGCGAGGCGCTTCAGATCACCGGCAAGGATACGCCGGAGGAGGCCATCCGCGTGCTGGCTGACTACATTGAAAAGCCGCTCGTCAAGCTGGACAAGGACGGCTGCCTGGTTCTGGAGGACGGGGTGCTGTACACGGTGCCGAACATTCCGGAGTTTGTCTGCCGGGACGCGACCGGCGCGGGCGACGCCTTTCTCGCCGGGCTGATGTATGGCCTGTATCACGGTTATTCCTTCCCGGAATGCGTGCTGTTCGGCAATATCACGGGCGGCAAATGCGTCACTGGAATCGGCTGCCTGACCGCGTGGGTGAACGAATCCGAGCTGCTCACGCTGGCACGCAAATATTATGGATTCATCAAAGAAACAGGAGGCAAATCATGAAAATCATTCGTGCGAAGGATTATAACGATATGAGCCGCAAGGCGGCCAACATCATTTCGGCACAGGTCATCCTGAAGCCGGAATCCGTGCTGGGTCTTGCGACCGGCTCGTCGCCGATCGGCATCTATGAGCAGCTTGTCAAATGGTACGGCAAGGGCGACGTGGACTTCTCCGAGGTCACGACGGTCAATCTGGACGAGTATTACGGTCTGTCTCCGGAGAATGAGCAGAGCTATCATTATTTCATGCATTCGCATTTCTTCGACCATGTGAACATTGATCCCGCGCGCATCAACCTGCCGGACGGCACCGAGCCAGACACCGAAAAGGAATGCGCACGCTATGACGCGCTGCTCGCGCGCCTCGGCGGCGTGGACATGCAGCTTCTGGGCATTGGCCGCAACGGCCACATCGGCTTCAACGAGCCGGGCACCTGCTTTGCCAAGGGCACCCATTGTGTCGATCTCGCGCCCTCGACGATTGAGGCCAACAAGCGGTTCTTCGCCAGTGCGGACGATGTGCCGCGCCGCGCGTACTCGATGGGCATCCATACCATCATGACCGCGAAAAAGGTGCTCGTGGTGGCGAGCGGTGAGGACAAGGCATGGGCGATCCGGGAATCGTGCTTCGGCCCGGTGACGCCGGAGGTGCCCGGCTCGATCCTCCAGCTCCACAGCGACGCGATCGTGATCGCCGACGAGGCTGCGCTCAGCCAGTGTGACGGACTGCTTTGATCTCCCTCTCTTACGTTTTGTTTCCTTCCTACACAAAAGGCCCAGCTCCCTGTGGAGCTGGGTCTTTTGCGATTTGCGCGTATGAAATTATTTTGCGACGTTTTCGCAGTAATTCATCAGGATCTGAGCCGCCTCGGCGCGGGTCGCATTGCCCTTGGGGTCAAGGACGCCATTGCCCTTGCCGGAGATCAGGCCTGCGCCGCAAGCCCACTGCATGGAGGGGATCGCGTAC
>JAGBDL010000096.1 GCA_017937505.1 Clostridia bacterium | reverse complement strand
CGCAGTCCTGGTCGTTTCAAGGGGGTATGGGAGTCCAGAGGGATGTAGGGGGGAAATCGAAATCCCCCCTCATCCCTCTGGGCCCAGCGCAGCGCGCTTCCCCTGAAGATGGCAATCTTCAAAGCTTCTTAGTTAGCATAAGCGCCCTAACGCATCCTTTATACGAAAAGGACGCCCGGTCGAAGCCCTGCGTCCTTTCCGTATTGAAGGAGATTCCGTGAAGAATCAGGAGGAGGTAAGGTTAGTCGTCGAAGGTGAACGGCTTGATCTGGCGAACCACGTCGAGGATGGTGCCGTCGCGCGCCTCGAGCACGGCGACGACCTTGTCCTCAAACTGCACCGGATCGGGCCGGCCGACCATGGAATACGCCTTTTCCTTCAGGCTCTCGATGGTGACGTGCGGGATGCCGGCGTCGTCGAGGCACTTGATCAGGTCCGGGCGCAGCGGGTTGACCGCGATGCCGTAATCGGTGACCAGCACGTCCACGCAGTCGCCCGGGGTGGTGACGGTCACGACGTTCTCGCAGACGGTCGCCATGCGGCCGCGCACCAGCGGGGTCACGATGATGCAGACCTTGGAGCCCGCTGCGGTGTCCGGATGTCCGCCCGGCGCGCCGCGCAGCACGCCGTCCGAGCCGGTCAGCACGTTGACGTTGAAGCCGGTGTCGATCTCCAGCGCCGCCAAGACGACGAAGTCCAGCTTGTTGACGAACGCGCCCTTGTTCGCCGGGTTGGCGTACTGGCTGGCGCTCATCTCAAAGTGGTTCGGGGTCTGGTTGATGGAGTTGACCGCGTCCAGATCGAAGTCCTGCACGTCGATGACCTTGCCGATCTTGCCCTTCTTGAGCAGCTCGACCATCGGCTTGCAGATGCCGCCGATCGCCCAGCCCATCTTGATGCCGCGCTCGTCCATGTACTTTTCGAGGAACAGGTTGGCTGCCAGGCTCGGGCCGCCGACGCCGGTCTGGAAGGAGAAGCCGTCCTTGAAATACGGCGTGGAAGCGATGACCTTCGCCACGTTCTCCGCCATCATCAGGTCGCGCGGGTTCTGGGAGATGCGCGCGGCGGCGGAGGCGATCTTCTTCGGGTTGCCGATGGAATCGACGACGACGACCGCGTCCACGTCGATCGCCTCAACGGAGGCAGGCATGTTCGGGAAGTCCACCAGGCAGTCGGTGATGACGACCACATGGTCGGCATACTTCGCGTCGGTCATGGCGTAGCCCATGGAACCGCAGTTGCTCTTGCCGCCGATGCCGCGGCTGTTGCCGACGCAGTCGCTCGTCGGCGCGCCGACGAACGCGATGTCGATGTGCACCTCGCCCGCCTCAATGGCGCGCGGACGGCCGCCGTGGCTGCGGATGATCGCGGTGGTCTTCAGCTTGCCCTCGGACACCACCTGGCCCATGCGGCCTCGAATGCCGGAGGTCTGGATGCCGATGACCTTGCCCTCCTCGATGTAGTCGGCGATCAGGTCGTGGGCAGCGCCCAGGGAGGAGGCGGCGATGGTCAGATCCTTGAGGCCCAGCTCCTCGATGGCGGCCTTCATGACCATGTTGACCACATAGTCGCCCTCACGCAGGTGATGATGGAAGGAGAAGGTCATGCCGTCCCTGGCGCCGCACTGACGAAGCGCGTCCGCGATGGAATCCACGATCTTGCTCTCCTGCGGCTTCTCGTAGCGGCGGGTCTTCGGCGCGGCCTTCTGGAGATACTTGCCATCCATGTAGTTCTTGCCCTGATAGACTTCCTTGCCATTTTCAAGCAGGAAATCCGGGATTTCGCGTCCTACTGCATTTTTCATACCAGATCCCCCTCGTACATGCCGCAGGCCTTGGCCAGCCGCAGCGTTCTCTCCGCGCCCGGAATGAAGGCGACGTCAACCATCTTGCCGTTCACCGTGAACACGCCGATGCCGGCGGCCGCGGCCTCGCGGAAGGCGCTGACCATCGCCTCGGCCTGAAGGACCTCCTTCTCGGTCGGCGCGAAGATCTCGTGCACCAGGCGAATCTGCTTCGGGTTGATCAGGCTCTTGCCGTCAAAGCCCATCGCCTTGTTCTGGCGGACCTCGGCCTCAAAGCCCTCGTTGTCGTCCAGATCCGTGAACACCGTGTCAAAGCACTGGATGCCCGCCGCGCGCGCGGCGATGAGCATCTGGCCGCGGGCGGCCAGCATGTCGATGCCGGAGGGATCGAACTTGGTCTGCATGCACTTGCGGAAGTCGCCGCCGGAAATCGCCACGCCGAACATGCGGTCGGACGCCGTGCAGATTTCGTAGGCGTTGAGGATGCCCTTGGGGCTCTCAAGCGCGGCCATGAGCAGCGTGCGGCCCTCCTCCACGCCGAATTCCTTCTCAGCAGCCGTCACGGCGGCCTCGACGGTCTTCACGTCCTGCGCGCTTTCGCACTTGGCGATGCGGATGCCGTCCGCGCCGCCGGCGACGCACACGCGGATATCCTCCTGCCAGTGCGGGGTGTCCAGGCCGTTGATGCGCACGATGACCTCGGTGTCGCCGTAGTCAATCGTCGTCAGCGCATGATAGAGGGAGAAGCGGGCGGCATCCTTCTGGTTCTCGGCGACGGCGTCCTCGAGATCCAGCATGATGGAGTCGCAGCCGTAGATGTACGCGTCCTTGATGAGGCCCGGCTTCTGCGCGTTCATGAACATCATGGTGCGGCGCAGGCGGAAGCGCTCCGGCACAGGTCTCCTGATCACTTGACGACACCTCCCCACGGAATGCCCGCCGCGCTCTTGTCGCAGCTGCGGAAGACGGCGCACTCCACGCGCGCCTTGAGCGTGCAGTCGAGCGCGCCCTTGTCCACCACCGTCACGCGGCCGTCGGTCACGCCCAGGCGGCCCAGGGTCTCCAGCACAGTCGCCTTGATCTGGCGGCCGTACTGATTCATGACGCTGGAGGAAATATCCAGCTCGATGCCGTTTGTGCCCGGCTCGACGGTGACCATCGCGTCGCTCGATTCGAGCGTGCCGGCTACGGCGTTCTTTTCAATCTGCATATTGTTCCCTGCCTTTGTTATGGAATCTTTTTGCAAAGCATCGGCCTCGGGCCAGGAGGCCAGAGGATGAACAACATTTCACGCATCCGGCTGCATGCCGGTTTCTCATGCAAACAGGTGCACCACGAAGCTCAGAATGGAGGGGAAGACCAGCACCACGGTCACCAGCCGCAGCACCTGCAGGACGCACAGCTTGGCGCTGTTCACGCCCAGGTCGGCGCTGATGAGCGCCATATCGCTCGCCCCCGCAGGCGTGGCGGCGAGCAGGCCCTCCGTATGGCCAAAGCAGCCCGTCTTCCACAGCAGCGTACCCACGCCGAAGCACACAATCAGGTAGGCCGTCACCAGGATCACGACCGGCACGCCGAGGTGCATCAGCGTCCGGATCTGCTCGGCGCCGATGCACGCACCGACATACGCGCCGGAGAGCAGCTGCGCGCACTTCCTGAGGAAGCGCGGCATCTGCGCCTTGCCGGGGAACGCGCAGGCGAACACGATGCTGCCCAGCGTCGCAAAGCCCATCGTGCCGGAGGGCATGGGAGAAACCTTGCCGATCAGGCCGCACACCGCGGCGACGGCAAAGGTGAGCGCGACGTATTGAATCTGAAAGCTCTTTTTGGATTTCTTCTGAACGGCCCCGGCCTTTTCCCCGCCCTCTCCGGCCACCAGCCGGATCAGCAGCGGAAACACGCCGATGCCCAGTACGAGGCGGATGAACTGCATGGTCACCACAATGGAGGGATCCGCGCCCATGTCGGCGGCGATCATCGGGATATCGCTGATGCCGCCGGGCACGCAGCACATCAGGGCCGTCATCAGGTCCATCGTGCCGGTTCTGTAGATGAGCAGGCCCGCGACGATGTTGACCACCAGCAGACACGGGATCAGGATCAGCGCGGGCCTGAGCACCGTCTTCATTTCGCTGACGTCCTTTCGCGTGATGCCCGAGCCGATAAACGCGCCCGCGATGATCTGCGCGATGGTCTTCGCCGGGGAGGGCATGTAGCTCTGCTGCGTCAGCACGCCCAGCAGACAGCTGCCGATGACCGCGCCCACCATCATCCCGCCTGGAAGATGAATCTTATCAAGCAGATAGCCAATCGCCAGCGCGCAAAGGATCGTCAGCAGGAGCTGCGCTCCATGCCCCATAGCAATCACCCCGGATTCTTCACGGTTTCTGAACGGTCCGGATTCACCAGTGCGCCTGCCTCCCGGCAGGCGCACCGGTTATCCATGAAGAAGCGAATCGTCTCGCCGATTCGGTGAATCAGGCCTTCTTCTTCTTGCTGATCAGCGGCATGACGATCGGGCTGAGGAGCAGCACGATGCACACGATGATCAGGACGAAGGCGATCGGATGCTGCACCGGGCTGAACATCGCAAAGATGTTCGCCTTGCTCATCAGGTAGCCGCGGGAGAAGTTCTGCTCGCACATGCTGCCCAGCACCAGGCCCAGCACGATGGCGGCGCTGTTGAGGTGGCAGGCGCGCACGATCAGGCCCAGCACGCCGGCCAGCACCATGATCTGCACGCTGGTGGCGGACATCTGGTCGCCGTAGGTGCCGATGAGGGCCAGCATGAGGATGATCGGTCCGAGGTAGGAATACGGAATGGCCAGGATCTGCGCGAACACCTTCGCGATGCCCATGGCGACGATGACCATCAGGATGTTGGTGACGATCATGGTCATAAAGGTCGCGGAGAGGTAGGTCGGCTGGTTGGTCAGCAGCAGCGGTCCAAGCTGGACGCCCTTGAGCGTCAGCGCGGACATCATGACCGCAGCGGCGTTGCCGCCCGGGATGCCCAGGGAGAGCAGCGGCACCATCGCGCCGCCGGTCGCGGCGTTGTTGGAGGCCTCAGAGGCGGCGATGCCGTCGATGATGCCCGTGCCGAACTTCTCCGGATGCTTGGAGAGCTTCGTCTCCATCGTGTAGCACATGAAGGATGCGATGGTCGCGCCGGCGCCCGGCAGGATGCCGACCACGGTACCGACCACGGAGCAGCGCAGCATCGTCCACTTGATGCTCCAGATCTCCTTGAGGCTCGGCATCTTGGTGTTGACCTTGCCGCCCGTCACGCCGTCCTCCGCGGAGATGCGCTTTTTCTTGGGATCGGTCTGCTTGAAGACCTCGGTCACCGCGAACAGACCGATGAGCACCGGGATCATGTCGATGCCGGCCAGCAGGTTGCGGCTGCCGAAGGTCAGGCGCTGCACGGCATACATCTTGTCCTGGCCCACGCAGGCAAGCAGCAGGCCCAGCAGGCCGGAGATGATGCAGGTGAGGATGTGGTCGCTGTCCAGGCACGTGAGGATGGACAGGCCCATGAAGGTCACGGCGAACAGGTCGCTCGGGCCGAAGGACAGCGCAGCCTTGGTCAGCGGCTGGGACAGCAGGAACATGGCGACGGCGGAGATGAGGCCGCCGATCGCGGAGGCCAGCAGCGCCACGCCCAGGGCCTTGCCCGCCTCGCCGCGCTGGGCCATCGGATAGCCGTCAAACGTGGTCGGCGCGGAGGAGGGAACGCCCGGGATCTTGAAGAGGATTGCGGTGATCGAGCCGCCGGTGATGGACGAGCAGTAGATCGCCGTCAGGAAGACGATGGCCGGAATCGGCTCCATCGTGTAGGTAAAGGTCAGGCCCAGCGCAACCGCCATGGTCGCCGAGACGCCCGGGAGGGCGCCGAAGATCGTGCCCAGGACGATGGCCAGCAGGACCATCAGGAACATGCCGGGATTGAAGACAGCCGCCAAACCGGAGGCAAGAAGTTCACCCATACTCATAATACAGCCGCCTCCTTACTTAAAAGATGCTCTTGACCGCGCCGATGATGGACTCCATCCACAGCGCGAAGCTGCGCAGGAAGCCGATCGTGCCGCGCGGCAGGTTGACGCTGAGCATGCCATTGAAGACAATGTAGAGCACCAGCGTGATGCAGACGGAGGCGATCGCCAGCCTCGGGAGCTTCTTCTCGCCCAGCAGCATGCCGTAGAAGAAGAGCACAAGGACGGAGGTCACCATGAAGCCCAGCGTCTCCAGCAGCAGGGAAGCTACCACCATGATGACGATGCCGCGGAAGATCTTGCCCTTGAGGAACTCCGGAATGCTCTTGGCAAACGCGGAGATGGAAAACTCGGGGTTGCCCTTGTTCTTGCGGATGATCTGAATGATGTTGATGATCAGGCAGATTTCCAGCAGAACGATGATCGTCTTGGGCCACACATCCGGCTGAAGGACGAAGGGGTTCTTGGCCACCTTCGCGGGGACCGCCGCCTCCAGCACATGCGTGAAGTATGTGAAGCCAAGGAAGATGAAGAGCAGAATGTTGATAATCAGTTCAAACACAGTGCCGCAACTCCTTTGTCATTTAGGAAAGAGGGAGAAAATCCCCCCTCTTTCCCTGTCAGTTTTCGTAAAGAATCCGTAAAGCTTCCGCTTACTTCAGATCCTCGTATTCCTTCACGAGGGTGCCCTGCTCGACCATGTAGTCGTGCAGATCCTTGTACTCGCTCTGGCAGAACGCGACGGTCTCCTCACCCGGAGCCGGGATCGGACGCTCGTCATACGCAGCGTTGTGGGTGAATTCCTTCCAGGTCTCGGACTGCTTGGCCTGCTCGATGGCGGCAACCAGCGTGTCGATGGCCTCCTGCGGGGTGCCCTTCTTGGCGAAGATGCCGCGCCACGGACCCATGACGGAGTCAATGCCGTTCTCCACGGAGCACTGCATATCCGGAGCGATGCTCATGCGGTTCTCGCACAGCGCCAGGATCGGCACGATGTCGCCGGACTCGATCAGGCCCGCGATGTCGTCCCAGCCGCAGACGTACAGGTCGCAGTGGCCGCCCACGAGCGCGGAGTTCGCGTCAGAGCCGGAGGAGTACGGGATCTCCATCAGGTCAAGGCCTTCGGTCGCCTGCGCCAGGGAAGCGCCGTCCACGCCGGTAGCAGTCAGCATCGCGACGGAAACCTCGAACGGATGCTCGGCGATGTACGCCTGGAGCTCAGCCCAGTTGGTGACGCCGAACTTCTCCATGGAGATCTTGGAGGCGACGATGGCGTTGATGGAGTGAACCAGAACGTCCACGCACTCAAACTCGGTCTTGAAGTCCATGGAGGTGTTGCCCAGCATGTCCTGGATGTACAGGGACTGGGTGCCCAGCATGAAGGTGTAGCCGTCGGCCGGCTGCTTGTAGGTGTGCTCCACGCCGTTGACGCCGGAGCCGCCTTCCACGTTCACAACCTCAACCGGCACGCCGAGGATGTCCTGCAGCAGGGACGCCATCGGACGCAGGGTGGAGTCAGCGCCGCCGCCGACGCCCCACGGGCAGACGAGGTCGATCTTGCGCTCGAACTTGAATTCGGCGCTGGCGCACGCGGCCACAGCCACGAGCATCACGACTGCGAGGACGAGAGATACGAGCTTCTTCATAGTGTAGAACCTCCTTTTATTTTCCCAAGCCGATTTCTCTTCGGCTCAAGCTGCAAAATATGAAAACTATGAAAATATCCTAAAACCAGCCGCTTTGCACCGGCCGTCTTCTTGCGCTTTTGTTGGTTTCATGATAATATAAAACCGTCCATAATGCAAATACCGATTTGTATATGTTGAATATAATTCCGTTCTTATGGCTTTGTATTCTTGTATACCAGTACAGAGGATCGAACGACCGGGAGGCGATTTCCCCATGAACATGAAGCACATTCAATATGTGTTGACCGTCCTTCGCGAGGGGTCCATCACCGCTGCCAGCAAGAAGCTCTACGTCTCCCAGCCCGCCCTCTCCCAGACGATCAAGCAGATCGAGCAGGATCTGGGCGCGACCATCTTTGACCGCAGCACGGATCCCATCTCCCTGACCTACGCCGGCCACAAGTATGTGGACGCGGCGCAGCAGGTGCTGGACATCGAGCGGAATCTGCGCGCGCAGCTCGCCGAGATGACCACCGAAATCCACGGCCGCATCCGCGTGGGCATTTCCGTGCAGCGGGGCCTTCAGCTGCTGCCGCTGGTCATCCCGGAATTCACGCGCCGGTATCCCTATGTCACGGTGGAGCTGGTGGAGCACGGCAGCGACACGCTCGAGCGGCTGACCGCCGAGGGCCAGTGCGACATCGCGCTGGTCGCCACCAGCGAAAAGCCCAACAAGCTGCAGTACGTCCTGATTGAAAACGAGCAGGTCGTGCTCATGGCCGCGCGCTCCACGGAGCTGGCGCACCGCTTTGAGGACGGCACGCCGATTGAGATCGCCGAGGCGCAGCACGAGAAGTTTGTCTCCATGCGTCCCGGCCACAGCGTGCGTCTGGTGCAGGACGCGCTCTTTGAGCACCATCACATCAGCCCGTCCATCCTCATCGAAACCAGCAACATGGAGGCCGGCAAGCATGTGGCCGCCCGCGCCAACGCGGTCATGCTCATCCCGCACGTCTACGTCATGAACTCGCTGGATCTGCACTACCGCGTGCAGTGCCACCCCATCCTCAACAGCGATTTTGAGCGCCACTTCTACCTGTGCTACCGCAAGGGCCTGTATCTGCCCCGGTACATGGAGGACTTTGTGCGCATCGTCTGCGACAAGCTGAACGTGCCGCTCAACCTGCCGGTGCAGAAATGACGCTCTCCATTCATATATATGATCATATTCAAAACGACGCCGCTTCAGAAGCAGCGTCGTTTGGTTTCATTGATACAGATTCATGTCATGAAGTATGCCAGCAGCGTCAGCGCCAGCAGGTCGGCGCAGCCGCCCGGGCTGATGCGCGCGCGGATGAACGCCTCGTCCCACCGCGCAAGCCGCGCGCGGAGCGCTTCCATCCCGGCGCCGAT
>JAGBDL010000095.1 GCA_017937505.1 Clostridia bacterium | reverse complement strand
GTGGGCGCTTCCCCAAAGGGGGAAGGCAGGCTGCTTTACGCCGCCGCGAAGCGCAGAAGGGGTTTGGGGATGAAATCCCCAAGCGGGTTTCAGGGCGGCAGCCCTGACGTTCCCCCGACGCGAAGCGAAAAAAGGGTGCTCCGCGAGGCGGAAGCACCCTGTATTCAGTTGGCCGGAAGGCGTTACACGCCCTGGGCGCAGTTCTTGCCGGCGATGTAGCCGTAGTAGACGCACAGGGAATGGCTGATGCCGCGGAAGCAGATCGGATACTCGACCGCGTAGCGGCTGCCCTGCACGTTGCCGCAGACATACAGGCCCGGAATCTGGTCGCGGGTCGGGTTGTCGGCGGTGCCGGTGAAGGTGTGGCAGTTCTCGTCGGACTCCAGGCCGCCGACGCACACGAGCATCGCCGTCGTGCTCCAGGTGCAGGCGTAGAACGGGCCGTTCTCCAGCGGGAACATGCGGCTGGCGTCCTTGCCGAAGTCGGCGTCATAGCCCTCGCGGCAGAGCTGGTTGTAGCGCTCCACGCTCGCGCGGGCGTTCTCCAGCGCCTCGCCGGTGTAGCCCAGCTGCGCGAAGAGCTCGTCGAGGGTGTCCGCCTTGAAGTTGTAGGCGTTGGCCTTCGCGGAGACCTTTGTATACTGGCGGTCGGTGAAGTTGGGGTTGCTCTCGTCCTCGTCCTCCGGGATGATGTAGCACAGGCCGCCGTGGTTGGCCGGCATGTAGGGAATCTGCTCCGGCCACTTGCTGTCGTAGATCTGGAAGGAGGTCAGATCGGGCTGCAGCTCGATCTGGTTTTCCAGCTGCTGGCCCGGGATGGACTCGTTCATGAAGCGCTTGCCGTGCTTGTTGAGCTGCAGGAACGGCGTCACGCCCATGCCGCCGCCCATGTGATGGGTCATCGGGGCGTGGAAATCCTGCACCTTCGCGCCGATCCATGCGCCCATGCGCAGGCCGTCGCCGGTCGGGCAGGGCTTGCCCTCGACGTCCATGCCCATCATGCCCAGGGCGCCCAGGTTCGTGATCTTCTTTTCCGCGATCTCCGGCGCGAAGTGCTTCATGATGCGCTCGTCGCCGCCGTTGTCGCCGGTGGCCAGGATGACGCCCCTGGCCGCGTTGAACTGGATGAAGCGGTTGCCGTTCAGCGCGTCGCGCACGATGACGCCGGTCACGCGGCCCGTCTCGTCCTTGAGCAGCTTGGTGGCGAAGCAGCCGAAGAAGGTCTGCGCGCCCAGCTCGACGGCCTTGTTCAGGTTCGCCTCCACGACGAAGCCCTGCTGATCCGGGCGGCTGGAGCGGAACTCCATCGAGGACGGGAAGGTCGGGAACTCCTCGTTCCTGTAATCGTAGTGCTCCGGCTGCGGCCAGGCCAGCGGCACCAGAATGCCCTTGTCAAACTGCTCCTTCGTGACCGCCTGACGGGTGGTATCGCAGATCGTCAGCTCCGGATACGCGCCGATGAACCAGTCGATGGCCTCCCAGGCGTGGTCAGCCCAGCGCTTGATGATGGCGCGCTTGTTGCGGTAGGTGCACTCGCGCATCAGGCGGTTGACGACGACGTCGGTGTCCACGATGTTCGTGCGGCCCCAGCGCTCGTTCAGCGGGCCGTTGAGCACGGCGTACTCGCCGGAGCGGCAGTTGAAGGACGCGCACTTCTCGATAACGGCGACGCGAGCGCCCTCCTCGGCAGCCGCGCGCGCAGCGCACACGCCGGACAGGCCGGCGCCCACCACGACGACGTCCACGTCGATCACCTGATCGATTGCCGGGGTCTCCGGCTCCTCGCCGAGCCAGTCGCCGTCGTCCGCCGCGGCGCTCTCCACGACCGGCGCGATCTCGACCGTCTCGCCCTTGGCCTGCGCGATACAGGCCTTCGCGGCGTCGATGACCGCATTGCTGGTGACGGTCACGCCGGACACGGCGTCGATCTCCGCGCTCTGCGCGGCCAGAATGCGCTCGGCGAACTCGCCGGCCTTTTCCAGGCCGAAGCCGGTGGTCTCCTTGGAGGTGTCCACCACGACGTTGGTGATGGCGTTGGCGTCAAAGGTCATGGTGACGGTGACGTCGCCCATGCCGGTGGCCGTCGCGGAGTAGGTGCCCGGCGTATACAGGCCCTTTTCCTCCGCCAGGGCGGGGATGCCCATGCTGGCAGCGGCCAGGCCGAGCGCACTGAATGCGGTGCCCTTGAGGAAATCGCGGCGATTGATGTTCTTGCTCATCATCTTTGCCTCCTGTCATGCTGTGAAATGTGTGTCATGCGCGCCGTGCCCGCGGGCAGGACGCGCCAAGGAATATAGACAGTATAAGGCCGTCACAGGGTGATGGGTCAATCCCGCTTTGACGGGGCGAAAAAACTGTGATATACTGGTAAAAAATTGACAAATCGACCAATTTGGACAAATAAGCCGTCACCTGGTGACGACTTGGGAGGCGCGCATTGAGAATCAAGGCCACACAGATGGAGCGCATCTTTGGCATGTCGCAAAACGGCATCCGTCTGTATGAGAAGCACGGCATCCTCCGGCTCGAGCGCAGGGCGGGCAGCAGCTATCGTCTCTACGGCCCGGAGGAGATGCTGGCGATGGGCTGCGGCGTGCAGCTGCGCCGCTATGGCTTTTCCATGCAGGAGACGGGCGAGCTGCTGGATACGGATGAGGACGGCCAGCTGCATGCGCTTGAGGCGCGCGAGGAGGCGATCGCCGGGGAAATCGAGCGGCTGCTGCGCGTGCGCAAGAGCCTGCGCACGCAGACTGCGCGCATCCGCCAGGCGGAGCGCCTGCTGGATGCCTGCGTGCTGGAGGAAAAGCCCGCGATGTATTTCCTGGGCACGCTGCGCGACGGCCGCCCGACGGATGAGGGCATGATCGACATGCTCTCGCAGTGGGTGGATGCCTACACCCCGCACCTGTCCGCCGCGATGCTGCTGGACGGTCCGTATCTCACCCGGACGGATTATCATGAGCCGCCGCTGCAGGGCGTCGCCGTCGATGCGGATGTCGCGCTGGAGCTGGGGCTGCGCGCCGGCAGCCAGATGCTGTATCTGCCGCCCAAGCCCTGCGTCGTCACCGCCGTACGCTATGCCGTGGGCGACAGCCTCGAGCCTGTTTTTGAGCGCGTCAGGCGCTATGCGCGGGAAAACGGGCATCGTCTCCACGCGGGCGCGGTCATCCGTCAGGTGCAGTGCGTGCGCCGCGGGGAGCGCAATGTGCAGACCGGCCTGCTGTATGCGCCGCTGGACGGGGACGAGCGGCAGTTCGGCGCGACCCGCTGATTGGCGCCCGGACGCGCCGGCTTTCTCAGGCGGGGCCTGCAGCCAATCTATCTATCAAAACCGGCATGCTGCCGGCGGCATCACCGACGAAGTTCCGTAATTCATGAAGATCTGTGCCCGAGAACGGCACTGCACGGAAAGATTTACATAACAAAAAAGGCCCGCTGGGCCTTTTTAAATTTCCAGAATATAGTACCCGAACGCGTTGATTGCCTGCGTTTCCCCGCGCTGGCGGATGCGCTTGAAGTCGTGCTGATAGCTCTGATGCACATGCCCGTGAATGAGGTAGCGCGGCTGATACTTGTCGATCAGATCGAGGAACACCTGAAAGCCAGTGTGCGCCAGATCGGTGTCGTCGCCCAGCTGGTAGGCGGGCGCGTGCGTGAGCAGGATGTCAAAGCCCTTGCTCTTCCAGAGCTTGAAGCGCAGCTTGCGCACGCGTTTTTTCATCTCGTGCTCGGTGTACATGTGCGGCCCCTGGCGATAGCGCATGCTGCCGCCCAGACCCAGAATGCGCAGGCCGTTGTGCGTGTAGACGGTGTCCTCAATGCAGATGCAACCCTCCGGCGGCTTTTTGGCGTAGCGGCCGTCGTGGTTGCCGTGCACATAGAGGATGGGCGCGGCGGTAAAGCAGGTCAGAAAGGACAGGTACTCCGCGGGCAGATCGCCGCAGGAAAGCACAAGCTCAACGCCTTCGAGCTTGCGCCGGTCCAGATGCTCCCAGAGCGAGGGTTCGGCCTGATCGGCCAGAAGCAGGATCTTCATATGTGTTTACCCTTCGATGTCCGCAGGCAGCTTGGCCTTGGTCGGGTTCGCGGCGGATACGCCCTGCAGGGAGACGATGACCTTCGCCACGTCGGTCAGCTCGTCGATCTCCGGAATGCGGCCGATGACGTTCTGCGCCAGATAGTCCATGCGGATGATCTCCTGCGGCGTGAGCGCCATGTCGGGCTCGACGCGGACGCTGCCGTCCTGATCGAGGATCGGCCCGACGAACGGCAGAAACGCGCCGGCGCGGATGCGCTCGTGCAGCAGATCCACCAGCCTGCGCACGCGTGCGGGCACGCGCTGGGCGCACAGCAGGTCGATGGCGTCGGTGGACATGCCCATGTAATAGCTCATGGCGCGGTCGGCGTTGCTGTTGGCCTCGTCCGTCCAGGCGCCGGAGAGGATGCTGCGCACGATGCCCTGATAGAGCTTTTCCCAGTTCCAAACCGGCATGGCCAGGTTGTGGATGTGACCGTCCTGCTCGTGATACAGGCCGAATGCGCGGGATTCCATGTTCGGCGCGCTGATGTCGCGGTTGGAGATGATGTGCACGCCCTGCTGTGCGAGCTTCTCCTCGGGATTGTTCTCCGCGATCGTGGACCATTCCAGCACAATCTTTGCGCGCGGGTTGGTCATCTGCGCGCCGAGGGCAAAGGCGTTGATGGAGGCGGGCACGCCGTAAATCGGATAGTCCGCGATGTAGCCGATGAGGTTGTTGTCGGCCATCGCGCCGGCGATCGCGCCGAGGATAAACTTGGCCTCGTAGATGCGCAGATAGTACGAGCGCACATTGTGATAGCTGGCCAGCAGCGAGCAGTTGAGGATTTTGACGTCCGGATGCGCGACGGACTGGCGGATGCAGGC
>JAGBDL010000094.1 GCA_017937505.1 Clostridia bacterium | reverse complement strand
GCGCGCCGCGTCCGTGCTGGGCGTGGAGGCCGGCTCCCTGTGGCAGACCATTCTGCCCATCCAGATCTTCGGCATCCTGCTGGCGCTGGCGCACGCGGCGCTGGCGGGCTGGCAGGAGAAGCGCCGCGGCGCGGGCCTGCACGGCGCGCTGGCCGATACGGAGGACGCGGTGGAGGTCGAGCAGGCGCAGACCGGCGAGGTCAGCGAGCTGGCCCGCCCGAAGCTCTTCCTGTTCAACATCCTGCTGACCGTGGCCGTCATCGTCATGCTGATCTGGGACGTGTTCCCCAGCTACTTCCCCTTCATGCTGGGCGTGGCGGCCGCCCTGTTCGTCAACTACGGCTTCACCGCGAAGATGCACAAGAAGATCATCAACCTGCATGCCGGCCCGGCGCTGATGATGTGCTCCACGCTGATGGGCGCGGCCGTACTGATGGGCATCCTGACCACCAGCCTGGGCGCGGACGGCAAGGCCATTTCCGCCAAAGTGATGGAGCTGCCCGAGGGCACGATTCCCTCCGTCGTGCGCTGCCTGGCGGCGATCGTCTCCGGCATCCTGCCTGCGGCCCTGGGCCAGCATCTGCCGCTGGTGATCGGCATCCTCTCCGTGCCGCTGGCGCTGGCGTTTGACACCGACAGCTACTTCTACGGCATGCTGCCCGTGGTCATCGGCATCGGCCAGGCCTTCGGCGTGGACGCGCTGCCCATCGCCGTCGCCATGGTCGTCTGCCGCAACTGCGCGACCTTCATCAGCCCGATGGTGCCCGCCACCCTGCTGGGCACGGGCCTGGCCGAGGTGGACATCAAGGATCACATCAAGGCGAGCTTCCTGTATGTGTGGGGCTTCTCCATCCTGTGCATGCTCGTCGCGATTCTCTTTGGCATCATGCCGCTGTAAGCGCGCAGACGCAAAAACTGCATATCCAACGTCCGAAGCGGCCCTTCCGTTCATCAGGAAGGGCCGCTTCGGGCGTTTTTATATTCATCTTTCTGTAAGTCCGGATGCGCCGGCGTCAGACGATGTGCAGCAGGCCGGCGGCATTCTGCCAGAGGATGCGCGCCTTCTCCGCGTCGGTCAGGGGCAGGCTCTGCATTTTCCGGACATAGGCGTGCTGATCCGCCCAGGGAGAATCGGTGCCGAACAGCACGCGCTCCACCCCGTGACGGCGAACCAGGCGCACAAACGCCTCGTCCTCAATCGGCTGGCTGTACATCGGATGGCCCTGCCCGTCAAGCGAGGCGACGACGCGGCTGAAGACCAGCGCGGTATCCAGCCAGACGGGCGCGCCGCACAGCTCCTTCTCCACGGCCGCCCAGTCGCTAAAGCCGCCCAGATGCGCCAGAACGAAGCGGGGCGGCCGGATTTCCTCAATCACCCGGAGGATCATGGGAAGGGTCGCGTAATTGCGCTGGGGATGCATCGGATCAAAGCCGGCATGGATGACGACGATCATGTCCAGCTCGGAGGCAGCCCCGATGATGCGCAGCATGCGTGGATCGTCCAGATCCACCGCCTGATTGGCCGGATGCAGCTTGATGCCGGGCAGGCCATGTGCCTTCAGAAAGCGCAGCTCCTCCCGATAGCCCTCAAAATCCGGGTGCATGCCGCCCAGCGTGAGAAAGTGCCGCTCCAGCATGGCCTCCTGATCCTTCAGCAGATCGCGGTTGATCTTCACCACCTGATCCGGCCGCGTGAACACCGGCAGGTTGAGCGCGTAGTCGATGCCGGCCTCCTTCATGGACGCGAACAGGGCCGGACGGGAGGCGTCGGTGTAATAGCGCGCCCGGGCCGCGGCGGCGAGCTGGGAGATAATCTTCTTTGAAATCGCATCCGGAAAGGTGTGCGAGTGGAAATCAAAAATCATACGGGCATCTTCCATCGTTCTGGTTGTCGGGCCGGCCTGGCGCCGGCGGCGCGGGATCCGTTCAGCTTCTGAGGAAGGTCTGCATCATGAACAGGGTGAGCTGCACATGCAGCATCTGCTCCAGATCATCCCAGTCGATCTGGAACAGCGAGGACATCTTCTTCATGTGGTAGGTCAGCGTGGATTTGTGAATGAACAGCTGATTGGCGGTGTTCGTCAGGCTGAAGCGGTTGCCGACCAGCGTCGTGAGGATGGACATGTAGCGCGTTTCGTGCGCCTGATCGTATTCCTGAATCAGCCGGACGCTGTCGGACATGAACAGCTGCAGCGAGCCGGTCGGCGACTGGACGTGGTACAGCAGGTCGTACAGCTTGCAGCTCTCATAGCTGGCCACATGCAGCTCGGCATTCCAGCGGTCCGCGAAATGGGCCGCCGTCTTCGCCTGATAATACAGGCCCGCGCAGTCAAGCAGCCTGTCGGAGGCTTCGCTGTAGCCCAGCAGAATGCCGTTTTCACGGATCAGACGCAGGAAGGCGGAATCCTGCAGCAGCGCCGGATCCTCTGACGGCGCGCTCTGGTCGTCGCTGAGCAGCACGATGCAGCCCTCGTACTGGATCCAGCAGCGGAAGGTCTGTATCCCCTGGAAATAGTCTGAGAGCAGCTTGTAGGCGGGCGTCAGCGTGATGTCGATGCCGCGTATGCGCAGCACATAGATGCGGAAGCGGCTGGGCGCGGTGATCTCGCTGTTTCCCTTGATCTCGTGCTCGAGCGTGCTGATGTCGGTGATGCTGTGATTGATCAGCTTGAGCAGGATCCGCTCCCAGTTGGTGTTGGAGATGTTCTGCAGATATCCGAGCGAGGCGGAGACGCAGATGGCGAATACGCGAAGAATCACATCCAGCACCGGACGGTTGATCTCCTCAAAGGCCTTCGGATAGCGCGGGAACACGACGGTGCCGACGTGGCTTGAGTCCAGCGCCGCGTTGGCGAACAGATAGGGGACGCCGTGAATGGTGCGGATGCAGGGCGATTTGGCGATCAGATGGGTGATTTCCGCCTTTTTCTCGCAGTATTCCTGATAGAACTGGCGCTTGTCCTGTTTCCCGGAAAAGAGGGCGCTTTTTTTGACGAGCTCCTCGGGATGAACGCCGGGGCTGAGCGCGAGGGCGTCCCAGTTGACGGAGGTGAAGTAAACCGGGTATCCCGTCAGCGCTTCGACGCGGTCGGCCAGCAGCTGAATCCGGCGGTTGTCGTAGAGCACCTTGAGCAGCTCATATTCCAGTTCGCGAATATCCATCGTCAGGCCTCCTTTCACAGGAGCGTTGGGAAAAGGGGGGCATTGCTCATATTATAACATTGTCGGCGAAAAATGGCAAATCTGCGCGCACAATGTGAAAAAAGAATCAAACGTTGTTTGAATACAGGCTCCAGATTTCCAACCATCGCGAATAGACTGCGCAGGGCATTCGCGTTAATATATTATCAAATACAGGAGGAATCACCCTTCCGTTCAAGTTGGAGGTACATATGGCAGAGGAACAAGTCGTCAAAAAGAAAAGGGTCGTGGATCCGAACTCTGCCGCCTATAAGCTTGGCCAGATCACTGCCAGGAATTATACCGAAGCCTGGGAGGCCAAGGAGCGCGGCGAAAAAATCGGATGGTGCTCCAGCAATTTCCCGCAGGAGATTCACCGGACGCTGGGCATCAAGGTGGTTTATCCCGAAAATCAGGCCGTGGCCATCGCCGTGCGCGGCGGCGGCACCAGAGGCTGCGACGAGGCGGAGGCCGAGGGCTACTCCAATGATATCTGCGCCTATGCCAGAATCAGCGCCGCCTACGCCAAAAATCCCCACGCGCCGGAGCAGGACATGCCGCTCCCGGATTTCCTGCTGTGCTGCAACAACATCTGCAACTGCATGATCAAATGGTATGAGAATGTCGCGCTGGATCTGAACATCCCGCTGATCATGATCGACATTCCGTTCAACCATTTCTACAAGGCGACGCCGGAGCAGATCGCCTATGTCGGCCAGCAGTTCCGCGACGCCATCGCCCAGCTGGAGGCCATCACCGGCAAGAAGTGGGACGAGGAGCGCTTTAGGGAGGTCTGCGCCTGCACCAATGCGACGAGCAAGGCGATGCTGCGCGTGGCCGACTATCTCCAATACGAGCCGTCGCCGCTGGCGGGCTTCGACCTGTTCAACCACATGGGCGTGCTGATCACGGCCCTGGGCGCGCCGGATTCGGCGGCGGCCTTCAACCAGCTGGCGGACGAGTACGAGGCGCTGATCAAGGCGGGCCGCTCGACCTTCCGCGGCGAGCGCGAGGATTACCGCATCATGTTCGAGGGCATTGCCTGCTGGCCGCACCTCAAGTTCACGTCCAAGAGCCTCATTGCCAAGAACATCAACGTGGCGGCGACCATCTATGCCGTCGCGGCGACCCACGTCTACAACACGTTCGACGAGATGATCGCCTCGTACTACACCATTCCGGGCGCGATGAATCTGGAGCTTTCCAGGGATCGCCGCGTGCAGCTGTGCAAGGCCAACCATGTGCAGGGCATGCTGGTGCATACCAACCGCTCCTGCAAGAACTGGAGCGGCATCATGCCGGAGATGAGCAGACAGATCGGCGAAATCTGTCACATCCCGGTCGTCGCCTTCGACGGCGATCAGGCCGATCCGAGGAACTTCTCGGAGGCGCAGTATGAAACCCGCGTTCAGGGCCTGATGGAGATCATGCAGGAGAATAAGGCAGGTGAACAGCATGTCTGATGAAAGAACGCTGTTGAATACATTTCACGAAATCGCTTCCCATCCGCGCCGCCAGATGGATCAGTACCTCTCAAGGGGACTGAAGATCGTCGGCTGCCAGGCACCCTATGCCCCGGAGGAGATCGTCCACGCGATGGGCATGGTGCCCATGGGCCTTTGGGGCGCGGACATGGCGCTCTCCGAGGCCAAGCGCTACTTCCCGACCTTCATCTGCTCCATCATGCAGTCCATGGTCGAGCTGGGCATCCGCGGCGCCTACGACGGCATGAGCTGCATCCTGATGCCGTCCCTGTGCGACGCGATGCAGGCTACCGTGGAAAACTGGAAGTATGCCGTGCCGTCCATTCCGATCGTCTACGCGGATTACCCGCAGAACCGCTTCGGCAAGGCCGGTCACGATTACCTGAGGGCCACGCATGAGCGCCAGATCGCCCGCCTGACGGAGCTCACCGGCGCGACCTGCACGGATGAAGCGCTGCGCCAGAGCATTGAAATCTACAAGGAGCACGCGGAGACCATGAAGGCGTTCTCCGAGCTGGCCGGAAAGTGCGGCATGAAGCCCTCCGACCGCAGCGCGGTCTTCAAGTCCGCGTGGTTCATGCTCAAGCAGGAGCACACGGCGCTGGTGCGGGAGCTGATGGCCGTGATGAAGCCCTGCGGCGAAAAGAAGATCGGCGTCATGACCACCGGCATTCTGGCCGATCAGCCTGGCCTGCTGCAGATCATGGACAAGCTGAATATGACTGTGCTGTGCGACGACGTCGCGCACGAATCCAGGCAGTCCTTCTTCTGCTATCCCAAGGCGGAGACGCCGCTGGATACGCTGGCGGACAAGTTCTGCACGATGAAGCACTGCAGCCTGATCTACGATCCGCAGAAGACGCGCATCAGCCTGATCCTCGAGGAGGCCAGGGCGCACGGCGCAAAGGGCATCATCTTCATTCAGACCAAGTTCTGCGATCCGGAGGAGTTCGATTACGTCTTCCTCAAGAGGGCATGCGAGAACGCCGGCATTCCGCTGATCATGATTGAGGTGGACCGCCAGATGACCAACTACGACCAGGCCGGCACGGCGCTGCAGACCTTCTGTGAAATGATTCAGTAATTCTAAGGCTTTAGGAGGAATCAAAGAGATGTACGCTTTTTTGGAACCGAAGCATGAAATGGTTCGCAAGCTGGTGCGGCAGTTCGCCGAAACCGAGCTTCCCAAGGAGGTCATCGACCGGATCGAGGAGACGCACGAATTCCCGACGGACGTGTTCGATAAGATGGCCGCGTGCGGGTTCTTTGGCATGCGCGTGCCCAAGGCGCTGGGCGGTCAGGGTGCGGACTACCGCTCCTACGTCATCATGGCGGAGGAGCTTGCCCGGGTTTCCGTCGTCGCCAACATCTGGGCGACGACCCCGAACTCTCTGGCCGGCGGCCCGATCCTCAATGAGGGCACCGACGAGCAGAAGGCCAAATACCTCAAGCCCGTCATGGACGGCAAGATCAAGATCTGCTTCGCGCTTACCGAGCCGGAGGCGGGCTCCGATCCCTCGGCCATGACCACGACGGCCGTCAAGGATGGCGACGACTACATCCTCAACGGCAGAAAGTGCTTCATCACCATGGCCCCGCTGGCGGACTACGCGATCGTCTTCGCCCGCACGAATCCCGATCCGAGGGCGCGTGAAATCTCCGCCTTCGTGGTGGACATGAAGCTGCCGGGCGTGTCCACCGGTGCGCCGGAAAAGAAGATGGGCTGCATCGGCTGCGCGACCTCCGATATCGTGCTGAACAATGTCCGCGTGCACAAGAGCAACCTGCTCGGCGCCGAGGGCAGCGGCCTCAAGAACGCGCTGGCGACGCTGGACGTCGGCCGCATGGCCTGCGCGGCGCAGGCGGTCGGCGTGGCGCAGGCCGCGCTGGAGGAAGCGGTCAAGTATTCCAAGGAGCGCCGCCAGTTCGGCAAGCCCATCTGCAAGCATCAGGCGATCGCCTTCATGATTGCCGACATGGCGACCAAGGTGGAGTCGATGCGGATGATGCTGTATCAGGCTGCGTGGATGAAGGACATGGGCAGCAAGGACGTGGCCAAGTACGCGTCCATGGCCAAGTACTACTGCTGCGAGACGGTGCAGGATATCGTCGGCAAGGCCGTCCAGATCCACGGCGGCTATGGCTACATGAAGGATTACAAGGTGGAGCGCCTGTACCGCGATGCCCGCGTCATGACCATCTACGAAGGCACCTCCCAGGTTCAGCAGATGGTCATCTCCAGAGCGGTTCTGAAATAAGGAGGGTGTCTGAGCTATGAAGATTATCGTTTGTGCCAAGCAGGTTCCCGATACGACGGAGGTCAGGATTGACCCGGTCAAGGGAACGCTGATCCGTGACGGCGTCCCTTCCATTCTGAATCCGGACGACGCAAACGCGCTCGAGGCCGCCCTGTGCATCAAGGATGCCGCGCCCGACACGAAGGTGACCATCGTCTCGATGGGCCCGCCGCAGGCGATGGAGATGATCCGGGAGTGCCTGGCGATGGGCGCGGATGACGGCGTTCTGCTCAGCGACCGCGCCTTCGGCGGCGCGGACACGATTGCCACCTCCTCCCAGATCGCCGGCGCGATCCGCAAGCTCGGCGAGTACGACATCATCTTCGCCGGCCGTCAGGCCATCGACGGCGATACGGCGCAGGTCGGCCCGCAGATTGCCCGCAGGCTCGGCATTCCGTCGGTCACCTATGTGCAGAAGATCCGCGAGATCAAGGAAAAGAGCGTCGTCGTGGAGCGCCAGATGGAGGACGGCTACGAGGTGCTCGAGGTGCAGATGCCCTGCCTGCTGACGGCCGTGAAGGAGCTCAACACGCCCCGGTACATGACCGTGAGCGGCATCATGGACGCCTACAACGCGCAGATCACCGTGTGGAACCACAACGACCTGGGCATGGCCCCGGAGAACTGCGGTCTGGCGGCGTCGCCGACCCAGGTGCTTCGCTCCTTCACGCCCGCGCCGAAGGGCAAGGGCGAAATGGCCTCCGGCTCCGTGAAGGACATGGCCAAAACGCTGGTGGACCGGCTGAGTGAGAAACATCTGATCTGAGAAAAGAGGGGAATTGTTCATGGCCATTATTGTCAACAAGGAAGCATGCAAGGGCTGCAGGCTGTGCATCAAGAGCTGCCCCTTCAGCGCCATCACGCTTGATGATCAAAAGAAGGCCGTCATCGGGATGGCCTGCACGGAGTGCGGCACCTGTGTGGAAAAGTGCCCGTTCCACGCGATTGAAAAGACCGCCGCGGAGAAGGAAAAGGCGGACATCTCCGCCTATCACGGCGTCTGGGTCTTTGCCGAGCAGCGCGGCGGAAAGCTGATGCCGGTGGTCATCGAGTTGCTGGGCGAGGGCCGCAAGCTGGCGCAGCAGATCGGCACGGAGCTGTGCGCCGTGCTGCTGGGCGAAAACGTAGCGGACCTGGCCAGGGAATGCATCGGCTACGGCGCGGACAAGGTCTATGTCGCCGACGCGCCCGAGCTGAAGGATTACACCACGGACGCCTACACCAAGGTGATCTACGAGGCGATCCAGCAGTACAAGCCGGAGATCGTCCTGTGCGGCGCGACGCACATCGGCCGTGATCTCGGCCCGTGCCTGTCCGTGAAGTGCGAGACCGGCCTGACGGCGGACTGCACCAAGCTGGAGATCGACCCCGTCGATCACAAGATCATGCAGACCCGTCCGGCCTTCGGCGGCAACCTGATGGCGACCATCGTCTGCCCGGAGCACCGGCCGCAGATGTCCACCGTGCGCCCCGGCGTCATGGAAAAGGCCGCCTTTGATCCGGCCAGAACCGGTGAAATCGTGACCCTGCAGCCCGCCTTTGCGGACGGCGACCTGCGCGTCAAGGTGCTGGAGATCGTCAAGAACCTGGAGAACGCCGTCTCCCTGACGGACGCGAAGGTGATCGTGGCCGGCGGCATGGGCTTGGGCAGCAAGGAGGGCTTCGATCTGCTGGCCAAGCTGGCGGACCGCCTCGGCGGCGTGGTCGCCGCCTCCCGCGCCTGCGTGGACGCGGGCTGGGCGCCGCACAGCTGGCAGGTGGGCCAGACCGGCACCACCGTCAAGCCGGCCATCTACATCGCCTGCGGTATCTCGGGCGCGATTCAGCATGTGGCCGGCATGAAGGATTCCGGCTACATCGTTGCGATCAACAAGAATCCGTCCGCCGCGATCTTCGAGCTGGCCGATTATGGCATCGTGGGCGACCTCTATGACGTCATCCCGGCCATTCTGGACGCGCTCGGCTGAGGCTGATTCAAGAAGGAGCGAGAGCATATGCCGGATGCATTGAGCGCGCTGTCCGTCGGTCAGGCGCTGAAGACGACAGCCGGATGCACGCCTTTGCGCGATGCAGTCACAGAGGATGGCTTGCAATGGAGCTGGCTTGATCTGGATGCGCATTCAGATGAATATGCCCGCTATTTCCTGTCGCACGGCGTCAGACGGGAGCAATTCGTCGCCCTGATGGCGCATACGTCGGCCCGGGCAGTGGCCGCGCTGCTCGGCCTGATGAAAATCGGTGCGACGCCAGTGATGATCTCTCCGGCGCTGAACCGCGAACAGGTCGCCTATGAGCTGGCCCTTGCGCAGGCGGAGGTGGTGATCCCCTTCTGCGGCGAGGCGCAGGCGCGCATTCCGGAGGGCATGACCGTGCTGCCGGATGCGCTGCCGGACGAGCCTCCCGCTGTGTCAAGCCGGGAGCTGGCGGAGGCCTGCGACGGGATCGATCCCCGCAGGAGCGGCATCGTCCTGTTCACCTCCGGCACCTCCAACCGGCCCAAGGCGGTCTTCCTGAGCCAGGCGCAGCTGCTGGGCAACGCCCGGATGCATCAGGGGTTCATGCACATCACCCCGGAGGACCGCATTGCCGCGGCGCTGCCGATCGAGCACATTCTCGGCCTGATCATCACGGTGTTGCTTCCCCTGGTCTCCGGCGCGGCGATGTGCATCTGCGCCGGCCGGCACACCAGTGCGGTGCTTGATACGATCCAGCGGGAACGGTGCACGGTGCTGTGCGGCGTGCCCTCCATGTTTCACACGATCGTCACGCGCCTGGAGAGCGGCAGCTGGGATGTCTCCTCCCTGCGCATCGGCCTGACGGGCGGCGCGCCCTGCAGCCGCGAGCTGTTCGCCCGGATCGAGGAGCGCCTGGGCATCCTGCTGATCTCCACGCTGGGACAGACGGAGACCACCGGCGGCTTCACCCGCTATGACCCGCTGGAAACGGCGGAGGACAGGCGAACGTCGGTCGGCGTTCCCAGTCCGTTCGTCGAGGTGGAGATCCGGAACGCACGCGGAGAACGCATGCCGCCGGACACGGACGGCGAAATCTGCGTGCGCGGCGCTCAGGTCTGCGGCGGCTACCTGAACAACCCCGAGGCCACCCGGACGCTCCTGGACGGCGACGGCTGGCTGCATACCGGCGATGTCGGGCAGATGGACAGCCGCGGCGTGATTCGCGTCACAGGCCGCATGAAGGACATCATCATCCGGTGCGGAGAGAACATTTCCGCCGTCCAGGTGGGCGAGGTGATCGAAGCCTGTCCCGGCGTGCAGGAGTGCCGCGTGATCGGCGTCCCGGATGAGCACAGCGGCGAGGAGCTCTGCGCCTGCGTCATCCGCAGCGGAGCGGTTTCCGAGGAGGAGATCCGCCGCTTCACCGCCGCGCGCCTGGAGAGCTTCAAGGTACCCCGATATATCTTCTTCTTCGAGGCGTTTGCCAGAAGCAGCGTTGGCAAGCCGATCCTCGGCGAGCTGAAAAAAGAGGCACTTCGCAGGCTGGACAGCCTGCAGAAATAAAGGAGGATGCGTATGGGAAATGAAAACATGCCCCTGGCAGGAATCCGGGTGATTGAGCTTTCCAGCTTTATCTCCGTGGCGACAACCGCAAGATTCTTTGCCAACATGGGCGCGGACGTGATCAAGGTGGAGCCCGAGCGCGGCGATCCCGAACGCTATGGCGCGGTCGGCGAGAACATCAGCTCCGATCCGCTGGAAAACACCACCTGGGAGCTGGAGAACGGCAACAAGCGCAGCATCGCCATCAACCTCAAGAGCGAGGAGGGCATGGCGATCATGCACCGCCTGCTCGCTTCTGCGGACGTTTTCGTCACCAATAACCGTCCCAGGGCGCTGAAGAAGCTGGGCCTTTCCTATGAGGACCTCAAGGAAAAGTATCCCAAGCTGGTGTACGGCATGGTGACGGGCTACGGCGAAAACGGCCCCTATGCCGACATCCCCGGCTTTGACCTGACGGCCTTCTTCTCCCGCGGCGGCTATGTCAACACCATGAGGCAGAAGGACGGCCTGGCCTTCAACATGGTGCCGGGCCTCGGCGATCACAACGTCGGACTGAACCTGGCGGCCGGCGTGATGGTGGCGCTGCTCAAGGCGCAGCGCACCGGTCTGGGCGACAAGGTCGAGACCTCGCTGTACGAGACCGCCTGCTTCAACATGAGCATGAACATCTGCGCGGCGGAATACCCGGAGATCGGCATGCACTTCCCGATCAACGCGTATGACAACTACAATCCGTGCAACTCCTCGTTCCGCACGAAGGATGACCGCTTTATCCAGATGTGCTTCCCGCAGTACAACCTGTATTTCCAGCGGTTCATCACGGCGCTGGGTCACCCGGAGATGGCCAATGATCCGCTCTACTTCCCGCAGGAGAACATGCTCAAAAACGATCTCAAGCGCAAGGTGTACGACATCGTCACCGAGTCCTTCAAGACGAAGAACGCCGACGAATGGGAGAAGATTCTGACCGAGGCGGACGTGCCCTACTCCCGCTGCTACAGCCTGGAGGAGATCCTTGAGGACGAGCAGGCCTGGGCCAACAACATCTTCTACAAGCATACGTTCCGCAACGGCAACGAGAAAGTGCTGGTCAATCAGCCGATCCGTCTGGCTTCCACGGGCATGTGGGAGAATCACCGCGCGCCCGACATCGGCGAGCATACGCCGGAAATCCTCCGCGAGCTGGGCTATTCCGAGGAGGATGTTGCCAAGGCGCTGGAGGAGAAGACGGTTTACCAGATTCTGAAAAAGTAAACGCATGCACAGCAAACCAATGAAAACATCAGAATATATGGAGGAAGATTATGTCTAATTCGAAGAAGAAGACCAGCACGGCGATGCTGCTGGGTCTGGCCGGCGTTTGGTTCACGACGCACTTTGGCGGCGGCTTTGCCTCCGGCGCGCAGATGTACAGCTACTATGTCCGCTATGGCATCTGGTCCCTGATCATGCCGACCCTGGCGATGGCCTACAACGCGCTCTTCTTTATCTACGCGTTCCGCTATGCCCGCAAGCACGAGCTGTATGACTACGGCTCCTACAACAAGTCCTTCTACGGCAAGTATTCCCCGATCTTCAGCACGCTCTTTGAGGTGCTGTACATCACGGTCATGTGCGTGGCGCCGGCCGTCGCCTTTGCAACCGGCGGCTCGACGCTCGAGAACCTGACGGGCCTCCCGTACATGCTTTGCACCCTGATCATCGGCGTGTTCATCTTCATCGTCGCCATCTACGGCACGGATCTTGTCCGCCGCGTGTCCTCCGTGATCTCCATCTGCATCATCGCGGGCCTGCTGATTGTCATGGTGCCCAACATCATCGCCAACTGGGGCAGCATCAGCGAGAACCTGGGCGCGATGGCGTCCTCTCCGGCGCCCTTCTGGCCGGCGCTCTACAGCGCGTTCATCTACGGCACCTTCCAGCTGGCCAACGTGGCCGTCTTCGTGCAGCATGCCAAGTCCCTGGAGAACGAGGATGGCGCCTATCCGTCCATGATCATCGGCGCGGTTGCGAACGCCCTGTTCATGACGCTGGTGTGCCTCGGCCTCATCGGCGTGTACTCCCTGCCGGGCTATGCGCAGGCCAAGGTTCCGACCCTGTTCGTGGTTGAGAACGGCGTCGGCGCGGGCTTCATGAAGCCGCTGATTTCCATCCTGATCATCCTGGGCGCGGTCTCCACCGCCGTCAACATGGTTGCCGCCATGACCAAGCGCGTGGCCAACGTCATCGAGACGCCTGAGGAGAAGAAGCGCGAGGCCGAGACCGGCAAGCCGGTCATGAAGACCATCGTCGTGGCGCTGGTCGTCGCCCTGGCGGACTTCGCGATTGCGCAGTTCGGCCTGCTGCCGCTCATCCAGAAGGGCTACAGCTTCATCGCCTACCTCGCCATCCCGGTCATCCTGATCCCGTATATCATCCATATGGTGGTCACCCGCTGGGATACCAAGTAACATCCATACAGAATCTCTGGAGGTGAGCCAGGTGCTTTCGCTGGGCATGGACATTGGATCGACGACGTCCAAATGCGTGCTGATGAACGGGGAGCGCCAGCTGCTGGCCATGGCCCTTGTGGTTGCCGGTATCGGCACACAGGGGCCGGAGCAGGCCGCTGCGCAGCTGCTTGAAAACGCACAGACGCGCTGGGAGGACATCGATGTGATTACGGCGACCGGCTACGGCAGGCTGCGCTACGAAAGGGCGCAGCATCAGGTGTCGGAGCTGACCTGCCACGCGCTGGGCACCAGCTGGCTGTTTCCGCAGGCCAGGACGGTCATCGATATCGGCGGGCAGGACGTCAAGATCCTGTCGCTGGGGCCGGAGGGCCGTCTGCTCAACTTCGTCATGAACGACAAGTGCGCCGCAGGCACGGGCCGCTTTCTGGACGTCATGGCCAACATCCTGCAGCTGCGCATCGACGATCTGGGGCCCTGCGCCATGCAGGCGGAAAGGGCTGCCGTGATCTCCAGCACCTGCACGGTTTTCGCGGAATCCGAGGTCATCTCGCAGCTGGCCGCAGGCGTTGCGCGCAATGAGGTCATCGCGGGCATCTGCGAATCCGTTGCCGCCAAAACCGCCTCGCTGGCCAAACGCCTGCCGATCCGGGCGGATGTGGTGATGAGCGGCGGCGTCGCGCGCAATGAGGGCGTGCGCCGCTGCCTGGAGAAGCACCTGGAAATGCCGATTCTCCACGCCCCGCAAGCGCAGTATACCGGCGCGCTGGGCGCCGCGCTGTACGGACTGAAAGCAGCCGGCTGAACCGGGCAGATCGGGAGCGCCCTGCAAAACAGGCGCTCCTGGTATAAGGCTTCATGCAGCCGGCATGATGCAAATATCGACCGCACTCTGAAAACCCGCCGACATGGCCTTGGAGATGTCGGCGGGAAAACAGTGAAGCAATCCTCCCCAAATAGGAAAATCCCCCGATCCCTGAGCAAGACGCTGTGAACAGCCTGTCTGCCCGGCATCGGGGGATTTTCCTGTGGGCTTCCATCCCTTCGACCGGCCGGAACCATCCGGATGACGGATGCCTTGATGAGAATAAGCGACCGCCGCCTGCTTCAAGCAGGCGGCGGTCGGTGTTTGAATCCAATCAGAAGATGCCGAATGTACGATAGGCCTCCACGGCGGACATGCCGTTTTCCACGGCTTCACGCAGCTTGTTTTCCGCACGGCCCTTCTCAAGCGCTTCTTCAAAGATCTCGCGCTCGATTTCCTGAGGAACGACAATGACGCCGTCCAAATCGCCATAGATGATGTCGCCGGGATTGATGCGCACGCCGTCCACTTCGATCGGAACGCGATAATCGATCACCTTTCCGCGCACGCCCTGATCCTGGGCATAGGTGCCGCGGCTGAAGCAGGGGAAGTCCTGCGCGAGGATATCCGGCGTATCGCGGGTGAAGCCATTGAGAACGGCTCCGGCGGATTTGAGCATTTTGGCGCGGGCGGTCATCATGCCGCCCCACATGGCATAGCTGAAGGACGAACCGGAAGCGACGTAGACCTCGTCCTCTTTCAAATCATCCAGCGCATGGAACATGAGGCCGAAGGGCTTTTCCAGGATGGAAAGGTGGGGCTGGGCCACACGGTCGCCGAAGACATCGGCTTCCAGAACCGGAAGGGCGCGCCCGATCACGACCTGCTTGGGATCAAGCGGCTTGAGGGCCGGGCTGAGAAACTGGTGATACCGCTTTTTGGTGTCCATGATATCGCCGACGAGCGCAGTGAACAGCTCTTTCTTGACTAGCGCAAAGAGCTCTTTATCGTCTTTCCAAAGCATAAGTATCCTCCTGAATCAAGGCTGCTTGCCGATGTACGCGAGAATGCCGCCGTCCACATAAAGAATGTGGCCGTTGACAAAGTCAGAAGCATCCGAGGCGAGGAAAACCGCAGGGCCCTGAAGGTCTTCCACGGTGCCCCAGCGGGCTGCGGGGGTTTTGGCGATGATGAAGCTGTCAAACGGCTGGCGGGAGCCGTCGGGCAGGCGCTGAAGCAGGGGAGCGGTGGCGTCGGTCGCGATGTAGCCCGGCCCAATGCCGTTGCACTGGATGTTGGCATGGCCGTATTCGGCGCAGATGTTGCGGGTGAGCATCTTGAGCCCGCCCTTGGCAGAGGCATAAGCGCTTACGGTTTCACGGCCCAGCTCGCTCATCATCGAGCAGATGTTGATGATTTTGCCGTGGCCCTTTTCGATCATATCGGGGATGACGGCCTTAGAGCAGATGAACGGGCCCACCAGATCCACGTCGATGACGCGGCGATACTGGTCAGCAGGCATTTCGCACATCGGAATGCGCTTGATGATGCCGGCGTTGTTGACCAGAATATCGATGACGCCGTGCTCTTCCCGGATTTTCCTGACCATGGCATTGACGCTGTCTTCATCCGTCACGTCGCAGAGATAGCCATGCGCGGTGACGCCGTGCTCCCTGTAGGCGTTTTCACCCATGACAACGCGATCCTCCGCGCAGTCGCAGAAGACAATGGCTGCGCCTGCCGCTGCATAGGCCAGGCCGATGGCAAAGCCGATGCCGGAGGAACCGCCGGTGATCAGCGCAATTTTTCCTTCCAGAGAGAATGCTTTCATATCCATGAGATGAGTTCCTTTCCGTTAACGCAGAGAAGTGGTCGGGATGACGTCCATGTCGGAGAAGGTCTTGTTTTCGCCGCACATGCCCCAAATGAACGAATAATTGGAGGTGCCGGCGCCCGCATGAATGCTCCAGGACGGAGAGATGACGGCCTGCTCGTTGTTGACGACGATATGACGGGTCTCCTGCCCCTCGCCCATCATGTGGAAGACCACCTGATCCTGGGGAATGTTGAAGTAGAAGTAAACCTCCATGCGGCGTTCATGGGTATGGGCGGGCATGGTGTTCCAGGTGCTGCCCGGCTCAAGCGCCGTAATGCCCATGGAAAGCTGGCAGCTCTGCATGACATCGGGGTGGAAGTACTGATTGATGACGCGGACGTTGCTGAATTCCTGGCTGCCCAGCGGCTTCTTGGCGGCCTTGGCAATATCGACCTTCACATTGGGGCAGGTGCAGTGCGCAGGGCAGGAGTTGATGTAGTACTTGGGCGGATTCTTGGGATCGTCGCCGTACATGCAGATCTCCTTGGCGCCGCGGCCGACATACAGGCCGTCGAACGGAAGCAGCGTGTATTCGGTGCCGTCCACGACAATGCGTCCGGAACCACCGATGTTGATGACGCCCATTTCGCGGTTTTCCAGGAAGGTTTCACAGGCGAGCTCCTTGCAGCCGGTGAGCTCAACGCACCTGGTAACCGGCATGACGCCGCCGGTCATGATCCGATCAAAATGCGAGTAGATGAAGTTGGCTTCATCGGGGATGAAAATGTTCTCAATCAGAAAATGCTCGCGCAGCTTTTGGGTGTCATAGTGCTTGACGTCATCGGGATGGGACGGATAGCGGGTTTTTACAATCATGGCGAACCTCCATATAGCAAAAATGATTCATGGTTATCCTGTTGGGCGTGCATGCCTCCATGGATCCAATGGCAATCGGGATGGAGAGCGTGTGCTGTTTCAGCGCAGCTGGTCTTTGCGCCCCATCTCTTCCATCATGCCGGCTTCGCTGTCAGCTCGTAAAGAGCTCAAGCTCAACCGCGCCGCAGAGCAGATGATAGAGCTTGATGTGGTCTTCCTGTACCTTAAACGTTTCCTTCTCCGGGGAACGCAGGGTGATGGTGGAAATGCCGCTGAGCAGGCTGTCTGCGCAGCCCGTCATGGAAATCGTCTTCATGCCGAAAGCGTTGGCGACGGAGGCGGCATAGTAAACGTTTTTGGAATTGCCGGAGGTAGAGAGGCCGATGAGGAGGTCGCCCTCCTTTTTGTAGCCGTAGACCTGCTGGGCAAAGGCCATTTGAGGATCGACATCATTGCAGAAAGCGGTCAGCAGAGCGGTCTGGCTGACCAGAGAAAGGGTGGGCAGGGCGCCCTGAAGGTGATCGCTGATCCGGCTTCCCGCGTCCTCACCGCAGCGGGCAATGAGCATTTGCCTGTCGGAAGTCGGGATTTTCCGGGCCAAAAGGAAGCCCTTCATCATTTCGCCGACGATGTGCTCGCTGTCAGAGGCACTGCCGCCGTTGCCGCAAATCAACACCTTGTTTCCCTGACGATAGGTTTCAATGAGGAGCCCAATGGCCTGGATGACGGCCTCTCTCTGCGAAATCAGATGCGGATTGTCCTCAAAAAAACGCTGGATACAGGCGGCGGCATTTGCATTCATGACCCCAATCTCCTTTGGAAACGGCCCTTTTCGCACGAATCCGCGCACGGAAAAGGCCGGTAAACATCCGATGCTGTTTTCGAAAATCGACTGACGGGAAAGACGCAGGCATGGCCTTTCTCGTTTGCGCAAGCCGTGATGCCGCGTGATGGGTTTGATATTATTCTACATCAGTTTCCGGCACAGAAAAAGATTAGATTCAGCATGAAATACTTGAAATAATGCAGGTTTCTGTGCAGCCGGCTTGACGGACGAACCGGTTATTTTATAATTGAAATCAGTATAAACGGGATGAATCCGGCGAAATTTGGGGACAAAAACCGGGCGTTCAGGATTCCGGGTTGACGGATCATGAAAACGCTTTATAATGGAATATACAGAGCTTCCTCATATACCTTGTAGGAATTGAATAGAAAAACTTATGTTTCATAAAGCAATGGGAGGGAATGGAGCATCTGGAAAGCATTCGGCCGATACAAAACGACGCATACTGCGCGGCAGAACATGAAGCGCTGGAAAGGGGAAAAAATGAATCGTGCAAAGAAAAGACAACCAGTTCCTACATTGCGCAGACAGCTGTTCTTAAGCAGCATTGCCATTGCGCTCATCTGCGGTCTGTGTTCGATATATATCATCGATTTTTCTGAGCAGCAGATCAAAGCGGCCTATTCCAGCAGAACGGTGGAGCTGCTGGCGAGCGATGGCCAGGCGCTGAACAGGAAAATGAAGGATATGCAGGCCCATGTTCTGACGCTGCTGTCCAATTCCGAGTACAGCAAAATCAAGACACAGCTCAACAATCAGTCCAAGGGCAATAACGCGGCGGAACGGATTTCCTTCTTTTCTGAGTTTTTCAGCGATTGGACAAAACGGGATCCCTATATCAAACAGGTTTTCGCAGTGACGCCGGAGGGAATGTATTTTTCGCTGACGAACGAAACGCTGAGAAAGAAAAACGATTTCCGGGAAAACGTTGAGACGCTTCTCAATCAGATCCAGCAGCCATCCATGATTTACTGGGGCAGGAGCATGGAGAATGTATTCTATCAGCAGAGCGGCCGCGTGATCCCCGTGGTGGTCACAGACAGAAGCCTGTCCGTAGGAAAAGAGATTTATATCGTGATTCTGCTGGATGAAAAGTATATCTTTGAGGATCTCTCTCTCGGGAAAATCATGGGAGACAAGCTGATTGTCGACGGAAACGGAGAGATGGTTTCCTATGTCGAGGATCCCTTTATACAGAGGATTCTGCAGAACCCGGAAATCCGGGAAATGGTCGTTGCCAGGCCGAAGGAATTGCAGAAAATCAAGGTGGAGCACACCAGGCTGTACACGATCTGCTGCGATGTCGGCGGCAACATGAACTGGAAGCTCCTCGTATTTGCAACGGAGCAGGATCTGTTCGGCTCCCTCGCAAGCGCAAAAATCATCCTTCTGATCGTCACCGGAGCGATGCTTCTGGTCAGCTTTTTCTGCTCCATCGGCATTTCCCATGGCCTGACCAAGCCGCTGTATGAGCTGCGGGATGCCATGAAAATGGCGGTGAAGACGAATTTCACTTCCCACTTCCTGTACCACAAAAACGATGTCATCGGCGATCTTTCGGAAAGCTACAACGCCATGCTCGACGAGATCAATCAGCTGATTTCTCAGCTGGAGGAGGAAAAAAACAAGGCGCGCATTCATCAGCTGCTCAAGCGGCGGGCTGAATTGAAGGCGCTTCAGGCGCAGATCAATCCGCACTTCCTTTACAACACGCTGGATACGATCAATTGGATGGCCGTCGAAGCGGGGGCGGATGATATCAGCGAGATGGTGGTATCGCTTGCGGAGCTGTTCCGCCTGGGCCTGAAGCGCGGCAATGAGCTGTCGGAGCTGAACGACGAAATCGAGCATGTGCGCCATTATCTGACCATCCAAAAGATGCGCTATGCGGATAAGTTTGAGTATGCGATAGATGACGTCGGTGAAACAGGGGAGAAGTATTTCTGCATTCGGCTTCTCCTGCAGCCGCTGGTGGAAAATTCGATTTACCACAGCATCAAGCAATCCAGGAAAAAATGCCGCATCCAGGTGCATGTGATCGAACGGGAAAAAGACCTGGTGCTTCAGGTGGTTGACGACGGCGCGGGATTTGAGCCAGGGAAGATGGATGAAATCAACGAGAAACTGAAGCGCCATGTCGTGGTGGACAAGAGCGGATACGGCATTTTCAATGTGAATGAGCGCATCAATCTCTACTTTGGCCCTGAATATGGCCTGCAGTATCGCGCAGAAGGCGACCGGACAGTGGCGGAGATTACGCTGCCCAAAGTAAGCGAAACGGAGGCGGGAGTGTATGACGAGTATTCTCATCGTGGATGACGAACCGGTCATCCGCAAGGGACTGAGCACGAAGCTGAATCAAAGCGGAGAATTCAAGGTGGTGGGCTGTGCGGAGGACGGCGTTGAGGCCCTGAAGATGATCGATCAGCTGCAGCCGGATATCGTGATCACGGACATCAACATGCCCAACATGGATGGCCTGGAGATGCTGGAAAGGATTCATGAGGCAGACGACGAAATCGCCATCATTGTTCTGACAGGATACGATCGCTTTTCCTACGCGCAGCGCGCGCTGCGGGCGGGAGCGGCGGATTATTTGCTGAAGCCAATCAGCGCCAGCGTGCTGAACGAGACGATTTCAAAGGTGGATGCGAAGATCAGGCAGAGAAAGTCCGAAAAGAAGAGAACGGACATGCTGGAAAAGATGCTCTTTCCTCAGCCGGAGGCTGGCAAAGAGGATGTGGAAGCGAGAATGATGGCGATTATCCAGGAAAAGTGGAACGATCCCAACCTGAACATGGACATGATTGCCGAAAAGCTGTTTATGAATTCCAATTATCTTCGCCAGGTGTTCAAGGCAAAAAATCAAATCAGCTTTGTCAAGTTCTTGCGGGAAATGCGTCTTCACCACGCGGCGCGTCTGCTGACCGAAACCAACATGCAGGTTCAGCAGATTTCGGACGCGGTGGGCTACCAGGATTCGGCTTATTTTTCCATCTGTTTTCGGGACGCCTATGGGGCAAGCCCGAGAGAATATAGAGAAAACAGCAGAAATTTTGAGAGGGATCGATAAAAATTCGCAGTTTGAATGTGTTTTCTCTATGTGATTTGTATCTTTTTCATGATAGGATTTAGAAAAAGAGACAAGAACGTCTCAAAAAATGATAGGAGGAATTGAAGCATGAAGAGATTCCTGGCTCTCCTGTGTGTGGCTGCCCTGTGCCTGAGCGCGTTTGCAGGACTGGCGGTTGCCGAGGAAAAAACGAAGGTCGTCATTTGGACCAATTCCCGCGCGGACTACGACTATGTCCTGCCGTGCATCGAGAAGTTCAACGAGACCAATGAGTCCAACATCGAAATCGTCTATGAAGTGTACAGCGACAACTACCAGCAGGTGCTGGAGCTGGGCTTTGAGACCGGAAACGGCCCCGACCTGTACTGCACGTCCGGCCCCGTTTGGAGCAACGTGACCTACAACGGCCAGGGACGCCCGCTCAACGACATGCTGACCGAGGAGCAGTATGCGTTCTTCGGCGGCGAGAAGGCCTTCGTGAACACCATCAACATGAAGGACGGCGACATCCTCTCCCTGCCGTACTCGATTTCCACCCCGCGCCTCGTGTACAACAAGGACATCTTTGAGCGCGCCGGCATCGAGAAGGTGCCTGAGACCTTCGAGGAAGTGATCGCCACTGCCAAGACCATCACCGAGAAGCTCAGCGGTGAGGGAATCTACGGCTTTGCGATCAACCTGAAGGGACCGGCTTCCGCTCTGGGCCGCACCCTTGACTACATGATGGGACCGACCGCCGGCCTGATCAATGGCTATAACTTCAAGACTGGCCGCTACGAGTTTGACAAGGTGACCGAGATCGTTGCTTTCCTGCGTCAGATGTTCGCGGACGGCTCCGCCTTCCCGGGCTGCGATCAGCTCGACATCGACCCGCTGCGCACCCAGTTTGCGGCTGGCCGCATCGGTATGTATTATTCCTACACCGGCGCTGAGTACGGCGTGTACACCAATCAGTTTGTGACCGATGTGGATTGGGACTTCGGCCCCCTCACCGGCAACGGCACCCGCGTGGGCCTGCAGAACGCTGACGGCGGCAAGTGGTATGCCATGAGCATCGATACCAAGGTTCCGGAAGCCGCCTTCGAAGTCCTCTCTTACCTCGAGAGCCTGGAAGTGCTCTCCGGCAGCTACGAGCAGGGCCTGCACATCTCCATGATCGACGAGGTCATCAAGAACAGCGAGGTCCCGGCTGCCATTCAGGCGCATCCGCTGATGGCCAAGCAGGAGACCGACGGCCTCTACCCGATTGCGCCGACCGGCGTCGCGATTGAAGGCGAAGACTACTACAATGTGTTTGCCGGCCACATCCTTGGCATCCCGGGCTACGAAGACCTGGATGCGCTGGCTCAGGATCTGAACGCCCGCTACAACGCTGCTCTGGACAAGGGCATCGCGGACGGCACGGTGAAGGAAGTTGTATACCCGAACTTCGATCCGATGAACCCGGCTGGAAGCATGAACTAATCTGAGCTCCCAGACATCTCCAAGCGACATTGCACAGGCCACGCAGTTCTGCGTGGCCTGTCTACTAGGGGGAAATCACATGAACAGAACAAACCGCTTGAATAGGGGTAATGCATTATTGAGAGGATTTAAGGACAATTCAGAGGTCTATTGGATGCTCTTGCCCAATGTCATCATGTTTTCGATTTTCACGCTGTACCCTGTATGCTGGGTTTTGAAGTATATGTTCTACCAGTATGACAAGGTGCACGAGCCGATTTTCATTGGTCTTGACAACTTCGTCCGTCTGTTTACCAGAGATCCGTATTTCTGGAAGACGGTCGGCAACACCTTCTACTATGTCGGCCTCAAGCTGATCATCACGCTGCCGATTGCATTTATTGTTGCGGTCATTCTCAACAGGAAATTCTTTGGCAGCGAAACCATCCGAAGCATCATTTTTTTGCCTACGATTATGTGCTCCTCTGTTATGGCGCTGATATTCTACCTGATTCTGAACCCGTACAGCGGAGCTTTGAATATGATTTTGCAGCGGCTGCACCTGATCGGCGCGCCGATCAACTGGCTGAGCTATCAAAACGCGCTGACGACATGCGTCATCGTAGGCGTCTGGGGCGCAATCGGCAACTACATGGTGTATTTCATGGCCGGCCTGCAGTCTGTTCCTCAGGAAATCTATGAAAGCGCCGAGCTCGATGGCATCACGGCGCCTCAGAAGATGTTCAAGATCACCATCCCGATGATGATGCCGGTGATCAAGACGGTTGTCATGCTCGCGCTGATCGGTTCCTTCCAGGATATGCAGTCGATCATGGTCCTGACCGAAGGCGGCCCGAACGGCGCCTCCGACGTCATGTTCCTGTACATCTACAGGATGTTCTTCCCCGTCTCCGCGACGACGGCCTCGACCGCCCAGTACGGTTACGGCGCCGCGCTGAGCGTGGTCTGTGCCTCGATCATCGGTATCGTCACGTTTGCGTACCTTCAGGCCACCAAGCACATGGATGATATTTACTAAAGGAGGGATGAAAAGTGAAGAAAGACAACGTGACAAAGGTCGTCGCAACGATCCTGAAAGTCCTGTTTCTGGCCGCGCTCATCGTTTTCACGCTTTATCCCGTCCTGTATGCGCTGATGGGCTCGCTGAAAACCAACATGCAGCTGGTGCTCGGCGACGGCTTCTTCCCGAAAACCTGGGAGTTCAAAAACTATGTCTATGCGTTCCAGAAGCTGAACTTCTTCCGATACACGGCAAACAGCCTGATCCTCTGTACGATTTGTACGGTCCTGGCGATTGTCGTCTCTTCCATGGCGGGCTTCTGTATGGCCCGGTATGATTTCCCGCTGAAAAAGGCGCTGAATGTCCTGTATCTCGCGCTCATGTTCGTCTCTCTGGGATCCGTCACCATTTATCCCGTCTACATGATGATGAACAAGGCCGGCATGACCAATAACCTGCTGGGCCTTGCGCTGGTCATTACGGGCGGTCAGGCGAGCAACATCTTCCTGGTCAGGGGTTTCGTGAACTCCGTGCCCAGGGATCTGGATGAATCGGCCAAGCTGGACGGCTGCGGCAAGTTCAAGACCTTCATCTACATCATTGTTCCGCTCATCCGCCCGATTATCGCAGTGGTCGGCCTGTTTGCGTTCCGCAATGCGTGGAATGACTACATCACGTCCATGATTTTCACCATCGGCAAAAAATCGCTTCAGCCCTTGACGGTCGCGGTTGTATCCCTACGCTACTCCGTCAATGCTGCGGCCGAGTGGCACATCATGGCTGCCGGCGCTTCGATTGCGATTGTTCCGATTCTGATTGTCTACATATTCACCAACAAGCAGTTCATCAGCGGTCTGACCGCAGGCGCGATCAAGGGTTAAGGAGGAAAATCAAATGCTTCAGTTTACGCCCGACGACATCAAAAGAATCCAGGCAAGGGTTCAGAAAAACCCTGCGCTGCTCAAGAATCTTCGCGACAAGACCGAGTTCTTCTTTCAGTATGGCGTGAAGGTGCCGGTCGGCACGCAGTCCACCTGGATCATGCATTTTGTCTGCCCGGTTGATTCTGCGAAGCTGCACTATGACTACGCTTCTGAGCACGAGTATGTCTGCCCGGTTTGCGGCAGAACGTACAGCGGCGAGCCGTACAGCGGCGCATGGTGGCGCTACACCGTTGAGAAGGTTGTGGACAACAGCATCGTCTGCGCGCTGATCTGGCTGATCACCGGCGAGGAAAAGTATAAGGAGATCGCCTGCGAAGTGCTGGACAGGTACGCGGAAAACTATTCTACCTACGAGCTCCATGGCGGCATCATCTACAACAATCCCGGCAAGATCAACAGCCAGACGCTGTGCGAGGCGCTGACCATCCGCTCCCTGGCGACGACCTATGACCTGATTGCGGACGCCATGCCGGAGGCGTGGAAGGAGAAGATCATCAACAACCTGCTCCTTCCGAGCGCGCAGGTGCTCTGCGAGCAGCGCATGGATCAGATCCACAATCACGAGGTCGTGATCGACTCGGCGATGTGCATCGTCGGCATGGTCACGAACAATGAGCAGCTGATCGAAAAGGGCCTCAATTCCAAGTATGGCCTGCGCTATCAGCTTGAGCACGGCGTGCTGGATGACGGCCTCTGGTTCGAGGGCACGGTGCACTACCATTACTTCATGCTATGGGCCTGCATGATGTTTGAAAAGTTTGCGTGCAATACGCCGTATTCGCTGCGCCATCTGGGCATCTACGAGAAGATGTATTCCATGCCGCTGGGCCTGATGAAGCCGGACTTCCACATGCCCTGCCTGGGCGACGGCAACGGCAACGGTATGTTCGAGGAGCTGGCGGAGCATTATGAGTTCCCGTATCGGATGCTCCATACCGAGGACATGGCCCGCCTGCTTCAGAAGGTCTATTCCGTCAAGGCGCGTGACGGTATGGAAGCGCTGGTTTACGGCGTCGACGAAATCGAAGACGTGGAACCGCTCAAGCTCAGGAATTACCACGACAACGAAGCGTCCGGCCTGACGACGTTCCACGGCGCCCATGAGCAGTTCCTGCTCTTCAAGCATGGCAAGTTCGGCGGCGAGCATGATCACTACGACAGACTGGGCATCGCCTATGCGGTGGGCGACAACGACATTATTCCGGACTTTGGCACGGTGGGCTACAATGCGCCGCACCATTATCCGTATTTCAAGAACACCTTCACGCACAACACCGTGTGCATCAACGGCGTGAACCAGGCCCCGGCAGACGGCCATACGCTGGTCTATGAGGCCCGTGAGCACGAAATGCTTGTGGAGAGCTATGTGGACTGGCTCGGCGCGGCGCCTGACCTGGATTCGCTGATCATCAAGCAGTGGGACGAAGAAGCCTACCGCGGCATTCGGATGAACCGTGTGCTGCTGGCACGTGACGAGTATATCGTCGAAGCGTTCCTGGTGAGAAACGCGAAGGACAAGACGGTGGACTGGCTGCTGCATCCGCGCGGAAGCTTTGTGATGCCGCAGCATACGACGCCGGCTGTCGTGGGCGATTCCGCTCCGCAGTGCTTCCTGCATGATGCGGTGAGCGTCAGCAATGCGGGCGTTGTGGAAAGCGTATGGAAGCAGGAGAAGGGCGAGCTGCACGTCTATTCCGCGTGCAGCAGCGAGGGCAGGATCCTGTATGCGCAGGGACCGGACAATCCCCCGGAGAAGACGGTCACCTACATCATGAACCGCGTTGAGGCCAACGGCGATGACATCCTGTTCATGAATGTGATCTGCTATGAGGAAAAGCCTGGAAGGATCCAGGACGTCGTCATGCGCAATGAGGGCAGGAAGGTGATGATCGACGTCACCTATGACGGCGTGAAGAGGAATCATGTGTTTGAGATCGGTCAGAATTGACAGAGCCTGTGCGGATTGATCCGCAAAGAGGAACGCCATGAACCGCAGAAAGAGATTTGAACAGGTGATGAACCACCAGCAGCCCGATGGGCTGCTGGTGGATCTGGGCGGATGCCCGCTTTCCAGCATGGAGGGAAACAGCGATAAAAAGCTGATGGAAGCGCTTGGCATCACGCCGGAAAAGGACGACAGAGTTTATCGCTTTGGCGATGTCCGGCAGCTCGACGAAAGGATGCTGAAGGCGCTGGATATTGATACGCGCTCCGTCGGGGATTTGCTTCATCCGCCTGAATCGCACTTTCGCCAGATTTCGGATACGGAATACATCGACGAGTGGGGCATCCACTTCAGGTTTACCGGGCTGTATTGGGAGATTGTCGAGTCCCCGCTTCAGGATGCGACCCTGGAAGAACTGCAGCAGTATCGGTTTCCCGATCCGGACAGCATTGATCCCCGGCTGATTCAGTCCTATGTGGATCGCGCGCGGTACCTGTACGAGGAAACGGATTACGTGGTTTGCGCCAACCACCCGGTATACGGCGTGTTTGAACTGGGCTGCTGGATGTGCGGCTTCGAGGATTTCCTCTACCGCATGCTGGCAGAGCCGGAATTTGTTCATTGCTTCTTTACGCGTGTTCTTGATTATCAGCTGCGCGTCATTGACATGTATTACAAGGCGCTGGGGCCGTATATTCATTACACCTCCAGCGGCGATGACTTTGCAACCCAGACGACGACCTTCATATCGCCGAAGCTGTTCCGCGAACTGGTCAAACCGTATTTTAAAGAGCGTATTCGCGTGACGAAACAGCTGACGCAGGCCAAATTCCTGCACCATTCCTGTGGAAGCGTGTACAGCCTGATCGATGATCTGGTGGACTGCGGCGTTGAGATTCTCAATCCCATTCAGCCCAAGGCAGCCAACATGGAGCCGTGGCGCCTGAAAAAGAGCTTTGGCGACAGGATCGTATTCCATGGCGGCATCGATACGCAGGAGCTGCTGCCCTTTGCATCCAGGGAACAGGTGGAGCAGGTTGTCTCGGAAACCATTGAAACCATGAACAAGGACGGCGGATACATCTTTGCGGCGGCCCACAACATTCAGCCGGATGTCAATGTGGAAAACCTGATGACCATGTTTGAGACGGCGAAAAAATACAAGTAAAGAGCCAAGAAGGGGAAATGATCATGGAGGATCGTGAGATCCTGAGAGAATTGGCAAAGGAATACATGGAAATTGCCAATGACCCGATACAGGATGAGCGCAGAGAGCAGTGGACGCGTTTTCATGGAATGCAGGACCGGCACGGCATGGTGTATGCCCTTCGATACGCAGTCAACGAGCTGTTTTCCGAAGACGTTCTGCAGTGCAGGGATCCGTTTTTCCGTTTTTATGAAAAAGAACTGCGGTCGGCGATTTATCACCATGGCTTTCATGATGACGTGATTACCGAACCCTTCTTTACGGTGAACTGCGAATACAAGCCCGGGATCGATATGCGCTGGGGCGTAAACTGCAACATGGGTGAGCGCCCGGGCAACAAGGGCGCAGCGAAGTATCAGCCCACCATTCTGACCGAGGAGGACTTCGGCAGGCTGGTGATGCCCAGACACTGCGTGGACGAAGAGGCGACGAAAGCAAAGGTAGACCGCATTTCGGAAGCCATCGGCGATATCTTGCCCATCGACGTGAACCGCGGCCCTTGCCTGCTGACGTGGACAGGCGATATCTCGACGGATCTGGGCAAGCTGCATGGCCTGGAGAATCTGTTCTATACGCTCTATGACGATCCGGATTTCCTGGTTCAACTGCTTGAGTTCATGGCGAAGGGCATCGACAAGGTGCAGACAGAGGCGGAAAATGCCAATGACTTCAGCCTGACCAACACCTACAACCAGTCCATGCCCTATGCGCCGGAGGTCCGGGCGCCAAAGGCCAATACCTACGGCGTGAAGCGAAGCGATCTGTGGTGCTTCTTCAGCGCTCAGGAGTTTACGTGCATTGGCCCGGAAATGTTTGAGGAGTATATGCTTCGCTATCAGATTCCGCTGATGGAGAAATTCGGCCTGTCTGCGTATGGCTGCTGTGAGGATCTGACCCATAAGATCAAATATCTCCGAAGGATCAAAAACCTTCGCCGCATCGGCGTCAGTCCGTTTGCTGATCCGCAGAAGTGCGCCGAACAGATTGGCGGGGATTACATCATTTCGTACCGCCCGAATCCCTCGACGTTCATTGCGCGCGGCGTTGATGAGGAATATGTCCGCAGGGAGCTGCATCAGAGGCTGGACTGCTTCAAGCAGAACGGCTGCTATGTAGAGGTGGAGTACAAGGACGTTGAAACCGTCAATCACGATCCTCATGCGATGGCCAGGCTTGTGCAGATTACGCGTGAGGAGCTGGAGCGTGCAGGATACTGAGCCGCTGAAATGGGAGGAGGAGCTCAATAGTGGAGTTCAATTTTGAAAAAATGCCGGCCACTGCCGTGTATCAAAACGGGTTCCAGAAGCTGCACAGCTTCGGAGAATGGCGGATTATGACCAGCGGAATCGCTGAGCAGGAGCGGCCGCGCGTCCTTCAGAAGCATGAATGCACGGATGAAGTGTTTGTGCTGGTTCGCGGCAATGGATTCATGCTTTTGGGGGAAGCGCCGGATCAGCTGCAGGCATGCCCGATGAAGGAAGGATACAGCTATGTTGTGCCCAGAGGCATGTGGCATGCGCATGTGCTGGAGGCTGGCTCGCAGATTCTCATCGTTGAAAACGATCGCACCAATCCGGAGAATTCCCCCATTGTGGATATGGCGGACGAACAGGTTGACATGTATGAACAGCTGATCGGAGGGAACGCTTGATGTACGTATTCCATAAGGATGCCGAGCTTCAGAACGTCGGAATGGGGCTTGACCGCCGGATCATGGCTTATGACGAGGAGCTGATGCTCGTGGAAGTGACGATGGATACCGGCGCAGTTGGTGCGCTGCACACCCATCCGCATCATCAGGTGGACTACCTGGTGAGCGGCTGTGTGGAGTTTGAGCTGGAAGGCGATAAGCGGATCATGAGGGCGGGCGACAGCGTTGTGATTCCGCCGAACGCTGTGCATGGTGCCCGCGCACTGGAGCCCAGCGTTCTGCTGGATATTTTCGCCCCGATGCGCAAAGACTTTATTCAGGCGAAGGAATAAGCCAATTCCTGGAAAACGCGAAGCGGCCAGGCAAACGACCGGTGACCGCGCCATAAAAAGGTCGCCTTCCCGCTCCTTGCGGAGCCGGGAAGCGCGACCTCGTTTATTCCAATGGGGCAAAGGGCGAGCCGAAGAAAGGAGCGGAGAAGGGGTGCCGGCATGCAGGACGCTCATTCGTCGTTTCCGAAGAGCATCTTCTCTACATAGAGCGCGTTGAATCGGGGATTTCCCCCCAACTGGATGTGCCGGACAGAGGAGGCGATCCGGCGCATGAATTCCTGCCGTTGGGGACAGAGGAGCATCTCTGCCGCTCCGCTCAGGGAGGCATTGCCGATGCTCCGCACCTTATCCTGCATGGAGGCGGGATAAAGGCCGATGGCGGCGGCGGACGCGGCGTTCAGGTGACTGCCAAAGCCGCCTGCAATGTACAGCGTCCGTACCTCTTCTTCCCGGATGCCTGCTTCTTCCCGCAGCACCTGAATGCCCGCGGCAATCGCGGCCTTTGCCAGCTGTACGGCGCGGATATCCATCCGGGAGAGGGCAACGGAACCGGAGAGCGGGAGCACGTCATCGCCGGCAGCACCGGTTTCGTCGATCTGTTCCGTTTCAAGGAACGCGGCAACGGCGTCGATCAGGCCTGAACCGCAGAGGCCGCAGGCGAGCGCATCGGCGATGGTGTGGACACGGATTTCCCCGTCCTCCAACCACACATGGTCGATGGCGCCGTCCACGCTGCCGCAGCCGCAGGAGATGCCTGCCCCCTCAAACGCGGGGCCGGCCGCGGTGGAGGTGACGTAGAGACGCCCCTTCCGATAGAGGGCGATTTCTCCGTTGGTGCCGATGTCGCATAGCAGGGCGGTTTCGTCTTTTTCGCACATGCCGCTGGCCAACACGGCGCAGGTGATGTCCGCGCCGACAAAGGCATTCATACAGGGCGGATAGTACACGGGCAGACCGAGCAGAACGGCCTGCGTGTCAAACAGGGTATCCGCCTCAAACGGCGCATGGGCAAGGCAGTCAGGATTTCTCGCGGTCAGCAGGTAGAGCATGGTGGTATTGCCGGCCGCGACGATCCGAACGACGTCGTTTCGTCCGGCTTCCCGGCAGGCTTCATTCAGCATGGCTTGGAGGGCAGCAAGAACGTCCGATTGAAGGCGTCCGGCCTGCCCGCTCAGCGCGGCGCCGATGCGCCCCATGACGTCGGCGGCGACGGCGCGCTGGGGATTCATGCGGGCGGCGGTTGCGATGTCTTGGCCTGTTTGCAGGTCATAGAGCTTGAGGACGAGCGTCGTGGTGCCGATGTCGATGGCGGCCCCCAGACCAGGGGCGGCAGACGCGGCGGCCCGGATTGCAGAAACCGATGCTTCAATGCGGTTTTGCCGTGTATCCGGCAGGACGACCTGCGCATCCCCCAGAAGGACGGCCTGACAGCTCAACCGGACGCCGGCTCTCTGCTCCGCCGCATTGGGCGCGGAAACCTGGCCGGAGAGCGTGACGGCACATTTGCCGCAGCGTCCCCTGCCGCCGCAGGGCAGATCGGGCGCGCGGCCCGCCTGCGCGAGAACGGTTTGAACAAGCGGCGTTCCCTCAAAGGAAACCCGTTCGGTCTTCCCGTTCTGCCTGATGGTCAGCTGCTTCATACGCATTCTCCAAAAAGAATCATGCCGAAATACGTGACGGTGTTCTGCCCGTTGACATATGAAAGCCCGGCGGATGCGGCGGTTCTGTACACATCGACGCCATAGCCTTCCAGCGAGGGGAGGGCATGGTCGGGATGCCTGCACGGCTCGTTGGCGCGCTTGGCGCAGACTGCGCACAGGTGGCAGCCGCCGCAGGTCAGGTGGAGGAAGGGGGCTTTCAGAAGAACCTTGGCATGTGCATGGAGGCGCTGGCTCATCTGTGCGTGCGCGTTGCCGGCGGCAAACATGCCCTCGATATCGAAGCTGTCCTCGATGGCGCTGACCGTCTGATACAGCAGAGAGTGCGGATAACGCCGGACTTCGGCCATCAGCGCGTCAATGGGACCGATGGACGGCGGGCACATCCAGCATCGGCCAAAGCTGCCGCACTGGTTGGAGGCGCAGATGGCTCTGAAATCGGCGGAGAGCATGATCTGTTCCGGCTGGAGGAACGCGGCTTTGAAGGCGCCCTGCCGGAGCGCTTCGTCCAGAAGTTCTTTCATTCTGGCCTTCCTTCCTGTATCCCCGAATGACGAAAAAGGCGGACAGCATGCACTGACCGCCTCGGTTGATCCATAGGAAAAGGGTACGCGATCAGGCGCAGAATTCGACGGCCTTTTCCGCAGCCGTTGTGGCGTCGGGCGTGTAGGCGTCCGCGCCGATCTGCTGGCAGAAGGTGTCGGTCACAGGGGCGCCGCCGATCATGATCTTGACCTTGTCCCGGATGCCCGCTGCCTCAAAGGCTTTGACAACGTCCTGCATGACGGGCATGGTTGTGGTCAGCAGCGCAGAGCAGCAGACGATTTGACACTGACTGTCGAGGGCCGCCTGCACATAGGCTTCCGGCGCAACGTCGGTACCCAGGTCGATGACCTCAAGTCCCTTGCCCTCCATCATCATCTTGACGAGGTTCTTGCCGATGTCATGCAGGTCTCCCTTGACCGTGCCGATGACGACCCTGCCGCTCGCCCTGGAGCCGCTTTGGGCGAGGAGGGGCTTGAGCAGGCTGACGCCCATGTTCATGGCGCGTGCCGCAATCAGCACCTCCGGGACGAAGATCTCGTTGTTCTTAAACTTGATGCCGATGATATTCATGCCGGCCAACAGTCCCTGTTCCAGGATTTCCTGCGCGGGAATGCCCTCGTCGATGGCCTGCTGAACAAGGGACTTCACCACCTTGGCTTTTCCGGCCTGGAGTTGCAAGGAAATTTCATGAAGAAGATCCATTTGTCATTTCCTCCTGCGATGCGATTCATGATCTGTATTATAAGGGAAACCGCATGAAAAAGTATTGCGATAGCTTACGAAAATTGGTTTTTAATTAAGGAGCGATGCCCGTGGCAGTGAGCCTGTTCTCGCTGGTATCCGAACAGCGGATTCATGACATTTTGCAGAATTTACAGGAGTTTACCGGCCTGGCGATCCAACTGATTGATGCGGACGGCGTTCTGCTTCAGTCCTTCGGTCAGTCGGCTTCCTACTGCTCGATTCTGAAGAAAAACGTATTTGACAGGAGCAAATGCTTTGATATGCACGTCAAGGCGGGACGCCAGGCGCAGGTGCTGGGCGAGGCCTATATCTTTTCCTGCCATGCGGGCCTGAACCACATCGCCTTCCCGCTGATTCACCAGAAAGAACTGCTGGGCAGCGTCATCCTGGGGCCTTTTCTGCTGAGCCCGCCGGACAGCAGCATGGTCGCCATGCTGCCGGAGCACAGCCATCTTACCGTTCCGCTGGCGTTGGAGCTGTTCGAAGCGCTGGGCGACATGGTGGTGATGGAACCGACGAAGGTCAACCAGCTGAAAAAGCTGCTGGATAACCTGCTTTCTCCGGTTCTGCCGGGCGAGCGTGTTGTGCTGCTTGAAAACCAGCGGAAAATGGCGCAGCAGGCCCGCATCAACGAGACGATTCAGGTCATGAAGGAGGAAGAACCGGATCAGTCGATTCTGGACTTCTATAAAAAGGAAAAAGCGCTGCTCGAAAAGGTGAAGTCCGGCACGATGACAGAGGTAAAGGCCCTGCTCAATGAGCTGATGGGGTATGTTCTCTTCAGCGAAGGCGGGAAAATAGAGTCCGTCCGCGTGCACACCATCGAGCTGGCGACGCTGCTTTCCCGCGTGGCGATCGACTGCGGCGCGCGGGTGGACAGCATATACCGGCTCAACAGTCAGTTCATCTTCCGCCTCTATCAGGAGGACGCCATTGAAGACATCTGCATGATGATGCAGGAGGTGGCGGAGAGCTTTATGAATGCCATGTTCGTCAAGGAGGATCAGGGCAATCCGTATATCAGGAAAGCGCTGCAGTTCATGCGCAACAATTACAGCGAAAAGCTGGAACTGGCGAGGGTGGCGGAATACGTCGGCCTGAGTGCCAATTACTTTTCCACACTCTTTCATCATACTGTGGGCATGCGCTTCCGGGACTATCTGTGTAAAATCCGCGTGGAGGAGAGCAAGGCGCTGCTTCTGTCCAAGCAGTATTCGCTGTCAGACATTGCGGTGGCGATGGGCTTCCCGGATCAGAGCTATTACTGCAAGGCCTTTAAGCGGCTCGTCGGCGTGACACCCGGAAAATACAGGGCATGACGTGTTTTGATGGATTCAGTCAATTGCTGATCAAAACACAAAAAATCCAAGGGCTGCACTATCATTGCGCAATCCCGGTCTGTACAATAGAAAAAAAGAAACACGCCTTCCGGCAGAGATTGGATCAGGAGGAAAGACCGGATGAAAGAGCTTCTTTTGCGCACACTGCGCCACGAGAAAGTTGAACGCGCCCCATGGGTTCCCTTCGCGGGTGTCCACGCCGGCAAGATCATGGGCTACACAGCGACCGAAATGCTGACCGATGCGGACAAGGCCTTTGAAGCCCTGATGGAAGTCAACAGGCTTTACAGGCCGGACGGACAGCCGGTCATCTTTGATTTGCAGATTGAGGCGGAGTGCCTGGGCTGCGGCCTGACTTGGGTGGACAACTGTCCGCCGTCCGTTTGCGAGCATCCGCTGGACGGCAGCGATGAGGAGCCGCCTGTCACGCCCTGCAGCTGCAAGATTCCGACGAAAGAATCCGGCAGAATCCCGTATGTGCTGGACGTGATGCGCCGGATGAAGGAAGCCGTGGGGGATACGACAGCCCTGTACGGCCTTGTATGCGGTCCGTTCACGCTGGCCTCCCACCTGCGCGGCAATAACCTGTTCACGGACATGTACGATTTTGAAGACGAGGTCAACGACCTGTTTGATTTCTGCAAGCGTGTGTGCATGCGCATGGCGGATTATTATCTGGAAGCAGGCATGGACGTCATCGCCGTGGTGGATCCGCTGATTTCCCAGATTTCCACCAGCCACTTTGAGCAGTTCATGACCGGGCTGTACACAGAAATCTTTGCGCACATCCGGGAAAGGGGCGGGTATTCCTCCTTCTTCGTCTGCGGCGATGCGACGCGCAACATCGAGGCGATGTGCAAGACCAACCCGGACGCCGTCAGCATCGACGAGAATGTTAACCTGCTGGCGGCCAAGAGGATCACCGATCGGTACAACATTGTGCTGGGCGGCAATATTCCGCTGACGAGCATTATGCTGCTGGGCAATCAACAGGACAACATGAAGTTTGCGGTGGATCTGCTGGATTCCGTCAAGGACAAGACCAACTTTATCCTCTCCCCTGGCTGCGATATGCCTTACGATACGCCGGTGGAGAATGTCATCGGCGTGGCGCAGGCTGCGCTGGAGACGGACGCCGTACGCGAGATGGTGAAAAACTATCAGACGGCGGAGATCGATACCGCCAATGTCGTGCTGCCGGATTACGAGCACCTGAAAAAGCCGCTTGTCGAGGTCTTTACGCTGGATTCTGCGCAGTGCGCGGCCTGCGGCTACATGATGAACGCGGCCAACGGGATCAAAGCGGTCTTTGGCGACGCGATGGATCTGGTGGAATACAAGTTCATCTACAAGGAGAATGTGGCGCGCTGCGTCAAGATGGGCGTGCCGAATCTGCCGTCCATGTACATCAATGGTCAGCTGAAATACCGCTCGATCATCCCCACCCGGGCAGAGCTGGAGGGCGCGGTTCGCGAGGCCATTGAAGCATTGAAAGCATGAGCCGGCTCTATCTGATTACGGGCTTTTTGGGGGCGGGCAAGACCACGTTCCTGCGTCGGTTTGTTCATCTGTTTGAAGGACAGAAGGTGCGGCTGATTGTCAATGAATTCGGGCGCGAGGGCATGGACGGACAGCTGCTCAAGGACCTCCGCGCAGTGATGCAGGAGATTTCCGGCGGCTCCATATTTTGCAGCTGCCGTCTGGATCAGTTTGAAGCGGCGCTTGAACAGTGCGGCGCGGATGAAACCATTCTGGTGGAGGCTTCCGGTCTGTCAGACCCAACGGGCGTGCGCCGTCTGTTCCTGCAGACGGGGCGATTTCCGCAGATCCATTACGAAGGAAGCATATGCCTGGTTGATGCTGTGCGCTTTCCAAAGCTTTATGAAACGGCCAGAACCTGCGTGCGTCAGCTCGCCGCGTCGGATGTCGCCGTGATCAACAAGGCCGACAAGGCGTCCAAGGAGCAGATGGAAAAGACGCGGGCGATCATCGTTGGTCAGCGTCCGGACATGCCCGTTGTAGAAACCGTGTACGGTGCGTTTCCGGAAGGCTTTCTTGATTTGATTCAGGAGCGCGGCGCCCGGCAGACCGATATGCCGCTGATTGCGGATCTGTCGCTGAGGCGGATGACGGTGCGTCTGTCGGAACGCATCGGCAGCTATGATTTGGAGATGTTCATCCGCATGTTCGCGGAAAACACGTTCCGCGTCAAAGGCTTCGTCGCCACCTGCGATCAGGGCATGGTGCTGGTGGACTGCGTGGGCAATACGGTCTCCATTTCTCCGACGGCAATAGAGCCGCCAGAGGAAAAGACTGGAATTCTGACCATCCTCTCCGGCGCGAAGATGCCGGTGTACAAGGCAGTCAGGGAGGCCTGCCGCTGGTATGAGATGTTTGTCCTTTCCGTGGAAAACGGATGAATGGAAAGTGGATAAAGCGGCGCTTTCCATCAGAAGCGCATCGGCAAAATAGAACACAATAAAAAGAAATCCCCCGATCCCGGAGCAAGACGCTGTAAACAGCCTGTCTGCCCGGCATCGGGGGATTTTCCTTCGCTTGGCGCATCCGGCGGGATTCGAACCCACGGCCTACCGCGTAGGAGGCGGTCGCACTATCCTGCTGAGCTACGGATGCAATTCTGTCCCGGTTTCGCTTGACACCGCCGATATGGTATTATAGGCGAAACCGGGACAAAAGTCAATCAAATTCGATCAAGACGGAAAAACCGGCTTACTTCTGCTTGTCGCCCAGGGAGATGCCCATGGCGCGGGCGGCGCGAACCTCGTGGCCGTCGCGCGGGACGAACTTGGTCTTGCCGGCGACGGTGGAGAGCGGGTTGTGCGTGACGACGTTGTTCGTCATGCCGACAGCCTGGCCATACTGCTCGCCCGCGATGAGCTGCGCCGCGTGCACGCCGAAGTTGGTGGAGAGCATGCGGTCGTAGGCGCTCGGGGAGCCGCCGCGCTGCATGTGGCCCGGAATGACGGCGCGCGCCTCGATCTCCGGCATCTTCTCCTGAATGACCTTCGCCAGATAGTTGGCGATGCCGGAGAAGCCGATCTCCTCGCGGTAGGCTGCGCGCTCCTTCTTCTTCATCTTGGCCTCGTCCACGGACATGGCGCCCTCGGCGACGGCGATGATGGAGAAGGTCTTGCCGTGCTCGGCGCGGTCGCGCAGCGCGTCGCAGACGACGTCCAGATCGTACGGGATCTCCGGCAGGAGGATGATGTCCGCGCCGCCGGCCACGCCGGAATAGAGCGTCAGCCAGCCGGCCTTGTTGCCCATGATCTCAATGACCATGACGCGGCCATGGCTGGCGGCCGTGGTATGCACGCGGTCGATGACGTCGGTGGCGATGTCCACGGCGGAGTGGAAACCGAAGGTGACGTCCGTGCCCCAGATGTCGTTGTCGATCGTCTTGGGCAGGCCGATGATGTTGAGGCCCTCCTCGGAGAGCAGGTTCGCCGTCTTGTGCGTGCCGTTGCCGCCCAGGCAGACCAGGCAGTCCAGCTTCATCTTCTTGTAGTTCTGCTTCATCGCCTTGACCTTGTCGATCTGGTCGTCCTCGATGACGCGCATCATGCTGAACGGCGTGCGGCGGGTGCCCAGAATGGTGCCGCCCAGGGTCAGGATGCCGGAGAAGTCGCTCTGCTTCATCTCGCGGTAGTTGCCCTCGATCAGGCCGGAATAGCCGTCCTGAATGCCGACAATCTCCGTGTCAAAGAGCGAGTAGCTGGCGCGCGCAACGCCGCGGATGCAGGCGTTCAGGCCGGGGCAGTCGCCGCCGGCGGTGAGGATACCGATGCGTCTTTTCATGATATACAGCCTCCTGACGATGTGGATTGCCCGTAAAGCGGGAGCGTCTCTTGAATACTGATTGTATTTTACCACCAAAGCGCCGCGGATACAAGCGCCGCACGGTGATTTTCATGGTACTTGAGCGCTTAACGGTGATCGGATGACTTGTTCATCCCATACAAATTTATGCGCCTGCTTTTGCCGGAATCTTGACGGATAACAAGCGCGGTGCTATACTGTTTATAGTAAACATGGCAAAGATGAATACGGCTGTCCACCCGCCGCCGGTCGCTATTCCGGCAGGACGGATTTCGGCGTGTTCAGCGGGGCCTGGTGACAAGAGTTCAGGAGGTTAGGGACATGATTCAGCTGAATGCTACGACACTCTCTTCCATTAATATGGCGCGCGGCGTCGCGCCCAAGACCGAGCGCGTGATTCAGTTTGGCGAGGGCGGCTTCCTGCGCGCCTTCTGCGACTGGATGATCGACAAGGCCAACGAGGCGGCCGGCATGGACGCGGGCGTGGTCATCGTGCAGCCCATCGAGCGCGGCATGATCGGCATGCTCAACGCGCAGGACGGCCTGTACACCCAGATCCTGCGCGGCCAGGTCGACGGCAAGGCCATGAAGGACACCCGCATCATCCAGTGCGTGAAGCGCGGCATCTCCCCGTACGAGGACTTCGAGGGCTACCTCGCGCTGGCGCATAATAAGGACATGCGCTTCATCATCTCCAACACCACCGAGGCCGGCATCGTCTACACCGGCAAGGACAGCTTTGACGACAAGCCGCAGGCCTCCTTCCCGGGCAAGCTGACCCGCCTGCTGTATGAGCGCTTCACCGCGTTCGGCGGCGCGAAGGGCACCGGCTTCATCCTGCTGCCGTGCGAGCTGATCGACTACAACGGCCGCAACCTCAAGGAGTGCTGCCTCAAGACCGCCGACCAGTGGAACCTGAGCGCCGAGTTCAAGACCTGGCTGGAGGAGGAAAACGTCTTCTGCTCCACGCTGGTGGACCGCATCGTGACCGGCTATCCGCGCGGCGAGGCCGAGAAAATCTGGGAGGAAATCGGCTACCAGGACAACATGCTCAACACCGCCGAGCCGTTCGGCCTGTGGGTCATCGAGGGCCCGGCCTGGATTGAGGACGAGCTGCCCTTCAAGAAGGCCGGCTGCAACGTCGTCTTCACCCAGGACGTCTCCCCGTACAAGCTGCGCAAGGTCCGCATGCTCAACGGCGCGCACACCTCCATGGTGCTGGGCGCGTACCTGGCCGGCCACGAGATCGTGGGCGACTGCATGGCGGACGAGACGATGCGCTCCTACATGAGCCAGGCGCTCTTCAATGAGATCATGCCGACGCTCGATCTGCCCAAGGAGGATCTGGAGGCCTTCGCTTCCGCGATCTTTGAGCGCTTCTCCAACCCGTTCAACCGCCACCTGCTGCTCTCCATCGCGCTGAACAGCCAGAGCAAGTTCCGCGCCCGTGTGCTGCCGACCATCAAGGAGTACGTGAAGCGCAAGGGCGAGCTGCCCAAGATCCTCACCTTCTCCATGGCCGCGTTCATCGCGTTCTACTGCGGCAGCAAGAAGGCGGACGGCTCCTTCGTGGGCGTGCGCGCCGCGGGCAACGAGTACCCGATCGCGGACGACCAGTTCGTGCTCGACTTCTTTGCCGGCATGCAGGGCAAGTCCGCTGCGGAGATCGCGCATGCGGTGCTGACCAACGAGGCCTTCTGGGGCAGCGACCTGACGGCCGAGCTGCCGGGCTTTGAGGCCTCCGTGGCCGCGAGCCTCGCGGACATCCAGGCCGATGCGAAGGCTGCGATTGCGAAAGTTGTGGGCTGAGCGATGAGCAAAATCATGAAAATCACCGAGCGCGACAATGTCGCCGTCGCGCTCGAGCCCCTGAAGGCGGGGGAAACCTACCTGGGCGTGCAGCTGGTCGAGGATGTGCCCGCGGGCCACAAGTTCGCGCTTGCTGACATCGCCGAGGGCGAGAACGTCGTCAAGTACGCGTTCCCGATCGGCCATGCGACCCAGCCCATCGCGGCGGGCAGCTGGGTGCACACGCACAACGTGAAGACCAACCTGTCCGGCCTGCTCGAATACACCTACAATCCGCACCCCTGCGCCATGCCGCGGGACCGCGAGGCCACGTTTGAGGGCTATGTCCGCGAGGACGGCCGCGTCGGCATCCGCAACGAGGTCTGGATTGTGAACACCGTCGGCTGCGTGAACGGCACGAGCAAGGCGCTCGAAAAGCTCGCGCAGGAGGCCTACGGCGACCGCGTGGACGGCGTGCACTGCTTTGTGCATCCCTACGGCTGCAGCCAGCTGGGCGAGGACCACAAGAACACGCAGAAGCTGCTGGCCGCCATGGTGCGCCACCCCAACGCCGGCGCGGTGCTGGTGCTCTCGCTGGGCTGCGAGAACAACAACGTAAACGAATTCAAGAAGGTGCTGGGGGACTACAACCCCGAGCGCGTCAAGTTCCTGATTACCCAGGAGCATGAGGACGAGATCGAGGAGGGCATGAAGCTGCTCGACGAGCTGACGGCCTACGCCGCCAGAGCTAAGCGCACCACCGTGCCCGCCAGCGAGCTGGTCATCGGCCTCAAGTGCGGCGGCAGCGACGGCCTGTCCGGCATCACGGCGAACCCGCTGCTGGGCGCGACGAGCGACCTGCTGGCCCGCCACGGCGGCACCACGCTGCTGACCGAGGTGCCGGAGATGTTCGGCGCGGAGACCATCCTCATGGATCGCTGCAAGGACGAGGCGACCTTTGAAAAAGCCGTGGCGCTGATCAATGACTTCAAGTCCTACTTCATGCGCTACAATCAGGCGGTCTACGAGAACCCGTCCCCGGGCAACAAGGCCGGCGGCATCACCACGCTGGAGGACAAGTCCCTGGGCTGCACGCAGAAGGGCGGCACCGCGGAGGTTCGCGGCGTGCTCAAGTACTGCGAGCCGGTCACCGAAAAGGGACTCAACCTCGTGCAGGGTCCGGGCAACGACATCTGCGCGATCACCGCGCTGATGGGCTCCGGCGCGCAGATGGTGCTCTTCACCACCGGACGCGGCACGCCTGTGGGCGCGCCCATCCCGACGGTGAAGGTGGCGACCAACACGCCGCTGGCCCAGAAGAAGCACAACTGGATCGACTTCAACGCGGGCGTTCTGGCGCAGGGCGCGGACATGGAGGAGACTGTCGAGGTGTTCTTCAAGAAGCTGCTGGCCATCGCTTCCGGCGAGCAGACCCAGAGCGAAAAGCACGGCTACCGCGAGATCGCGATCTTCAAGGACGGCGTGACGCTGTAACAGGCTTCTCAACCATTCAGATATAAGCTTGAACTGAAGGAGGACGATTCCCATGAAAAAGTTTATGGACGCGGATTTCCTGCTTGAAAATGATGTGGCGAAAAAGCTGTATCATGAGTACGCAGAGAATATGCCGATCTACGACTACCACTGCCACATCCCGCCGGCACAGATCGCTGAGAACCACAAGTTCGCCAACATCGGCGAGCTCATGCTCGGCGGCGACCACTACAAGTGGCGCGTGATGCTCTCCAACGGCGTGGACGACAAGTATTGCCGCGGCGACGGAACCTGGCTGGAGAAGTGGAAGGCTTTTGCCGCCTCCCTCAAGTACTGCGTGGGCAACCCGATGTACCACTGGACGCACCTGGAGCTCCAGCGCGTGTTCGGCATCTATGACATCCTGAATGAGGACACTGCCGAGGACATCTGGAACCGCGCCAACGCGCTGCTGGCCAAGGACGAGTACCGCTGCCACGGCCTGATCGAGAAGTTCGGCGTGAAGCTGGTGTGCACCACCGACGATCCGGTCGACGATCTGCACTATCACAAGGAGATCGCGGCGCAGAACAACTCCTTCAAGGTCTACCCGGCCTGGCGCCCGGACAAGCTGCTGAACATCGATCGCGCGGGCTTCGCAGCGTACATGGACACCCTGTCCAGCGTCTCCGGCGTGGAATGCACGAGCATTGAGAACGTGCTCAAGGCGCTGGAGATCCGCCTGGATTACTTCCATGCGTGCGGCGCGCGCGTGTCCGACCATGCGCTGGACACCGTGCCGTATGTGAAGCCGGACGCCGCTGCCGCGGACGCCGCGCTCAAGAAGGGCCTGGCCGGCGAGACGCTCACGCAGGAGGAGGTTGACGCCTACAAGACGACCCTGCTCGTCAAGCTGGGCGGCATGTACAAGAAGCGCAATTGGGTGCAGCAGTACCACATCGGCGCGATGCGCAACAACAACCCGCGCATGTTCGCCAAGTACGGCGCGGACGTGGGCTTTGACTCCATCGACGACACCTGCATCGCGGAGAACCTGAGCCGCCTGATGGCCGACCAGGAGCGCGAGGACAACCTGCCCAAGACCATCCTCTACTGCCTCAACCCGAAGGACAACTACGTCATCGGCACCATGCTGGGCAACTTCCAGGGCGACGGCATCCCGGGCAAGATCCAGTTCGGCTCCGGCTGGTGGTTCTGCGATCAGCAGTTCGGCATGATCGAGCAGATGAAGTCCCTGGCCTCCCTGGGCCTGCTGGGCCGCTTCGTGGGCATGCTGACCGACTCCCGCTCCTTCATCTCCTACACCCGCCACGAGTACTTCCGCCGCATCCTGTGCAACCTGATCGGCAAGTGGGTCGAGAACGGCGAGTATCCGGAGGACTACAAGGTGCTGGGCGAGCTGGTGCAGGGCATCTGCTACAACAACGCCGTCCAGTACTTCGGCATGGACGTGGACTGAGCGCCGGACAGGAGGACATTGCCTGTGCAGACCTTTGTGAAGGCCGATGAGCCGAAGCTCATCGAGCTGGGCGGCGGCACCAGCCGCAAAATCCGCGCGTACAACCGGGAGATGATGCTCGTGGAGGTCATCTTTGAAAGCGGCGCGGTGGGCAGCGACCACAGCCACGAGCACACGCAGATTTCCTATGTGCTCTCCGGCGAATTCACCTATCACATCGAGGGCGAGACGCGCAGGATGCTGCCGGGCGATTCCATCGTCGTGGACGGCGGCAAGGTGCACGGCTGCGCCTGCGTGAAGGCGGGCACGCTGCTGGACATCTTTGCGCCGATGCGCGAGGATTTTGTCGGATAACGCCTGACGCGTACGGCGATTGATGCGCCCGCGGGCAGGAAAAGCTTCCGCCTGCGGCGAATGAACAGGACAGAATCGCGTTTCATCGCGGGCGCCTGCCCGCGCAAAGCACAAGACATCATGGATTTGAGGAGGTTTTTCCCATGGACGTTATGAAGGAGCTTTCCAAGATCGGTATTGTTCCGGTCATTGCGATCAACGACGCGGCGGACGCCATCCCGATGGCCAAGGCCCTGATCGAGGGCGGTCTGCCGGCTGCCGAGGTCACCTTCCGCACCCCGTGCGCGGCCGAGGCGATCAAGGCGATGGCCGACGCGTTCCCGGAGATGATCGTCGGTGCGGGCACCGTGCTGACCACCGAGCAGGTTGACCGTGCGGTCGCCGCCGGCGCGAAGTTCATCGTCTCCCCGGGCCTCAACCCGACCACCGTCAAGTACTGCCAGCAGATCGGCGTGCCGGTTTGCCCGGGTACTGCGAATCCTTCTGACATCGAGCTCGCGCTCTCCCTGGGCCTGAAGTCCGTCAAGTTCTTCCCGGCCGAGGCGGCCGGCGGCCTGAAGTACATCAAGTCCATCGCGGCGCCGTACGGCGACGTGACCTTCATGCCCACCGGCGGCGTCAACGAGAAGAACCTGCTGGATTACCTCTCCTTTAACAAGATCCTCTGCTGCGGCGGCACCTGGATGGTTCCGGGCGACGCGGTGAAGGCCAAGGATTGGGACAGGGTTAAGGCGCTGACCGCCTCCGCCGTGCAGCTGATGCTGGGCCTGGAGATCGCGCATGTGGGCATCAACTCCGCCGACGAGGCCGAGGCGATGGACACCGCGACCAAGCTGTGCAAGCTGCTGGGCTGGACCATGAAGGTCGGCAACAGCTCCATCTTCGCCGGCACCGGCATCGAGGTCATGAAGACCCCGTTCCGCGGCACGAAGGGTCACATCGGCATCAAGACCAATTTCATCGAGCGCGCCAAGGCCTACATGGAGCGCCAGGGCTTCGAGTTTGACGAGTCCTCCGCCAACGTCAAGGACGGCCAGCTCAAGGCCATCTACTTCAAGGATGAGATCGGCGGCTTCGCGATCCACTTGGTGCAGAAGTAAAAATCAAGCGGTAAACATGACAGAAAAAGGAACTTCCGGACGGGAGTTCCTTTTTGAATGCGATTGATGGCTTGGCGGCCGCCTCTGAAGTCGAGAAGAGAAAAGCATGACGTGGGAAGAAAGCAAGTACGGAACGCGCTTTGCCGCTTCATCTGTGCTTTCTCTGCCTCATCAAAAACACCGCCGATCCCAGCCCTGTGAACACGAGGAAGATCTCCAGCCTGCCCAGCAGCATACCCGCGATTTCCACCAGCAGCGTGGCAGCGCGGGTTGTCGGCCCGGTCAGCCCGATGAACAGGCCCACCGTGCCCAGCGAGGACGCGAATTCGAACATGCAATTGGCAAGCGGCGCGCCCTCCGTGATACAGAGCAGCAGCGTGCCCGCCGCAAACAGCAGCAGATAGAGCGTCACAAAGCCTGAAGTGGCGCGCAGCGTGGGTGCGTCCACCGGCGTCCTGCCCTGCGCGCGGGTGATGGACGGCGTGCGCACCTCGTGCTCCGGGGAGACGCGCGCACGCAGCTCCGCAAACGACGCCTTGAGCATAATCAGCGTCCGCGAGAGCTTGATGCCGCCTGCCGTCGAGCCCGCGCCGCCGCCGATGAGCATCATCAGGATCATGATCCCAATTGCCGCCTTCGGCCAGCGCTCGTAGCTCATGGTCGCGTAGCCTGTGGTTGAAAGTGCGGAGACGATGTTGAACAGCGCCTGACGCAGCCCCTCGCCCAGGCTCATATACAGCCCCGTCATCAGCACCAGCGCCGTGACGGGCACAAAGATTGCCAGCAGCGCGCCCAGGAATCGAAGCTCGCTGCACCGGAGGGCGTCCCGCCACTTCCGCCGGACGAGGAGCAGCAGGATGGCGAAGTTGGTCGTGCCCACCAGCATGAGCACGACGGTGATGCCCTCGATGGCGACGCTGTGGTACGCCCCGATGCTCTCCGCCTGATTGGAGAAGCCGCCGGTCGAGAGCGCGCCCATCGTGTGCAGCACCGCGTCAAACACCGGCATCCCGCACAGCGCATACGCCCCGACGCCCACAGCCAGAAACGCCATATACATGAGCACAATGGTGCGCACTGTCTCCCTCAGCGTGGGCATGAGCTTGTCGGGATGGCCTTCCGCATTGTAGAGCACCATGCCCATGCGGCCCTGCACGAAGGTCATCATGATCATCACGAAGCCGAGGCCACCGCAGAACTGCATGAAGCTGCGGTAAAAGAGGAAGATGGGCGGCGTGACGGTCACGTCCATGACGGAAAGGCCCGTCGTCGTCCAGCCACTGACGGCCTCAAAGAGCGCCTGCACGAACGTGAGCTGGCCGCCCAGCACAAAGGGCAGCGCGCCTGCGAGGCACCCGTACAGCCAGATGTAGAGCACCAGCAGATTGCCGTGGTGCATCGCCTCCTGCATGGTCAGCGGTTGCGTCTTCACGCACAAGCAGAGCGCCAGTCCCAGCAGGATGGACGCGATGCCCGGAACGAGAAACGCCGCGGCAAACGGCGCATCCTCCGGGAAAAAGGGCAGTACGAGCAGCGGTGCAAGCAGCAAGAGCCCGATGAGCGCGGTCAGCTTGCCGACGTTGCTTGCGCGGGTGATGCGTTGCTTCATCGAGCATCACCGCCCTGTCAGCTCGCGGATGGCGTCCGTCTCCTGATGCGCGGAGGAGAGCAGCACCAGCGAATCGCCCGCGAGAATGCGCGTGTCGCCGCGCGGAATCAGCGTCTGATCCTTGCGCAGGATGCAGCCCACGATGACCTCGCGGGGCAGGCTGATCTCCCAGAGCTTCCTGTTCGCCGCGGGCGCGCCCTCCGGGATGGCAACCTCCGCGATGCTCACTCGACCGTCGCCGACGGGCACCAGCGCGGTCATGTCATGCACAAAAGCAAGCTGCTCGATGATGCCGGTGATGGTGTTCGTCGCGCAGACCACCGCATCCACGCCCATCTGCCTGAAGAATGCCGTGTTCTCCGCGTTCTTGATGACGCTGACCGTTTTGGTCACGCCGAAGCGCTTTTTGCACAGCTCGCAGATGACCAGATTGTCCGCGTCGCTGTCTGTCAGCGCGATGGCGATGTCCGTCCGGCGCGCCCCGGCTTCCTCTAGAATGTAGGGCTTGGAGCCGTCGCCATGGATGACCTGAAGCCCTTTGATATCCGCGAGCAGCTTGCAGCAGTCGTAGTCCGGGTGAACCGCCGTCACCTGGTATTTCCGTTTGAGCAGCGAGGCGGCAAGCGTCCTCGCAATATCAAAGCCGCCGATGAGCAGAACCTGCATGTTCATGCCTCTTTTGCCTCCTTTGACTTGCCCAGCAGGCGGTCAATCTCCCGCGTGGAGAGCACCGTGGGGCAGATGGTGTCAATGCCGAACTCCTTGTAGACGATCTCCCGTTCGGGGTCGTACAGGCGGCAGATGACGTTCGGAATGTGGCAGACATTGCGCGCGATCTGCGCGACCATGATGTTGGTGTTGTCGTCGTTGGTGACGGAGACGACGGTGTCCGCGCGCTCGATTTCCGCGCTGCGCAGCACGGCGATGTCCGTTGCGTCGCCCGTCAGGGTCAGGCCGCCGTAGGCGGCGCCCAGCTTGCGGAAAGCACGCTCATCCCTGTCCACCATCATGACGCTGGCCTCTTTATCTGAAATGGCGTTGGCGAGGCTGGCGCCCAGCCTGCCGCAGCCGATGATCACCGTGTAGCCGGAGTCTTTTCTCCGGGCTGTCTTGAAAAAGTCCATCATTTGGCCTCCTTAATGACATGGCCGATGCCGTGTTTGTCGTATTCAATCCGATATGCCGGGCGGCCTTCCGCCGGACATGGCGCGCACTCCGTCTCGTCGTACACGGGGCGGGGCATCTGTCCGGAGAAGCTGCCGTAGCGCTCCATATTGATGCGCGCGGGCCGGTACGTCGGATTAAGCGCCCACGCCGCGCGGAAGTGCTTCATCGCCTGCACATGATCGTTCCTGCTCTCGGCGATGATGCCCATCAGGTTATGGGGCTGCGCATCGTGCGGCGCGGCGGCCATTGCCTGCGCGGCCTCATCTTCTGCCTCACTGAAATGCCGCTGTGCAACAAGCGCCCGGATACGGGCGGTCAGCGGCTGCATGGCATTCTGTTCATTCATTTTCCTTGCCTCCTGTCCTTCCTGAAGCGCTCCCTATCGTATCACCGATCCTGTGAGGATGGGGTGAGAAAACCGGGAATTCGCGTGAGGATTGTGTGAGGATTCTGCGTATGAGCCGGATGCGGGATAAACAAAAAGGCATCCCCGCGGCGCATACGCGTCACGGGGATGCCCCGGCTGATGCTTCAGAGATTTGTAAGCGTGTTTGCCGTATGGAGGAATGCAATTTCCGGCCTGCCGTACAGAAGGAGGATTGCAGAGAGCATGGAGCGGATATGGCCCGCTCAGAGCTCGTTGATGGTTTCCGTGATGGCCATGCCGTTGATGCGCTTGGCGGGCGCATGGACGGCGATGCAGACGGAGATCAGCGTGATGGCGAAGCAGATCATCAGGCATGTCCAGGGGATCGGGCTCACGATGCCGAAATAATGCGTGATCAGCAGGGTATACAGATACCGGTACAGGGGCAGGCCCGCCAGGCATCCCACCGCAAGCCCGATGCCCCCGTATGTGGCGGCCTCGGCGGCAATCATGCGCAGAACCTGCGTCCCGTCCATGCCCACGGCCCGCATGATGCCATACTGCCTGATTTTGGCGGATACGCTGAGGGAAATGCTGTTGACGATGTTCAGAAGAGTCATCAGGGCGATTACGGTCAGGAACGCATAAACAAAGAGCGTGAAGGCCCAATAGGTGCTGTTCACCATTTCATTGCTTTCCCTGCGATCGGAAAACTGAATGTCCATATCCAATCGGTTCACCATGGACCGGAGCTCGCGCACATCGGCGTCAGTTGCATGTTTTGTGAGCTGAATGTCGATGACCCTGTAGGTCTGCTCCTGCGTCAGCCTTTGGAAGGTCTCTTCCGTGCAGATGATCGTCGGCGTATCGCTGCTGTCAAAGGGGCTGTCATTCAATACGCCGCATACGGTCAGCGCCGCGCCGTCCAGCCCGATGGAATCGCCCACCGTCAGGGAGTTGCTCTTGTCAAAAACGGACAGAACGCAGAAAGCGTCCTCATCGCCGTCCGTGGGAAGCTGTCCGGACACCAGATCCGCCGCAGCCCATTGGAACTGGGCGTCGTCATAGGAGATCAGATCGATTTGCCCCTGCTTCCCCTGATAGACTGCCGGAAACACCTGATGCATCCGGCCAAAGGCGCGCTTGACCGCGGGGTGACTTTCCAGGTCCGCAGCAAGCACCCGCGCAAAGCCGTCCTCCTCCTGCGCGCAATACAGGGAAATATCCGGAGTATACGGTTTCAGGGAATTCAGCGCGGTGCCGATCCAGCTGAGCAGCACGGAAAAGCAGAGAAACAGGAGGATGCTCAGCGCAAAGGAGCCCGTCATCAGGATCAGGTTCTTCTTTGAGCTGACCGCATGGGAGATGCCCAGCGAAATATCCACGCGGCCCCAAAGCCCTGGCTGTGCGGAGACGCTGGCAGCGGAATGTCTGTCTGCATGGCCGGATACCGCCGCGATGGGGGACACCCTGGAGGCCTTTTTTGCAGGCGAGGAGGAGGCGACCCACACGGTGACAAACCCGCTGACGCCGCCGCACAGGATGCCCACGGGACTGACCGCCCACAAGGGCAGAGCGATGAATTCCCCACCGACCCAGATGTGCAGGAGCAGGCACAGCCCCCACGTGGCGGCGACCCCGAGGATGATGCCCAGCGGAACGGCGGCTTTGCACCAGTTCAGCGCTTCCAGCCGAACCAGCCGCATGACCTGACGCGTGCTTGCGCCCAGGCATCGCAGCATGCCGAAAAAGCTGGTGCGCTGCAGCACGTTGCTGTTCAGGCTTGCCGCAATCATGAAGATGCCCGCGAGCAATACCATGACGGCCAATACGGCGGCAACCATGTAAAGCCCCAGAATATAGCTGTTGTCGCTGCTCAGACTGAGCGCCAGAATGTAGGCGTTTTCTCCAACGCTGCTGTCCGCAAGACCGTACTGCTCCTTGATTTCAGCGATGGCCTTTCTGAAGTCGGTGCGGCGCCTGAACTGAAGATAGTATTGAAGTGCCTCCTCTTCTCCGCCGTGACGCCGGATGGCATCGAATGTGTTGAGGTTTGTAAACAGTGCAACGGCGTCGTACTGCGAGGCGACCGCGGTATCCTGATTGAATCCCACGATTTTGAGCGCCTTTGTGCTGCCGTCCGGCATGGTCAGCGCAATGGAGTCCCCAAGGGTCACATTCATGATGTCAAGAATGTTGCGGGAAACGATGACCTCGTCGTCAGAGGGGTAGGTTTCATCCGGAAAACCCGGCAGCATTTTCGCCAGATCCTTCTCCGCGCCGCAGATGGCGGCCCGCTTTCCGCCGACGAAAAACTCCTGATCGATGGAGCTGTTGAGCGTGGCATAGGGAGTAAAGGCGGCCACATCCTTCCTCGCGGCTATCTTTTCTGCAGTATCTGCGGAAATATTGGAAAGCAGCAGATGCCAGCTTCCGTCTTTTTCGATGCGGTTGCTGGTTTCCATGCGGATTGCCATGTCGGCCATGCTGAATACCGCCGTCACCAGAAACACCGAGATCACAATGCACAGCAGCGTCATCCGGTTCTGCCGCCTGCGCACCCTGGCCGAGATCGTCACCAGGCTGAGATAGCTTTTCATCCCCGGCACCTCCCGAAGTCGGTCAGCACGCCGTCCGACACCTGGAGCACCCGGTCCGCGCTCTGCGCGATGCTGCGGTTGTGGGTGATCATGATAATGGTCTGCTCGTACGCTCTGGACGCCTCCCTGAGCAGCGCGATGACCTCGCTGCTATTTTGGGAATCCAGATTGCCGGTGGGCTCGTCCGCGAGAATCAGCGACGGACGGGTGAACAGCGCGCGCCCGATGGCCACGCGCTGCTGCTGGCCGCCGGAGAGCTGGCTGGGCAGGTGGTTTCTGCGGCCCTTCAGATTCAGCACGGTGAGCAGCTCGTCGAGGTATCCGGCGTCGGGCTTCTGATGATCAAGCAGCACGGGGAAGAGGATGTTCTGCTCCACCGTCAGCTCGGGAATCAGGTTGAACGCCTGAAAAATGAAGCCGATGTTCCTGCGCCGGAAGACGGTGAGCTGCGCGTCCTTCATGGCAAAGATGTCCTTGCCGTCGATGAGCACCTTGCCGGAGGTCGGCGTGTCCAGCGCGCCGAGCAGGTTCAGCAGGGTGCTCTTGCCGGAGCCGGATTCCCCGACGATGGCGACGAACTCGCCCCGGGGCACGGAAAAGCACGCTTCCTTCAGCGCGTGGACGGCTGTTTCGCCGCTGCCGTACGTCCTGGAAAGCGACTGGACTTCGAGAAGATTCATACGATTGCACCTCTTTCTTTTGCGGCCGGCTCATCCCGGCCTGTTCAGAAAGGAGCATACCATGCGCGCCTTACGGCGATCTGACAGCCGCCTTACAATTCTGTCGGAATCAGAAAGCTGAGGGTCAGCGTGGTTCCCCTGCCGGGCACGCTGCTCACCTCGATGGAGCCGCTGTGCGCCTCGACGACGGCCTTGGCCAGCGGCAGGCCCAGACCGATCCCCTGGGTATCCCTGGAGAAACGGCTGCGGTAGAAGCGCTTGAAGATGTGCGGCAGATCCTCCGGATGGATGCCGCAGCCGGTGTCGCTGACCCGTATCTGAACGACCGAGGCGAACTGCTTCCATTCGATGCGGATGCAGTCGCCCTCGCCGGTGTGATCGAAGGCGTTTTTGACGATGTTGCCCAGCGCCTCAAGCATCCAGTGCCGGTCGCAAAGGAGCCGGACGCTGCCGCCGGACAGGGAGAGCGTCTTGCGCTCCTGCGCCGCGCGGAAGGCAAAGCGGCGCTCCACCTCCTGCATCATGTCAGGCAGCTCCTCGGCGTTATTTTCCAGGAGAATGGCGCCGGCGTCCAGCCTGGCGATCTTCAGCAGGTTGGTGACGAGCGTTTCCATCCGATCCAGCTCCCGCTCGGACAGGGCGGCAAATTCCCGGACGGCGGGCGATGCGTCCTCCTCGCTCTGGATCAGGCCGTTGTAGACGTTGAGCGCGGCCAGCGGTGTCTTGAGCTGATGGGAGATGTCGGAGATTGTGTCCTTCAGGAAGGCCTTTTCCCGGAGCTCATTGTCCGCATGGGCGTTGAGGACGGCGGCCAGCGTGTTGACGGTGTGGAACAGGCGGCAGAGCTCGCCCTCCTCATCGCAGTCGATGCGGGCCCGGGTATCGCCGCGCAGATACGCCTCAATCCGGGCGACCGCGTGCTCCAGAATGCGCTGCTGCCGCCTGAAATAGAGCAGGCAGGCGCTCAGAATGCACGCGGACATCAGAAGAAAGAGGAGAGCTGCCCACACGCAGGCCTGCCGGCACAGCAGGAACGCCTGCGCCTGAGCCAGTGCAAAAAAGACGGCCAGCATTACGGAAAGGGTGATGAGGAACCGCCGGATATGCCGGTCGGCAAGCATCTGCATCATGGGGCCACGCTCCATTTGTATCCCATGCGCCGAACCGTCACAAGCAGCCGCGGCTCGCTGGGATTGTCCTCGATCTTCATGCGCAGCCGGCGGATATACACGGTCAGCGTGTTGTCGTCCACAAAGCTGGCGTCGCAGTCCCACAGGCGGCTGAGAATCTGCTCCTTGGTGAGCACGATGTTGGGGTGCTGCATGAACAGGCACAGCAGCCGGTATTCGGCGGCTGTCAGATCCAGCAGCGCGCCGTGCTTGTAGACCTGCGCCTGCAGCGGCAGTATGCGGATGCCGTTGGAGGCGAGCTCCGCCTCCGTGCTGCCGGCGTCCTGTGCCCGGCGCAGCAGCGCGTGGATGCGCGAGAGCAGAATGCCCAGCTTGAAGGGCTTGGTGATGTAGTCGTCGCCGCCGATGTCCAGCCCCATGATGACGCTGGTCTCCTCATCCGAGGCGGTGAGAAAGAGAATCGGCACGCTGGAGCCCTGGCGCACCCTCCGGCAGAAATCGAAGCCGGAGCCGTCGGGCAAAGAGACGTCCAGAATCAGAAGATCGTATGTGCCGTCCGTCCAGAGGGATCGGGCCTCGCTGATCGTTCTGGCGACGCTCAGGTCATAGCCCTGCTTGCGAAGGGCAAACGAAAGGCCGCTGACGAGGCTCAAATCGTCCTCAAGGAGAAAGATGCGGGTCATGGAGAGCTCCTTTCTGCGAAGGGAGAGAAGTGCTTTGAAGGCAGAGAGAGACAGCTTCAGTATAGGACGGACGGTGAAGGGATGCAAGCTACAAAACTGTAAGGTTGAACGTCCCGCGGACGCAAAAAAGGGAGCGGCTTCCGGCGGACTTGTCGGAAGTCGCTCCCCTTGGACATGGCTGTTTTCAGAAGGAAGATCAGGGACGGGAGAAGGACATGACCGTCTCCACCGCCCCCGTCCAGCAGAACATATCGACGCACTGAACGCCTTCGGGCACATACCCGCCCTCGCAGAGAATCTTCGCGTCGCGGGCGAGCGTCGGTGCGCCGCAGGAGACGTAGACCACGCGGCGGGGCTGCGCGGCGAGGATGGCGCGCAGGACGGCCTCCTCGCAGCCCTTGCGCGGCGGATCGACGACGATCACGTCCGGGCGCAGGCCGTCCTCCACGAGGCGGGGCAGTACGTCCTCCGTCGCGCCGACGATGAATTCGGCGTTGGAGATGCCGTTGCGCGCGGCGTTTTCGCGGGCGTTCTCGATGGCGGGCTCCACGATCTCAATGCCGATGACGCGCGCTGCCTTCTGGGCGAGCAGCAAGGAAATGGTGCCCGCGCCGCAGTAGGCGTCCACCACCGTCTCCTCGCCCGTCAGCTGCGCGCAGTCCAGCGCGAGCTGGTACAGGCGCTCCGTCTGCACGGGGTTGACCTGGAAGAACGACAGCGGCGAGACAGAGAAGCGCAGACCGTGCAGCGTGTCCTCCATGACCGGCTGGCCCCAGAGGGTGTGGATTTCCTCGCTGAGGATCACGTTCGTGCGGCGGCTGTTGACACACAGGCACAGGCTCAGCAGGCCCGGCGCGGCCTCGCGCAGCAGGCGGATGAGCAGCTCCTTCTGCGGGATATCACGGCGGGTGGCGACGAGCACGACCATCAGGCCGTCGGAGGTCGTGCTGCGCGTCATGATGTGGCGCACCAGGCCCCGGCCGGTCGTCTCATCGTAGGCGCGTGCGCCGGTCTGTTTCATCCAGGCGAGCACGGCCTGCGTCGCCGCGTGGGAGTCCTCGCCCTGAATGCGGCAGCCGCAGGCGGGCAGGGGGATGAGGTCGTGGCTGCGCGGAGCGAAGAAGCCGCAGACCGGCTCGCCGCCGACCTCGCCGACGGGATACGCGCCCTTGTTGCGATAGGCGAACGGCTCGTCCATGCCCAGCACCGGCGGCACGGTGATGTCAAGACCGCCGACGCGCGCGAGGAGCTGCTGCACCTGATCCTGCTTGAAGCGCAGGCTGGTTTCATAGGTCATGTGCTGGCAGGAGCAGCCGCCGCAGCGCTTGTAGATCGGGCAGAAGGGCTCCGCGCGGTCCGGGCTGGCGTCAATCAGCTTCTCGACGCGGCCGAAGGCGTAGCGCTTCTCCGGCTTGACGATGCGCACCATGGCGCGCTCGCCCGGCAGCAGGCCCGGCACAAACACGGCCATGCCCTCGTGGCGGCAAACGCCCTGGGCGTCCTGACCGAAGTTCTCACAGATCATTTCAAAGACGTCGTTTCTGCGCAGCATAGTGCCTCCCAAGCATGCAGGAAAAAGAAGGGACGCCCGGGACGAGCCCGGATGTCCCACGGAAATCACAGTTCGTTGATCATGTCGTAGAGGTCGCGGTTGAACTCGCGCTTGTCCTTGAGCGCCATGTGGATGGGCAGGCAGAACACGCGTCCGTACTTGATGCCGATGACCTGATTGCTGATGCCGTTGCGCAGCAGGTTGACGGCCATGTTGCCGGCCTCGAAGGCGAACCAGCTGTCGTAGGCGGAGGGCTGACGGCCGCGCTGGATGTAGCCCAGCACCGTGGTACGGGCCTCGCAGCCGGTCAGGCAGCGCAGCACGCGGGTGAGGAAGCGCGTGGAGATCTTGTCATCGTCGTGGACGAGCAGATTGTGCTCGCGCAGCACTGTTTTCCAGTCGTATTCCTGCATGGCGTCGAAGGCGCCCTCGGCGATGACCACGGTGGCGCGCGGGTTGCCCTCATCGATCAGATGGGACAGGCGATCGGCCACCTCGGGAATCGACCATTCGACCTCCGGCACGATGCAGATCTCCGCGCCGGTGCCCGCGGCGGCCTTGAGCGCGATGTCGCCGCAGTGGCGGCCCATGACCTCCACAACCGCCGGACGGTCGTGAGAACGGCTGGTGGCACGGATGGCGCGGATCGCTTCCACGCAGGAGTTGACGGCGCTGTCGTAGCCCAGCGTCATTTCGGTATAGGGCAGGTCGTTGTCGATCGTGCCGGGAATGCCGATGCAGGGGATGCCGAGGCTGCACAGCGCCTGCGCACCCTTGAAGGAGCCGTCGCCGCCGATGACGATGACGCCCTCGATGCCCATGTCGCGGATATTCTTTGCGGCCTGCTGCTGCATCTTGGGATCGAGGAACTCGAGGCAGCGCGCGGTGCGCAGATAGGTGCCGGGCTGGTCAGCGATATCCAGGACGGTGTCAAGGTCCAGCTCGGCCATGCCGTTCTGTTCGATGTTGAGCGCGCCGTTGTAGCCGCGCTTGATGCCCACCAGGGTCATGCCGTTGTAGCGCGCAGCCTTGGCCACGGCCATGACGGCTGCATTCATGCCCGGGGCGTCGCCGCCGGAGGTCAAAACGCCAATTCGACGCATAGAAACGCTCCTCTCCTTATTGAAGGGAATGGTCAGTAAAAATGAAAAAACAGAGACAGATTCCCGTTTATTATAGTCGCAGCGGCATGGGGAAGTCAAGCGCGGCGCACAGACCGGAGGATTTTCGGCAGGAAGGGGAAAGAGGCTGCGCAGAATTTGACAGCGGCGTGCGGAATTTTACAATTCCGTCACAATTTTTGCGCTTTGCAGGAAAATCCCCTTGACTTCATGATTGCCCGTGAAGTATACTATAATCGCTTTCGCATGGAACAACGTGCCGCATACCGGTGCGGCTCATTCTTTGTTCAATGAAACAAAAAAACCTTTAATTATAAGGAGTGTGTATTTATGGCCTCTTCCGTCAGAACTTATCAGCCCAAGAAGCGTCAGCGCGCAAAGGTGCATGGCTTCCGTTCCCGCATGTCCACCAAGAACGGCCGTAAGGTTCTTGCCCGCCGCCGCGCCCGCGGCCGCGCCCGCCTGACCGTTTCCAACCCCGTCTGATTGATCTGAGCGGGCAGGCCTGACGGCCCGCCCGGTCCTGCGCGGCACAGACAGCGGCGCAGCGCTTCGGTCCGGCCCGGCAAAGACCGGGAACGGGCCTTTTTCTTTCATTTCGCCCGACGGGGGGAGGACAGCGGCCTTGCAGAGAACATACAGCCTGAAAAAGAACGCGCAGTTCAAATACGTCTATCGCCGCGGCACGTCCGGCGGCTCGCATGAGATGGTGATGCTGTATGTGCGCGCGAATACGCTCAAGGTTGGCTTTTCCGTGGGCAAGAAGCTGGGCTGCGCCGTCACGCGCAACCGCATCAAGCGCCGCCTGCGCGCGGCCTGCGCCCCCCTGCTGCCCCAGATGAAGCCGGGGCTCTATGTGTTCATCGCTCGCCAGCCGGCAGCCACAGCGGATTTTGACAAGCTGTGCCGTTCCATGCAGTACCTGCTGCGCAAGCAGAACAGACTCGTCACCGGGCCGAAAGCGGGCCGGGACGAAAAGACAGCAGATGTGAAAAAGGCAGGCGATCCGGCGTGATCAAGTCCCTGATGCTCCATGCGATCCGGTTTTATCGCAGGTATTTCAGGCATGCGCCGTGCTGCCGCTTTACCCCCACCTGCTCGCAGTACGCCCTGGAGGCCATCACCAAGTATGGCGCGCTCAAGGGCGGGTATCTTGCCGTGCGGCGCATCCTGCGCTGCCACCCCTTCTACAAGGGGGATCTCTATGACCCCGTGCCGTGACGAAAGCCGGGCACGCGGGCGGCTGATCGAAGCAAATTAGGAGGACATCCCTTACATGAATTTCCTCAACACGCTGCTGCTGACCATTATGAAGGGTCTGCACGCGCTCATCAACAACTACGCGCTGACCATCATCGTCTTCACGATCCTCATCAAGCTGGTCGTCATGCCGCTCAACCTCAAGAGCCGCAAGTCCACCCAGCGCATGACCGCCGTGCAGCCCAAGATGCAGGCGCTCCAGGAGAAGTACAAGGACGATCAGGAGAAGCTCAACCAGAAGCTGCAGGAGCTCTACCGCAAGGAGGGCGTCAGCCCCATGGGCGGCTGCCTGCCGATGATCATCTCCATGTTCATCCTCTTCGCGATGTTCTACGCGCTGCGCACGTTCGCCAATGAGCAGCTCGTCGCGCAGTTCCTCACCTTCTATCACAACCCGGAGATCGATCCGTCCACGCTGACGGACGGCTTCCTGTGGATCAAGAACCTGTGGATGCCGGACAGCCCGTTCGCCACCTACATGCCGGATGTGCAGTCCCTGCAGCTGGTGGATTACCAGGTCTGGAACAGCGTCAGCGCCAAGCTGGCCGCTGCAGGCACCATCCCGCAGGCGCTCAGCTTTGTCGACCGCAACGCCATGATGGCCTACATCACCGACGTGGTCACCCCGTTCATCGCTTCCGACGTGTACGCGCCGTACATTGCGCCGGTGGCGGGCCTGGGCAACCTGAGCATCCTCGGCCTCATCCGCTTCACCATCTACCAGCATGGCAACGGATGGTTCGTCCTGCCGATTCTGTCCGTCGTGACCCAGATCATCATGCAGAACATGACCATGAAGCAGTCCATGGCCGCCAACCCGCAGGCGGGCAGCCAGAAGACCATGCTCTACGTCATGACCTTCATGTCCCTGTACTTCTGCGCGATCTACAACTCCGCGTTCGCGCTGTACTGGGTGGTTTCCAACATCTATGCCCTCGTCGAGAACATTGCGTTTGACCGATATTTCAAGGCCCAGGACCGCAAGGCGGCCAAGGCGGAGGAGGTTGGCATCTGATGCGCAGTCAGGAATTCACCGGAAAGACGACCCAGGAAGCCATCGACGCCGGTCTCGCCGCGCTGGGCGTGACCATCGCCGACGTGCATGTCGACGTGATCCAGGAGGGCGCCAAGGGCCTGTTCGGCCTGTTCGGCAGCAAGCCGGCGTGCGTCCGCCTGACCGTCATGGAGGAGGAAAAGGAGGACGACCACGGTCTTGACGACCTGCTCAGCTCCTTCAGCCTGAACGAGCCGCGCAAGAAGCCGGCGCAAAAGCCCGCCGCGCCGAAGCCGGAGAAGAAGCCGGAGGCGAAAAAGCCGGTGGAAAAGAAGGCCGAGCCCGTGAAGGCGGAGGCAAAGACCGAAGCCGCGCCGAAGGCTGAGCCTGTGAAGAACGAGGCCGGGGCTGAGGCGAAGGCCGACGTGAAGAGCGAAGCCAAGGACGAGGCGAAGACCGAAACCAAGGCGGAGATCAAGGCCGAGGCCGCGCCGAAGCAGCCCAAGCCCCCGCGCGAGAAGAAGCCGCGCGCGCCCAAGGCCGAGAAGCCGGCCAAGGCTGAAAAGCAGGCTGAGCCGCGCGAGTATGCGCCGATGGTGCCGGCGAAGACGTTCAGCCCGACCGAGCCGCCGGTTCTGCATGCCGAGGATACCCCGGCCGGCAGGGCGCAGCGCTTCCTGATGGACGTGACCAGCCTGATGAACGTGAAGGTGGACGTCTATGTGGACGACACCGCCGAGGACGGCCTGTACATCCACATGATCGGCGACACGTTGGGCATCCTCATCGGGCGCCGCGGCGAGACGCTGGACGCGCTGCAGTACCTCACCAGCCTGCAGGTGAACAAGGGCCGCGAGGGCTACATCCGCGTGACGCTGGACACCGAGAACTACCGCGCCAAGCGCGAGGACAGCCTGCGCCGTCTGGCGCAGCGCATGGCCAACCGCGCGCAGAAGACCGGCCGCAAGGTCGTGCTCGAGCCGATGAACCCGTACGAGCGCCGCGTGCTGCACACCGCGCTGCAGAATCACCCGGCGGTGACCACGCACTCCGAGGGCGAGGAGCCCAACCGCCGCGTGGTCATCATGCTGGCGAACCAGCCGGAGCGCGCTGCGCAGGCGGAGAGCGGCGAGAAGAGCGAAAAGAGCGAGCGCGGCGACAAGCCGTCCT
>JAGBDL010000093.1 GCA_017937505.1 Clostridia bacterium | reverse complement strand
GCCGCCGCCTGTGGCGGAAACAGGCTGGCGGAATGTCCCGAGCGAAAAGGAGCGATCTCCGTCCACGACTATTTCGCGAGGTAATCGAAATCCCCCCTCATCCCTCTGGGCCCAGCGCAGCGCGCTTCCCCTGAAGATGGCAATCTTCAAAGCTTCTTAGTTAGCATAAGCTCCCTAATTGAAAATAAGGTTATGCAGCAAAAAGGATGGCCGCGCGGTCGCACGGTCATCCTTTCATCTTATTATGATTGCCTTAAACGTTGAACCGGAACAGCGTCACGTCGCCGTCGTTCATCACATAGTCCTTGCCCTCGGAGCGCACCAGGCCCTTCTCCTTGCAGGCGAGCATGGAGCCGTTCTTCTCCAGATCCTCAAAGGCGACGATCTCCGCACGGATGAAGCCGCGCTCGAAGTCGGAGTGGATCTTACCCGCGGCCTGCGGCGCCTTGGTGCCCTTCTTGATCGTCCAGGCGCGGCACTCGTCCGCTCCGGCGGTCAGGAAGGAGATCAGGCCCAGCAGGTCGTAGCACTCGGCGATCAGGCGGTCCAGGCCGCTCCTGCCGATGCCCAGCTCCTCCAGGAACATGGCCTTCTCGTCCTCGTCCATCTGCGCGATATCCTCCTCGATCTTCGCGGAGATGACCAGCACCTTGGCGTTTTCTTCCTTCGCGATCGCCTTCACGTCCAGCACGCCCGGAATCGTGTCCTCGTCCTTGCCCAGGTCGTCCTCCTTGATGTTGCAGGCGTAGATGACCGGCTTGGTGGTCAGCAGGAACCACTCGCGGGCGATCTCGCGCTCCTTGTCCGTCATCGGGCAGGTGCGCGCCGGCTGCAGGTTGTCCAGATGCTCAAGCAGCTTGTTGCCCAGCTCAGCCTCCTCGGCGAACTTCTTTTCGCCGGTCTTGACCATCTTGGTCGCGCGCTCGGCGCGCTTGGCGACGGTTTCGCGGTCGGCGGCGATCAATTCGAGGTTGATCGTCTCAATGTCGTGCTGGGGGTTCAGGCTGTCCGCATGGCGGATGATGTCCGGATCCTCAAAGCAGCGCACCACATGCACGATTGCCTCGCACTCGCGGATGTGGGAGAGGAACTTGTTGCCCAGGCCCTCGCCGTGGCTCGCGCCCTTGACCAGGCCCGCGATATCGACAAACTCGATGACCGCCGGGGTCTTCTTCTTGGGATTGTACATGGCGGCCAGCTTGTCAAGGCGCTCGTCCGGCACGGCAACCATGCCGGTGTTGGGCTCGATGGTGCAGAACGGATAGTTTGCCGCTTCCGCACCGGCCTTGGTGATCGCGTTGAACAGGGTGGACTTGCCGACGTTGGGCAGACCGACGACGCCTAATTTCATAATCCTCTATATCTCCTTTATTTACTCACTTTTTTGATGTATTTTTTTGATTTCCGCACCATTTCCGCACCATTTTTATCGCGCAGCACCATATTGCTCAAAGGCGCGGACAGCGCTGACCATGGAGTCGTCTGCAACGTGTACATATCGATCCATCGTCGTCTTGATGCTTGCATGGCCAAGAAGCCGCTGAAGGACTTTGGGCGGCATACCGCTCTCAATCGCTCGCGTAGCGTAGGTATGGCGAAGCGCATGCATGCAAAATCGCCTGATGCCCGCCTCGTCACACAGCTTATACAGATGGGTATCGTAAGAGCTGTTTTTCGCCGGCTGACCGGTTCTCCAATTCACGAAGACCAGATCCCGCATGATCAGGCACTTCATTTCGCCCGAACGCCTGTCCATGTACTCGAGCACCTGATCCAGCACCTCAGACTCTTTCCTTCCGTCACGTTCATCGTAACAGCTCTTGAGAATCTGATATGCCTTGTCCGTCAGAGGGATGGTCCGATAGCTTTGCTTTGTTTTCGGCGGCCCGGCGCGCCAGTACCCCTGCTTATGGCGATACTCCAGCGTCTTGTTCACCGTCAAAGTCCGCTTCTTCCAATCAATCGCATCCCAAGTCAGGCCAATCAGCTCAGATGTCCGGAGCCCGGTTTCCAGCAGCAATTCATACTGCCTGCTGTTGTGGGATCTCTTGGCTGCTTCCAGGAATTTGTTTTGCTCAGCGATGGTCAGGAACTTGATATCGTCAACAGCCCGGACAGGCTTGGTGTATCTCACGCCATCCATAGGATGCTTTTTGATGACCTCATTCATCAAAGCCGCCTTGAAAAATGTACCCATTGCAATATAGGTCTGGCGTATCGTCGAGCCCGCATAGGTCGCTTCCATGCGGTTCAGAATGACCTTGCAATGCATCGGCTTGACATCGGACATCATCATGTGTCCGATCACCGGCTGGATATTCTTCTCGTATCGTTCCTGATAATTCCTTCGCGTGTTTGGAGCAAGATCACACACGATGTTGGCAAGCCAGAACGCAAACCAGGCATCTACCGTCATATTCGCACCGGTTGTATTGATCCCATGCTTGTCTTCATACTTGGAATCTGCCAGCCAGTTTCGCGCCTCTTGCAGCGTGTTAAAGTGCTTTTCCTTCCTTTTTCCGTTTTGGGCGTTGTAGCGTGCAGCATACTTTCCGTCCTTTCTCTGCACGATGCCTTTGCCGCACTCTTTTCCCTTCATGTTTTTGCCCATTGATTTGCTCTTCCTTTCTCACTTGAGCGAGAAATAAGAGCCCAACACTGCTTGATTATAGCACAAGGCTCCATTTTTCTCAATAAGGCCATCAGGGTTATATCTCCTGTTTCTCACGAATATAGCGCTCAAACTCCTGCCGTTTCACAAGTTTCCGCGTTCCAACATACAAGACAAACGGGCAATTCGGCTGCTTGAGCAAGGAATCGATCTTGTTGATGCCGATATTGCTGTATTCAGCCGCTTCTCTGATCGTCAACATCATTTTGTGGTGGATCGGTATACACGCCTCTGTACCGGGTGTTTTCATAAGCAACCTCCTGATTGTTACGCTCAATAATTGGGTAAAACGATACGGGCTGCGGACGGCTCATCCGCATCATAGCTCCGCCTGTGTCGCCGTCTCCCGGACAAGCGCACACCGCAGAGCTCCCCTCCAGTCTTTGAGGGGCCGTGAGGAAGTCTCATTGTGCCCGTGCAGCCTCGTCGCGCCCTGCCTGCCGCAGCAGGGTCAATGGAATGCGTCAATCGCTCCGGCCTGTGCCATCTTCGCGCCGCTCCATTCGTCGCTCCGCCGCACGGGAAGCTGTACCCGTAGCGTCGTGTATGCGATTGTCAAGGTACAACGATCCTACGGGGCAAACTGTTCGAGTATTGTTCTGATGACGCACCGGTCTTCGGCAGATACCAGAGATGCCGCCTTTTCAAGAACGTGGATTTGCTTGGCACACAGCGTATGCTGCTGCGGAGAATACCAATCTGCCACCTTATAGCCGCCGCCATAACGCCCGCGGACAGATTCTATTGGGTAAGAAAGCATGAGCTCGTGCAAGTCTTTTTGCATTGTCCGAACGCTGACATGAAATTCCACAGCCAGGTTATAGGCGGTGTCAAAGCGCCTGCGCAGCAATGCTTGCCATACTGCGCGCTGACGCTCTGTTACTTTCGCGTCTGCGTTCACGCTCAAGCCCTCTCACCTTCTTTCGTGCCCCACAAGGTAAGACTAACGCCTAAATATGCAGACATGGTTCCTGTTTAGGAAATTTGTTTTTATAACCTGTCAAAACTTATTTAGCAAGCAATATGAATTTGACGCCATGGCTCTGAGCAATGAAAAAACATAAGTATCAGGCATAAAGAACGGTACATTTTCCAGTCAGCCATTGATTAAAAATCATACTTATCGGCATCAGCACCTATTGAAGCCTGTAGCTATCAACAAGCACAGTACGTTCAACCAGACCAAACAGCGCTCCGGTATGTGATATGCGAATGTGTGATGAAAAAACGGAGGATAGGATAATGGCATTCAAAAGACTGGAAATAGCCGGCTTGCGTGGTTTTGGGAAAGAACAGGCAGTCGAATTTGCTATTCCGAGCGGCGAGAGTGGAAGTGGGCTCACTTTTATTGTGGGTGCAAACAATTCAGGAAAGACAACCATTTATGAAGCGATTCGAAGTTTTATAACAGCTCATCACGCTCCTTCTTTTTCCGTTGGAAAGAGAAATGTCAATTATCATGGTGGCCGCATTCACATGAAATTGATATATGATAATGGAGAGTATATTTCGATTGAAACAGACAAACGGAACGGAAGTCAGACAGAGATAACCAGAAATGGTCGTGTTATCAGTCCGCAAGACCTCGAAAGCAGAATTGCTATTTTGCAATCGAGAAGATACGTAGAATATAGTTTCCCAATCAATAATGGCGATACGAACAGAGCAAGCTATTTAAGAAATCAAATAGCCAATGCACCTAATAGGAATTATGGTTTAATAAGTTTTGACAGGTTATAAAAACAAATTGGCTCTTTGAACGTCACGGCTGCCGCGTATACGACCGCAGCGGCGATATCTTCATCGTGTCGATGCCGCTTCAGTCGATCGGCGGCATGGCGGCGGAGCGTGCCGTG
>JAGBDL010000092.1 GCA_017937505.1 Clostridia bacterium | reverse complement strand
TGTCCATCAGCACGACGACGTGCTTGCCCTGCTCCACCAACCGCTGCGCGCGCTCGTAGACCATGTCCGCCACGCGCACATGGTTTTCCTGCGGCGCGTCGAACGTCGAGTACACCACCTGCGCGTCCACGCAGCGTTTGAGCTCGGTCACCTCCTCGGGCCGCTCGTCAATCAGCAGCACGATCAGCTCGATGTCCGGGTGATTGCGTCTCACCGCCTGCGCGATCTTCTTGAGCAGCACGGTCTTGCCCGCCTTGGGCGGGGCCACGATCAGCGCGCGCTGGCCCAGGCCGATGGGCGCGATGAAATCCAGCAGCCGCATCGCCAGATCGCTTTCGCCCTCGGGGTTTTCCAGCGTCAGCCTGCGGTTGGGATGAATCGGCGTGAGAGAATCGAATGGACGGCGCAGCCGCGCCATCTCCGGGTTGTCCCCGTTCACGCTGTCGATGTACATCAGCGCGCTGTATCGGTCCCCCACGCGCTTCTCGCGCGTCTTGCCGACGACGAAATCGCCGCTGTGCAGGCCGAACCGGCGAATCTGCGCGATGGAGACATAGATGTCGTCCGGCCCCGGCGAGCAGTTGTTGGCGCGCAGGAAGCCGTAGCCGCCCGCCTGCACCTCCAGCACGCCCTGGCCGGAGCCCAGCAGCCCCGCCTTGATCATCCGGGGCACGACCGGGTTGCTCGTGCCGTATTCCTCGTTGTAATACCCCAGCGGCTTGGGCTTGTACAGCCCGATCTCCTCGCTCTCCGCCTGCGCGTCCGTCTTCGGCTCGTCGCGGCTGAGCAGCTCCACAATCTGCGCCTTGTTCACGCCATAGGGCAGGCGTACGCGTTTTTCCTTCGCCAGCTCGCGCAGCTGCACGACCGTCATGCGCTCAATCGATCTTACAGATTCCACCTGTTTCAGCTCCTCCCAAAGGGACACATGGTCTTTGTCACAGCCTGACCGGCCGTGGATGTGCTTCGTTATTCAGGATACGCAGCACATGGACAGAATATGTATCCTTTGGAAAAGCGTTTCTCATGCGCGCCGGGCGAGAATCACGTCGCGGTTGATCGCCTGCTCGACCCAGTGCTCGAGGCTGCCGGTCTGAACGATCTCAAACCCCGCCAGCGCGCACAGCCGCTCCAGCTCCGCGCGGCGGGTCACATAGGTGTTGAAGCTCATCGCCAGCACGCCGCCGGGCTTCAGCGTGTCGTGCCAGGCGGGCAGCGCTCTTTCCAGCGTGCCGCCGATGGAATCCTGCTTGCCCGCCGTGCCCTTCTGCACGCCGTAGGGGATGTCCGTCACCATCAGGTGCACGGATTTCGCCTTGAGCAGCACCAGCGTGTCGCGCGTATCGCCCTGGATCATGCGCAGCGTGCGCGTGTCGCCCGCCTTGAAGTGTTCCGCCGTGTCGGAGAGGACAAACCGCGTCTCCCGGCCGCCGGCCTGGCCCTTCACCGTCAGCGCGGCTTCGGTCTTTTTGTGCTTGATGCGGTGGAACTCGAGGTAGCGCGTCATGTAGTCGCATGCCTCCTTCACGTCCGCGCGGCTGATCTCCACGCCCACGCCGTGATAGCCGCGCCGCAGCGCCAGCATCAGCGTCGTGCCGCGGCCGGCCATGGGGTCGCAGACGGTCAGGTCGCTGTCGTGCTGGCTCATAAAGCCGCTCGAGGCCAGCGCCATGGTGATCATGCCGTCGGTGAACATCTCGTTCGTCTTGCCCTTGTACTTGAGCAGCGCCGGCAGATCCTCGCCGATGTAATCGGGGTGCAGGCGCTCCACCGGCACGAGGCCGCCGTCCGTGCGTTCAAACATCACATAGACGCTGGAGAGCTGGCTGAGCATGCGCAGGTCGCGCTGCGTCAGGCCCTCCGCCTCAAACGTAAGGCACGCCGCGCCGCCGATTTCGCCCGTCTCCACGTCGCATGCGTGACCGAGGGCGGACAGCGTCATGCGCAGCTCCTGCTCAGCCAGGAGCCCGAGTGACTGACGGTAGCGCACGTTCTGGTGCGGATAAAGCAGAAAGGTGTATTTCACAGTTTTCCTCCGTTGTCCTGTAAAGAAGCATTAGGGAGCTTTTGCTAACTAAGAAGCTTTGAAGATTGCCATCTTCAGGGGAAGCGCGCTGCGCTGGGCCCAGAGGGATGAGGGGGGATTTCGATTACCTCGCGAAATAGTCGTGGACGGAGATCACTCCTTTTCGCTCGGGACATTCCGCCA
>JAGBDL010000091.1 GCA_017937505.1 Clostridia bacterium | reverse complement strand
TGGCGGAATGTCCCGAGCGAAAAGGAGTGATCTCCGTCCACGACTATTTCGCGAGGTAATCGAAATCCCCCCTCATCCCTCTGGGCCCAGCGCAGCGCGCTTCCCCTGAAGATGGCAATCTTCAAAGCTTCTTAGTTAGCATAAGCTCCCTTTTGCAGCACACACCCTCACATCCACGCGCGGCGCAGCGCCTCCAGGCCCGCCTCGATGGCCGTCTCGTCCATGCCCGCAAAGCCGAGCAGCACCACGCGCTCGTGCTCCCTGCCCGGCTCCATCACGCCGTAATCCGTCAGGCGCGTCAGGCGCACGCCGGCCTGCGCCGCCAATGGCACCAGTTCCTGCGCAGGCGTCTTCCCGCCGACGCGCAGAAGCGCGTACAAGCCCGCGCCGCACGGCGCAATCTCGCCAAGGCCCAGCTCCTTTGCCTTGCGCTCCAGCGCCTGCAAGCGCCCGCGGTACACCACGCGCATGCGGCTCACATGCCTCTCCAGATACCCGCCCGCAATGAATTTGCGCAGCGTCTCCTGCTCAAAGCCCGGCACGCTGCACGCCGCATGCAGCGCCCGGTAGCGCCCGACGAGCGCTTCGGGCAGCGCCATGAAGCTCAGGCGCAGACCCGGCGCGAGCGTGCGGGCAAACGTGTTCATGTAGATCACCTGGCCGCTCTCATCGAGCGCCTTGAGCGCCGGCAGGCTCGTGCCCGAAAAGCGGAACTCGCTGTCGTAATCGTCCTCGAGGATATAGCCGCCGGTCTCCCTGGCCCAGCGCAGCAGCGCCGCGCGCTGGCCGGCGCTCATTTCCCCGCCCAGCGGAAACTGATGCGACGGCGTGACGTATGCCGCGCCCGCGCCGCTCATGTACAGCGCGCCCACATCGATCGCGCCGCCCGCCAGCGGGATCGGCGCGATGCGCGCGCCGCTGGCCACCAGGATTCTGCGCACGCGCGAATAGCCCGGGTCCTCGACGGCAAAGAGCTTCTCGCGCCCCAGCACGGACGTCAGCGCCGTGACCAGCACCTCCGTGCCCGCGCCCAGCACGATCTGCTCCGGCGTGACCTCCACGCCGCGCAGGCTGCGCATCATCTCCGCCATCTCGCACCGCAGCGCGTAGGCGCCCTGCGGATCGCCGGCGAGCAGCAGCGCCGTGTTCTGCTCGCTTAAAACCTCGCGCATCAGGCGCGCCCACGTCGCATAGGGGAAGTGCTCCGCGTCCGCCGCGCCGGTGGAAAAGTCCCACCGCACCGGCACCGCCTGCGGATGCGCCGCCACGCCCGCGCGCGGCAGCTGCTGCGCGACGTACATGCCGCTCCTGGGCCGGCTCTCGCAGTAGCCCTCGCTGACCAGGCGGCCATAGGCGGCCTCGACCGTCGCGGTGCTCACATGCAGATGCTCCGCGAGCTGGCGCTTGGAGGGCAGCTTTTCGCCCGGGGTCATGCGCCCGCTGTCGATCTCCGCGCGCAGCGCCTGATAGAGCTGATCGGTCAGCGTCACGCGGCTGGCGCTGTCAAGCGTACAGGTCAACATGGCTCCTCCACCTCGCAATGCGCATGGCCGCGCACCTCGTCCCAGGGCACATAATATCCCGCGCCGTGGCTGCAAAAGACGCTGCCCGCCGGGTTGCGCTCGTCGGCCAGCGCGCTGTACCCGATCTCCCGCACGACCGCGTCCTGATTTTTGCACGGCGCGTAGCGGTCAAACCGGGAGCTGATGCGCCCGTGTCCGCGCGTCGTTGCGGCGAACTGCTGCGGATAGTCCCAAAAGAGCGCCGCCGTGCAGCTGCCGGTGAGGCACACCTCGTCCCCGTCGCAGACCGGCGCGTCCAGCTCCGCGCCCAGGCGGATGAGCTCGCCCGTCACGCGGCTGAGCATGTCGGCCGCAAACGAGAGCTCAAAGCGCACGACCGGCTCCAGCAGCACATTTTCAGCCTGCATCAGCGCGTTGCGGATGGCACGGTACGTCGCCTCGCGGAAGTCGCCGCCCTCGGTGTGCTTGAGGTGCGCGCGGCCCGCGATCAGCTCCACGCACACATCCGTCAGCGGGCTGCCCGTGAGCACGCCCGGATGCGCCCGCTCGCCGACGTGCGTGGCGATCAGCCTGCGCCAATTCAGCTCCAGCAGATTGGGCGGCGTCCTGTCTTCAAACGTCACGCCGCTGCCCGGCGCGCCCGGCACAAGGCGCAGCCACACCTCGGCATAGTGGCGCAGCGGCTCATAGTGGCCGATGCCGACCGCCGGTGCCGCAATCGTCTCCCTGTACATCACCTTCGGCGGCAGGAAGGACACCCGATCGCCAAAGCGGCTCTCCAGCACGTTCCCCAGCACCTCGGTCTGCACCGCGCCCATGATGCCCACGCCAATGCGTCCCTGCTCCGCGCGCACGAGAAGCAGCGGATCCTCCTCCTCCAGCTCGCGCAGGTGGGCCAGCAGCTTTGTGCGCTCCAGCCCCTGCTCCGGCTGCACGTCCACGCTCATCAGCGGCACGAGCGTCTGCGCTTCCCGCCCCGCGTCCGCGCCGATGTGCTCGCCCGGCCTGCAGGACAGACCCGTCACCGCCGCCGTCTCCCCGGCGAGAAGCTCGGGGATGACCGTCAGACGCGCGCCCTGCGCCTGATAGATAGCGTTGACCTTCTCCCCGCCCGCGCGCGTGGCGACCATGTCCCTTGCGCGCAGACGGCCGGACAGCGCCTTCACATAGCAGTATCGCATGCCGTCCCGGTGCGTCACGCGGTAGACCTTCGCCGCAAACGACGCATCCAGCCGCGAGGGATCGTCCGCCTCCGCCAGCGTCGCGATCGCCTGCATCAGCGCATCCACGCCCACATCCATGAGCGCGCTGCCGCTCAGCACGGGATAAAGCGTCCCGGCCTTCATCGCCCGGCGCGCACCCGCGAGATAGTCCGCGCGCTGCGCAGCCTCCGCCAGGTACAGCTCCATGAGCATTTCATCCCGCGCGGCCAGCTCCTCGCGCAGCAGCGCCGCGTCCTGCGCCATGAGCACGCAGTCGCCCGAGAGCAGGCGGCGCATCTGCTCCATCACGCGCGGAACGTCCGCGCCCTCGCGGTCGGTCTTGTTCAGAAAGATGAGCGTCGGAATCCTTCGCTCCCGGAGCAGGCGCATCAGCGTCACCGTGTGGCTCTGCACGCCCTCCGCGCAGGAGACGACCAGCACCGCCATATCGAGCACGGAGAGCGCGCGCTCCATCTCGCCGGAAAAATCGACGTGTCCGGGCGTGTCCATCAGCGTGACGCGCACCGTCCTGCCGTCCCCGCGCGCCAGATCAAAGGTCGCCTGCTCGCAGAAGATCGTGATGCCGCGCGAGCGCTCGAGCGCATGCCCGTCCATGAACGCGTCGCCATGATCCACGCGGCCGCCCCGGCGCAGCAGGCCGCTGTGCACAAGCAGCTGCTCGCACAGCGTTGTCTTGCCCGCGTCCACATGGGCCAGCATGCCCAGGCAAAGAGAAATCCGATCCGGCTCCTGCGTGCCCATGAAAGCGCCCCCCTCCCGTGCGTATAATAAAGGAATTATACCACAAGAGGGGGCGATCGTCGAGACGATGCGCTCGGTCGGATGATGAACTTTTTTATTCCCACCGGAAGAACCGGACGGCCAGCCCCGCGCAGACCGCGGTGACGCCGAGCATGACCAGCACCGGCAGAAGCGCATTTCCCCCGGAGATGCCCAGAAACGTGTTCTTCATGAGCGTCATGCCCTGGGTCAGCGGAAGCCAGGACACCGCCTTCTGCATCGCGCTGGGCATGACCTCCACGGGCAGCGTGGTGCCGGAAAAGACCAGCATGGGGAAATACAGGATCGAGGCGATGACGCCCGCCTGCTTGGTGTTCTTCGCCACGCCGCCCACCAGCATGCCGATGCTGAGCGTGGAGAGCATGGTCAGCAGCCAGCTCCCCAGGAACACCCAGACGGAGCCATGGAGACGAACCCGCCAGAACACGCCCGCCGCCAGCGCCAGCGTCGCCAGCGATACCGCGCAGTACAGCACATACACCGACAGCTCCACCGCCAGCAGCAGCGCGGGATGCGCCGGCGTGACCCGGAAGCGCTTGAGGATCTTGCGCTCCCGGTAGTCCGAGACGACCAGCGGCAGCCCCATCAGGCCGCCGGCGCACATGGACACGGCGCAGGCCGCGCCGAAGGACTGCTCCACGAACGTGTAGGGCGCGCCGTCATAGGCCGGCTTTCCGCCGTAGATGATGCCGAGCACCACCAGGATGACCAGCGGCATCAGCACGGCAAAGATGATCATGTTCATATCACGGATGCTCAGCTTCATCTCATTCCTGAGCAGAACAAAAAAGCGTCTCATTTCCTCTCCTCCTCATCGGACAGCATCAGGTAGGCGTCCTCGAGCCGGTCGCAGCCGCAGGTGCGCTTTGCATCCTCCACCGTGCCGTAAAAGACCGCCTTGCCCCTTTTCAGAATGCAGATTTCATCGCAGAGCGCCTCCACCTCGTCCATGAAGTGCGAGGTGAGGAAGATGGTCAGCCCCTGTGCCTTCAGCTCCGCAAGGGTTTTCCAGACGTCCCGCCGGGCCTTGGCGTCCAGTCCGGTGGTCAGCTCGTCCAGGAAGACCAGCTCCGGGTTGGGAAGCAGCGCCAGCACGATGAACAGCCGCTGGCGCTCGCCGCCGGAGAGGCTTTTGACCGGGCTTTTGAGCTTGTCGCCGATGCCGAAGCGCGCGCAGAGCGCCCGGTAGTCCGCCGGGCTCTTGTACAGGCAGGCCGTCTCCTCGCACAGCTCGAAGACCCGGATCTCCTGCTGGTAATCGCCCTCCTGAAACTGCACGCCGATGCGCTCAAACAGCGCCCTGCGGTCGCGCACCGGATCCTGCCCCAGCAGGGTAACCGTGCCGCCGTCCGCCCGCTTTGTGCCCAGCATACACTCGGTCGTCGTGCTCTTGCCCGCGCCGTTGGCCCCCAGCAGGCCAAAGACCGTTCCGGCTTTGACCGACAGATTCAGATGGTCAAGCACGGTCCGGCCGCCGTAGGACTTGGTCAGACCGCTTACAGAAATTGCCTTGCTCATTTTTCGATCCTCCTGACTGGCCGCAGCTCGATATACCCCCGCTCGCCCCGCGGCTCCAGCTGAATGCGTGGGTTGTCCTCATCCCACCGGTACCCGATCGGCGTGGGGTCATAGCCGTCCGCCGCGTGCTGCACCGTCCGGATGGCCTCGCAGTAGTCCTCCTCCGCAAAGGGCTGCCCCTGGAACATCAGGTATTCCGCCTCCGGCAGATGAATGGTGTCAAAGCCCTCGGGGACAACGCCCGCGTAGTCCGTCTCCACCTCCACGCCCTGCACATAGGTGGAGGTGCCCGGGCGCCTGTAGCGCGGGGGCAGCCACATGCACACCGGCTCCCCGCACAGCGAGCGCATGCTCATGAGCACGCCCCACACGTCGCAGCTGACCTCCTCGCAATACGGGAAGTAGTCCTCGGCATGCACGCCGCGCTTGATGATGCACAGCCGCTCGGGCTTGCGCACGGCCCGGACGAAGACTGTCTGAAGCGTCGCCATTTCTTCCGGCTCCTTTCTGAGTTCTCTGTATTTCGCGCCGTAAGGGATGAACAGGGGAATGGGCACAGGGGCCTTCATATACTCGCTGGGGTTGAGGCCGAACTCCCGGAAGAACGCCCGGGTGAAGGTGTCCACGCTCAAAAACCCCAGGTCGAACGCGACGTCAATCACGCGCTCCTTCCCCTCCCGCAGCCGCACCGCCGCCTGGGACAGCCGCAGCCTGCGCACATACTCTGTGGGCGTCAGGCCGAGAATCTCCCGGAAAAGGCGGTAGGAATACCACGGGGAAAACAGCGACGCCTGCGCAAGGTCGGACAGGCGAATCTCCTGCGCCACGTTTTTCTCGATATAGTCCTGCATCCGCTGAACGGCCATGATCTGTTCCCGCATGCGCTTTCCCTCCTTACGGCTTCCATTGTACGGCATGACAGCGGCTTTGTCTCGACGAATTTTGCTGTTTTCTGCGGGATGCTCATCATGATCGAAAGGGAGCTATTGTTAACGAAGTAAAGAAGCATGTTAAGCAATAATTCGCAGCTTAGGAGAACGCGCTCCGCTGGGGCCAGAAGGGTCGGGGAGGGTTTCGATGCCCTCCCCAGACCCTCCTGGACCTCCCATTCCCCTCCCCAGACGACCAGGGTTGCGACCC
>JAGBDL010000090.1 GCA_017937505.1 Clostridia bacterium | reverse complement strand
GTTCGGGCTAGCGGCGCACGGCGGCGTGCACAGAAGAAGCGACGCGCCGGCCTCTGCCGCGCTGCTGCTCGCGCTCACGGCGCACGCCAGCGCGCTGCTGCTCACGCTGCTCTCCGGCGGCGTGCAGGTGCTTCCCCCGCGGATGCTTGTTGTGCTCTCGTCCGGCGCGCTTCTTGGCGGCTGGCGGTTTGAGAAAAGCAAAAAGCGCGGCGAAGTCCGCAAAGGGCTTCGCGCCGCGCTCGGGGTGTATGCACTTCTGGCTGCACTTGCAGGCGTGGAGCAGGCGTTCCTGACGTCCTGACGGACTCAGGGCAGCACAATCTTCGGATCTTCCTTGCGGGCGCGATAGATCACAAAGCGGCTGCCGATGCACTGCACCGGCTCGGCGTTCGCGCCCTCGCACAGCGCCGCAATCGCCTCGCGGGCGGAAAGCGGGCAGTTCTGCAGCACGGTGCCCTTCACCAGCTCCCGCGCCTCCAGCGCGTCATCGAGCTGCTTGATCATGTTGTCGTTCACGCCGTCCTTGCCCACATGAAGGATGGGCTCCATGGGATTGGCCAATCCGCGCAGATACGCGCGCTGTTTGCTCGTCATGTATGGTTTCCTTTCTATTCTAAAGAACAATTGTACGGTCGTTTTTTGGGCTGCTTACTCCACGAAGTCGAACTCCATGTCGCAGATTGCGACGGTGTCGCCCTCCTTCGCGCCCGCCGCGCGCAGGGCGTCGATCACGCCGCGGCTGCGCAGGGTGCGGTGGAAGTAGTTGACGGACTGGTCGTCCGCAAAGTTGATGGAGCCGATGAGCTGCTCCATCGCCTTGCCCTCGACGATGTAGTAATCACTGCCTTCCTTGGTGATGGTGAACGGCGCATCCTCCGTCCGGATCACCTCCGGCTCCTCCTCGAAGACCAGCGTCTGCGGCAGGGTCGGCAGGATCCGGACGATCGCGCCCATCAGCTCGTCAAAGCCCTGGCGCGTGGCGGCGGAAACCGGATAGACCTCAATGTCCGTGCCGTGCAGGTGCCGGCGCAGGCGCTCAAGGTTCTCCTGCGCGCCCGGCAGGTCCATCTTGTTCGCCGCGACGATCTGCGGGCGCTCGGCCAGATCGCCGTAGCCCACCAGCTCGTCGCAGATGTGCTCAAAGTCCTCCACCGGGTCGCGGCCCTCGCTGCCGGCGATGTCCACGACGTGCACCAGCAGGCGGGTGCGCTCGACGTGGCGAAGGAACTGAATGCCCAGGCCCACGCCCTCGCTCGCGCCCTCGACGATGCCCGGGATATCCGCCATGACGAAGTCCATGCCGTACTGGCGGCAGATGCCCAGGTTCGGCGCGAGGGTCGTGAAGTGATAATTCGCGATCTTCGGCTTCGCCGCGGTCACGACGGAGAGGATCGTGCTCTTGCCGACGTTCGGATAGCCGACGAGGCCCACGTCCGCGATGGACTTGAGCTCCAGCTCAAACTCGACGACGTCGCACTTCTGGCCCGGCTTGGCGAAGTTGGGCGCCTGGCGGGTCGGCGTGGCGAAGTGCGCGTTGCCCCAGCCGCCCTTTCCGCCGGAAAGCAGCACATGGCGCTGTCCGGCCTCGTGCATGTCCGCCCAGAGGCGGCCGCTGGCCGTGTCGCGCACGATGGTGCCCACCGGCACCTTGATGATGAGATCCGCTCCGCTCTTGCCGCGGCAGAGCATGGCCGCGCCGTTGCCGCCGTTTTCGGCGGTGTATTTGCGCTTGTAGCGGAAATCCATCAGCGTGTGCATGTTCACGTCGGCCAGCAGGATGACGCTGCCGCCGTTTCCGCCGTCGCCGCCGTCCGGGCCGCCGTTCTGCACAAACTTCTCACGATGGAACGAAACCGCGCCGTTGCCGCCGTTGCCGGCCTTCGCGGTGATTTTGACCTGATCGACAAACATGGTGATTCTTCCTCTATATTCATTCAGCGCTGATGCGTCTTGAAAAGTATCCGCAAGATTATACCGTGATATCCTCTTTTCGTCAAGCATTTTCCCGGTAAATGCAGGATTTGAGGGTCTTCAGGACGGCGTGTGCCGAAAAAAAGGCAGGAAAATGAGAAAAAGCCTTGATTTCATTTGAAATCTGTGCTAATATACATAACTGGCACATCCTTGTTCCGCCTGAGAAATGGCGGAACCAGAGTCCAAAAGGAGGTGAAAGGATCATGAATAAGTACGAACTGATCTACATCATCGATACCACCGTCGAGGAGGCTGCCCGCAAGGAGCTCATCGAGAAGTTCAACGGTATCGTCACTGCCAACGGCGGTGAGGTTGTCAAGGTTGAGGAGTGGGGCAAGCGCCGTCTGGCCTATGCCATCGACTACAAGACCGAGGGTTACTACGTCTATGTCGCTTTCAACGGCGCCGCCGAGCTGCCCAAGGAGCTGACCCGTAACCTGCAGATCAACGAGAGCGTCATCCGTTCTCAGATCGTCAAGCTGCTGGAGAAGAAGAGCAGCGTCAAGCCGCGTGCGGCCCGCGTCGCGCCGGTTGAAGAGGCTGTCGAAGCCGAGAAGGCCGAGTAAGCCCACTGTGATGATGATCCATAAGAGGAATTGAGCGTATGAACAAGGTTTATTTGATTGGCAATCTGACCCGTGACCCGGAGATGCGATCCACCTCCGCCGGCATTCCGGTCTGCAACTTTTCCATCGCGGTGAACCGCCGCTTTAAGAACGCGCAGACCGGCCAGCAGGAAACGGATTTCTTCAACATCGTCGCCTGGCGTCAGCTCGCCGAGCTCTGCGGCCGCTATCTGGCCAAGGGCAGAAAGGTCGCCGTGTTCGGTTCCATCCAGACGCGCAGCTATGAGGCGCAGGATGGCAGCAAGCGCACCGCGTTTGACATCGTCGCCGACGAGGTCGAGTTCCTTTCCTCCCCGAATGCCGGTTCTGCTCCCTCCAGCGATTATCACGCTGCCGTGTCCCCTGCGCCGGTGCAGCGCCAGCAGGCCCCGAGCTATGCGCCCGCTGACAGCGGATTTACGCAGGTGGATGACGACGAACTTCCCTTTTAAGTGATTTGATCTGAGAAAATAAGCCGGACTGCCCGGCGATGAAAGGAGACCTTTCCATGTCTGAAGATCGTGGAGCACGCCGTCCGCGTGGCCGCAAGCCGCGCCGCAAGGTTTGTGCGTTCTGTGTTGACAAGATCGAGTATATCGATTACAAGGAGTTCCGTGATGTGAACTCCCGTATGCGCCGCAACATCAACGAGCGCGGCAAGATCATGCCGCGCCGCATGAGCGGCAACTGCGCCAAGCATCAGCGTCAGCTGTCTGAGGCCATCAAGCGCGCCCGTGCCATCGCGCTGCTGCCCTACACCGCTGAATAAGCTGTTGGCGTGTGCATACCTGCCATACAGAAAGAAGCGTCTTCCGCTGGGAAGGCGCTTTTTTTCATTATAATGGGGGGATTTTATCCTTCCAAAACCCCTGGCCCGGAGATGGATCCAGACCCCTTTTTTCGCTTCGCGCTGATCGCTCGTTATTATCTGAGCACAGCATCAGATCAACAGGGCGCGCAAAGCCGGATCACGCATCCGCCCTGCTGTCCAGCATCGCCCAGGTCTTCGGCCCGACAATCCCGTCCACGGCAAGCGCGGTGTTCTGCTGGAACTGCCGCACCGCCGTGCGCGTCACCAGGCCGAAATGGCCGTCCGCACCGTAGGGCTCCAGCGGGTAGCCCAGCGCGATGAGCTTTGCCTGCACCGTGCGCACGTCCTCGCCCGACATGCCGTTCTTCAGCATCCGTCTGCTCTCCACCGGCGGCTGCGGCTGCTCCTCGCCCGTCTCCTCGTCATAGACCACGTTCAGGCGCGCCCAGTGCGTAAACGACGTCTGGTCAATCCGCCGCCTGACCACGCCGTAGGCATGCCCGCGCGCGTCGATCTCCTCGCCGCCTCCGATGGACACGCCCGTGTGCGACATGCTGCTGCCCGTCATCGTGAACAGAAACAGGCCCGCCTCGTCGGGCATCGTGTCGATCGTTCCCTTTTCTTTCCACACGTTCTTCGCCCGCCACTGGCTGCTTGCGCCGCTGGGCAGGGCCATGCCCGCCTCCCTGGCCACCGTGCGCGTGAGCTGCGCACAGTCAAAGCAGGGCTTGCCCAGCCATCTGGGGCCGTAGCGGTCGATGAGGCTGGCGTATTCGGGGTACTGCTTCTTCTGCTGCTCCAGCCTGGCGCGCGTGCAGATCCAGCCCGTCGCGCCGTAAATATACCCGCTGCCCAGCAGCGAAATCGCCTTGGCGATCATCGCTTCGCGATTTGTCGGCATCAAAAAACGCCTCCCTTCCCTTCATCGTATGAAGCAAAGGGAGGCGCCGTTATTTCCCGTTTTCCTTCACCCAGGCGCGCAGGGACGCAAACATCGCATCCTCGCCCTCGTCGCGCAGCTGCGTGAGAAAGCGCGTCAGCAGCGCAAGCGTCTCCGGGTGCATCTTGTCGCGCATGCTGCCGCGCATCAGGTACTCCAGCGGCGCGCCGTCCGTGTAGGCCGCGCCCTTGTAGATCTTGCTGGCCGCCATGCGGTCGCACAGCATTTCGGCCAGATACCTGCGCGGCATCGGCACGGCGGCGTAGCCGCCCTTGTCCACGCTGAAGTCCGTCCAGTATTCCCAATGATGGCGGTTGCGCCCCTTGTGGTGCATCCAGGCCTGCGAGCAGCCGTTTGTACGGCGCTCATCCTCCGTGGGCGAATGCGTGCCGTCGTAAAAGCGCACGCCCGGGATGAACTCCGTCGGGCTGTACTTGGACAGGTCATGCCCCAGGCCCTGAAGGAGAATGCCTGCCTTTGCGCAGTGAGCGATCACCTTGTGCCTGTGCCGCGTGACGGTGGACAGATGTCCCCAAAGCCGCTCAAGTCCGTTCATTTATCCCACCTGCCCCGCGTCAAGCACCGTCTCGCACACCGCGCCGCCCAGGCACACGCTGCCCTGATAGAGCACCATGCTCTGCCCCGGCGTGACCGCGCGCTGTCTTTCCCTAGCCGTCACATGCAGCCTTCCGTCTTCAAGCACCTGCACATGCACCTGCTGATCCATCTGGCGGTAGCGGTACTTGCAGGTGCAGTCAAACTCCATCGCCGGCGGCTCGCCCGCGATCCACGTCGCGTCCTCGCCCAGGGCGTTTTTGCTGTAGAGCAGCGGGTGATCCGCGCCGCGGGTGACAATCAAGCGGTTGCTTTCCATGTCCTTGGCCAGCACAAACCAGCGCCCGCCGTCTGTCTCGCCGTCCACGCCGCCGATGCCCAGTCCCCGACGCTGGCCGAGCGTGTAGTACATCAGCCCGTCGTGCCGTCCGACCACGCGTCCCTCCGGCGTCACCATGTCGCCCGGCTGCGCCGGCAGGAACTGCTGAAGGAAGGGCTTGAAGCGCCGCTCGCCGATGAAGCACACGCCGGTCGAGTCCTTCTTGAGCGACGTGACCAGTCCCGCGTCGCGGGCGATCTCGCGCACCTGCGCCTTGGTCAGCGCGCCGACCGGGAATATCGCCTTCTCAAGCGCCTTCTGTCCCAGCATGTAGAGGAAGTAGCTCTGGTCCTTGTTGGCGTCCAAGCCGCGCAGCAGCTGCATGCGCCCGTCCGCCGCCGTGCCCAGGTTGCAGAAGTGACCGGTCGCCAGCCTGTCCGCGCCCAGCTCCATCGCGAAGTCGAGGAACGCCTTGAACTTGATCTCCCGGTTGCACAGCACGTCGGGATTGGGCGTGCGCCCGCGGCGGTACTCGTCCAGGAAGTAGGCAAACACGCGGTCATAGTACTCCTTCGCGAAATTGACCGAGTAGTACGGAATATCGATTCGCTCGCACACCTCGCGCACGTCGGCCCAGTCCGCCTCGCTGGTGCACACGCCGTTCTCGTCCTTCTCCTCCCAGTTCTTCATGAACACGCCGATGACCTCGTGGCCCTGCCGCTTGAGCAGCAGCGCCGCCACCGACGAGTCCACGCCGCCGGACATGCCGACTACGATTCTTGCCATGTTTCCTCCGTCACACCAATACGGTGTTCAGCCGTTCATCGACGGCCGCCAGCATGTCGCGCGTCACATCCTCAATGGGCTGCGAGGCGTCCACCGCGGCCACGCGCGCCATGTTCTCTCCGCCAAAGAGCGTCTCGTATGTCCGATAGGTGCGCTCAAAGAAGCTGCTCTCCTCACGCTCCAGCCTGTCCGGCTCGGACGCGCTCAGCCTGCGGGACAGCGCACGCTCCGGCGGCATGCGCAGGTAGACCGTCACGTCCGGCAGCGTGTCGCCCACGGCCAGACGGTTGAGCGCGGCGACCGCGTCGCTGCCCAGGTTTCTGCCGCCGCCCTGATAGGCGATCGAGGAGTCCACAAACCGGTCGCAGACGACGGCCTTGCCCGCGTCAAGCGCCGGGCGGATCAGCGCCCGCACGTTCTGCGCGCGGGCCGCGGCGTAGAGATACGCCTCCGTCTCGTCAAACATCCCCTGGTTGACCGGATCCAGCACCAGCTCACGGATCTTCTCCGCAATCGCGTCGCCGCCCGGCTCGCGCGTGCACTGCACCTCCCAGCCCAGCTGCTCAAGGTGCGCAACCAGCGCGTTTCTCTGCGTCGTCTTGCCGCAGCCGTCCATGCCCTCCATCGAGAGGAACACGCCCCGCGCACGCGGCGCGCCGCAGAGCAGCAGGTCCGTCAGCTCCTCTACCGTCTCCGCGATGTACGTTGCCCCGGCTGCCTCAAGCTCCTCGCGCGAGCCGTAGCCGTAGCACACGCCGATGGTGTCGATGCCGTTCGCCCTGCCGCCGTCGATGTCATAGCAGCGGTCGCCGACCATTACCGGCACGCCGCCCAGCAGCGCGGCCGCCTTTTTGACGATGTCCGCCTTGCTCTCGTGCTTGACGGCAAAATCCGGGCCGACCAGCGCGTCCAGATACGGCGCGAAGCCGAATTTTTTCGCGATCCGCTCGGCAAAGACCTGCGGCTTCGCGGTCGCCATGGCGATTTTCGCGCCGTTTTGCTTCAGGCTGCGCAGAAGCAGCGGAATACCGGTGTAGACCTCATTCTCCGCCCAGCCGATCGTGGAGAAGCGCTCGCGATAGAGTGTCACCGCCTGATCCGCCTGCTCGTCCGTCATGCCGCAGACGCGCTTGAACGACGCAAACAGCGGCGGCCCGATGAACGCCTTGAACTGCTCCAGCGTGTAACCGGTAAAGCCCATCTTTTCCGCGGCGTACTGCGCAGAGCGGGTGATGCCCTTCTCGCTGCGCGTCAGCGTGCCGTCTAGGTCAAACAGGATCGTCGTGTATTTCATGGATTCATCCCTGCTTTCTGCGGCGGCGCGGCGCGTCCTTTGCGTCCCCGGCCTGCGCATCCTCGCCCGCGGGCGCTTGCTTCTGCCCGGCCGCGTGCTTCTTTTCCCGTTTTTCCGCCTTCTTCCTGGTGATTTCCTCGCGCGCCCAGGCGACGTCCTCCGGCTTCACCAGCGGATCGACATACGGGTAGAGCGCCGGGAACGCGCGCTCCAGCGCCCGGGCATAGAGCGTATGCACGCGGCTGCGCGTCATCCGCTCGTCAAACCCATAGCGCTCGCCGAGGCGCTGCGCCAGCGCGCCCAGCATCTCCTGATTGGGCCGGAAGGTGCACGCGCAGCGGAGGCTGCCCTCGTCGTAGACCAGCACATGGCCGATCACGTCCTGCGCACCCTTGCCCGCCAGCAGCCGCGCCAGGCGGCTGGAGAGCAGGCTGACCCCAAACGCCGCGCGCACGCGCCGCGCCGGCCGGGTGTCCGGGTCGATGTGCGTCACTTGGCGATAGGTCGTTTTGAGGTTCTCCGCCATGCGCACCTCGCGCAGGCTGACCACGCGGTCAAGCGGGATCTGCACCAGCGTGATCGTGCTGTCGCCCAGACGGCGCTCCAGCAGCAGCTCGCCCTCCTTGAGCGTGTAGACGTAGCCGGCCACGGTCGCACGCATGAAGGACACGAGCAGAAGAATTGCGTACACATAGAACGCGATGTTGAGCAGGCCCGCGCCCGTCGCCGCGATCAGCAGATTCACGGCGATCTGCGCGATCGCCAGGCGCAAAAGGATGCCCGCGATGCTCAGCAGAAAGGATTTGCCCGACAGGGGCCTAGCAGCGTTGCGCTGCTGCAAAATGATGTCCTGCATATGTTCTTGATTTCACCGTCAGTCCGCCAGGCCGCTCTCGTCAAGGAAGTCCGCTTGCGCGTTCATGTAGCTGTCAAGCCGCTGAGCAATCCGGTTCAGCTCGTCCTCGTCCGTGACGCCTTCGCCAAGAACGTCCAGCAGCGCCTCAAACGCGTCGTCCTCGTCGTATTCGCCCTCGCCCATCAGGCCGTCCGCATCGATCACGTCCATTTCGCGCATGTAGGCCATATCGGCCTCAATCGCCCGGCGGATGAAGCCCTCCAGCGCCTCCTCCGGCTCCCTGTGGCCGGCCTTGCGCATCGCTTTGGCGATGAACGGCACCGCCGCGTCCATGTCGTATCCCTGCATCATCATGCTTCTTCCTCCGCGCTGAGCAGATTGCGGTATTCCATGACCAGCTCGGCAAAGTAGTCGAGCGCCTCGCACACCGGCTGCGGCGTGGACATGTCCACGCCCGCGACCTTCAGCTCCTCGATGGGCGGCATGCTCCCGCCCAGCGTGAGGAATTTCCGGTACGCCGCCACCTTCTCCGCGTCGCCGCTGAGCACATTCCGCGCCAGCGCCACCGCCGCGCAGAAGCCGGTCGCATACTTGTAGACGTAGAACGGGCTGTAGAAGTGCGGGATGCGCATCCACTCCTGCGCGACCTCCTTGTCCACCCTGACCGCACGGCCGTAGTAGAGCTTGTTGAGGTCATAGTACATCGCGCAGAGGCTTTCCTTCGTCAGGCTCTGCCCCTCCTCGGCCATGCGGTGCGCCTTGTGCTCAAACTCGGCGAACATCGTCTGGCGGAACACCGTCGTGCGGAAGTGCTCGAGCATCGAGCCGATCAGCGCGATCTGCGCCCTGCGGTCGCCCGCGTGCTTCTTCATCAGGTGCTCGTAGAGCAGGATCTCGTTGCAGGTCGAGGCGACCTCCGCCACGAAGATCGTGTAATCCGCCTTGGCAAACGGCTGCGCCTGATTGGAGTAGTAGCTGTGCATCGCGTGGCCCATCTCGTGGCACAGCGTGGAGAGGCCGTCGTACGTCTTCGTGTGGTTGAGCAGCACATACGGCGTGGTCTTGTACACGGCGTTGCTGTACGCGCCGCCGCGCTTGTTCTTCGTCTCGTACACGTCGATCCAGCGGTCGGCCAGCGCGCGGGACGCGTCGGCGACATAGTCATCGCCCAGCGGCTTCACCGCCTCCAGGAATGTCTCAAACGCCTCGTCGATGTCCATCTTCACGTCAAAGCCGTCGCCCGTCTTCGCGTACAGGTCGTACAAGTGCAGCTGTGCAAGGCCCAGCTGCTCTTTGCGGACGCGCAGGTATTCGCTGAGCGTGTCGATTCCGCCGTGCACCGCGTCGATCAGGCTGTCGTACACGCTCTCGTCGATCTCGTCGGGGTAGAGCGCCGCCTCCCGCGCGCTCTGATAGCCGCGCGCGGTGCTTGCGAAGATGTCCGCCTTCACCTGTCCGGCGTAAAGGCTGGCGATGGTGTTGCCCATTTTGCCGTAGCCGTTCATCACCTTGCAGTACGCGGCCTTGCGCACGGCGCGGTCTGGGCTCTCCAGGAAGGGCACCAGCCTGGCGTCGGTCAGCGTCGCCTTGCCGCCGTCCTCGCCGCGCGTGGTGCCCAAGTCAAGGTCTGCGTCCGTCAGCATGTCGTACGCATTCTCCGGCACGCCGGCCATCTCGGCGGACATCGCCAGCAACTGCTCCTCGCGCGGGGTGAGCGTGTGCGGCTTCATGCGCAGCACGCCATGGAGGAAGACGTCGTATGCGGCAAACGCCGGATCGGCGATCATGCCCGCCAGCTCATTTTCCTCAATCTCAAGCAGCTCCGGCGTGAGGAAAGCGGTCTTCGCGGCCACCTCGCTGTACAGGGTCTGCGCGCGGCTGTTCATCGCCTGGTAGACGCCCACGGTCGTGTCCTCATGCTGCTTCATCATCGCATAGCAGTAGACGTCGCCCATCTGCTCCATCAGCGCCATGTAAGCGTGCAGCACCCTTTTCACCGTATCGCGTCCGCTGCTCAGCGACCCGGCGCATGCGGCAAACGCATCCGCTTCCGCCTTCACGCCCTCAAACGCCTTCTCCCAGGCCTCGTCGCTTTCGTAAATGCGCGTCAGATCCCAGGTGTAGCGGGGATCGACCGTCGCGCGGGTGAGCTGATTGTCCATGAATATCCTTCTTTCAGAATCGAGATTCCTTTGATTGAGGCAAGATCTGCCGGAGAACGGCACTCCCTCAGTCTGCCTTCGGCAGCCAGCTCCCTCAAGAGGGAGCCTTAAAGCTGTCGCCAAGCCTCCCTCCTGAGGGAGGGGGACCATCCGAAGGATGGTGGAAGGAGTCCGGCATGGCGATGAAACACGCCGATTATGCTTCAGTTCTTGAGGCTCTGCAGCGGCGCGGGGATGCGGCCGCCGCGCGCGATGAACTGCTCGGCGGAGTACGGGCTCACGCGCATGATCGGCGCGCGGCCGAACAGGCCGCCGAATTCGACCTCGTCGCCCACATCCTTGCCCGGGGCGGGAATGATGCGCACGGCGGTCGTCTTGCTGTTGACCATGCCGATGGCCGCCTCGTCCGCGATGATGGCCGCGATGGTGCTGGCCGGGGTATGGCCCGGCACGGCGATCATGTCCAGGCCCACGGAGCACACGCAGGTCATCGCCTCGAGCTTTTCCAGGCTCAGCGCGCCGCGCGCCGCCGCGTTGATCATGCCGATGTCCTCGGACACCGGGATGAACGCGCCGGACAGGCCGCCGACGTGGCTGGACGCCATGACGCCTCCCTTCTTCACCGCGTCGTTGAGCAGCGCGAGCGCCGCCGTGGTGCCGTGGCAGCCGCAGACCTCCAGGCCCATCTCCTCCAGGATGTGCGCCACGGAGTCGCCCATCGCCGGGGTCGGCGCCAGGGACAGATCGACGATGCCGAACGGCACGCCCAGCCGGGCGGACGCCTCGCGGGCAATCAGCTGGCCCACGCGCGTGATCTTGAACGCCGTCTTCTTGATGGTCTCGGCCACCACGTCAAACGGCTGATCCTTCGCTTCCTTCTCGAGCGCGTGCTTCACCACGCCCGGGCCGGAGATGCCCACGTTGATGCAGCAGTCGCCCTCGCCCGGGCCGTGGAACGCGCCGGCCATGAAGGGGTTGTCCTCCACAGCATTGGCAAAGACGACCAGCTTCATGCAGCCGGAGGCGTCGGTGTCCTTCGTCGCCTCGGCGATGTCCTTGATCGCCTGGCCGCACAGGCGCACCGCGTCCATGTCGATGCCCGCGCGAGTGGAGGCCACGTTCACGGAGGAGCAGACGCGCTCGGTGGTGGAGAGCGCCTCCGGCAGCGACGCGATGAGCGCCCTGTCGGACTTGGTCATGCCCTTCTGCACCAGCGCGGTGTAGCCGCCGATGTAGTTGACGCCGGTCTCCTTGGCCGCCGCGTCCATGGCGCGCGCCACGACGATGGGATCGCCGCAGCTGGCGGCCACCAGGCTGGCCGGGGTCACGGAGATGCGCTTGTTGACGATCGGGATGCCGAACTCGCGCTCCAGCGCCTCGCCGGTTTCCACCAGGTGCTCCGCCTGCTTCGTGATGCGGTCATAGACGTTATGGTAGAGCGTCTGCTTGTCCGGATGGCAGCACTCGTAGAGCGAGATGCCCATCGTGATCGTGCGGATGTCGAGCTTCTCCTCGCTGATCATCCGGACGGTCTGAAGAATCTCAGAAGTATTGATCATCGTGCCCCTCCGAATCAGATTCTGTGCATCGCGTCAAAGATTTCGCTGCGCTGGATGCGGATCTGCAGGCCCAGCTCCTTCCCCAGCGCGTCCAGCTCGTCGGAGAGCTGCGCGAAGCGGGAGAGCGAAATGTCCACGATCATGATCATGTTGAACATGCCGGAGAGAACGGTCTGGGAGATGTCCAGAATGTTCGCCTCATGGTGTGCCAGCGCCGCGCTCACGCGGGCGATGATGCCGATGGTGTCGTTGCCCACGACGGTGACAACGGCGGTATTCTTCTTTTCCATATTGTCCTCCATAGGTTATTCTTCAGATTTCTTCGATCACGCGCAGGCAGGCCTGCGTCACCTGCCGCGCCGTGTCGCACAGCGCGTCCGCGCCGGAAAGCTCCTCGCGGCTGCCCATGCCGAAGGTCACGCCCACAGCGTAAGCGCCTGCCGCGCGGGCGTTGTCGATGTCCGTGCGGCGGTCGCCCACGACGATCACGCGCCGCGCGCCGAGCTCGCGCGCCCACATGCCGATGCGCGCCGCCTTGGTCACGCCCACGGCATAGCCCGCGCTCAGCTCAATGTACGGCGCAAAGCCGTAATGCCCGATGCAGGCCTCGCAGTACGCCGCGGAGCCGTTGGTGAGAATCGCCAGATGCGCGCGCTGCGAAAGGTCGGCAAGCATCTCGTGCACGCCGGAATACACCCTGCCGATGGTGTGCACCAGCTCCACCTCGATCTCGTCGATCAGACGGTCGTACTCCGCGCGCCGCCCGGGCCCGATGCCCATGATCCGGCAGACCTCGTCCGCGCTGGGGCCGTTGAAGGAATCCGCCAGCGCGTCGCTGATCTCGCCAAAGCCCATCCTGCTGAAGACGCGCTTGAAGAGCACGCGGCCCAGCTCGGCGCTGTCCGTCAGCGTGCCGTCCAGATCAAACACGATCAGCACCGGCCTTTTCGCCGCCAGCAGGCCGGCTCCGCAGGCCTCGCAGGCCCCGCAGGCGCTCGCCGGCTGTGCGCCAAAGAGCGTTGTATTCATTGCTTCCCTCCGCTCAGTTCTCGTTCCTGACTTCCTTGATGACGCCGCTGCGGTACGCGGAAATCAGCAGCATCAGGTCGGCAATACGGCCCCTGAGCGTCTCGCCCTCGTCCGTATCGTCGATGAGCAGGCGGTGCGGCATGTTCTTGACGATGCTGTGCATGCTGTGGATGTCCTGCTCGGCGGAGATCGCGCTGGCGCGGGATTCAAACGGCTGATGCGCGACGAGGCTCAATTCGTGCGAGGAGAAGATCAGCGTGTAGCCCGCGATGCCGGTCACCGGCTGATACGCGCGGGAGAGACCGCCGTCGATCACCAGCAGCTTGCCGCCGGCCTTGATCGGGCTCTCGCCCTGGCCCAGCTTCACCGGCACATGACCGTTGATGATGAAGCCCTCGTCCGTCAAGTCAAACTCGTGCAGGATGCGCAGGGCCGTGGCCTCGTCGTCCTGCAGGCTGTAATAGGTGTTTTTGACCTCGACGTGCGGCTTCTTGTCCGCGATAAAATAGCGCTCGAACGTCGCCATCTTGCTCTTGCCGAACAGCGGGGAATACGGGCCGCAGCCCAGGTACCACAGGAAATCCTGGCCGTCCTCACGGGACCTGGAGCCCAGGCTGGCAAAGTAGCCCTGGCGCGCCAGCAGATCCGCCGCGTCGATGCCCGCGCGGCCGCAGAGCGTCTCGCTGCCGGAGACCGGGATGGGCGCGAAGCTGCCGTCCTCCCGCATCGGGATGCAGCCGTGATAGAGCAGGTTGCCGTTGCAGCGCAGGTACATGCCGCCCGTGCTGTAAAGGAACTGGACGTGGCGCTGCAGCTTTTCCGAGTGCGCAAACTCGAGCACCAGGCGATCCATGACCTCGCGCTCCAGCGGGGTGAGCGCATAGGGATCGGCCGGGTCGATCGTCGGGAAATGGCAGCTGCGCAGCGGATACGTCTCCCCCTCGACGTTCACCGTGCCGGCTTCAAAGTCGATGCGGTGGAGCAGGCGCCTTTCCTCCATGTTGTACTCGGGATGGCGCGCAAGCAGCTGTCCCTCGAGCTTGAACTGCAGGATGGCCGCCGCCTTGTGCATGCGCGCCAGCTCCATCTCGTCCTCGTGCACGTCCTCGCCGTTGTCCTTCGGGCGGAACTCGGCGCACGGGTCGTCGGCGTAGCAGCTCATGGCCAGCGTGGAGAGCGGGCGCAGCGAGATGCCGTAGCCGACCTCGAGCGTCTCCAGATTGCCGTACTTGACGGAGGTCACGATCACCTGCGCGATGCAGGCCTCGGAGAGCGCCGCCGCGCCCATCCAGGCGATGTCGTGGTTGCCCCACTGCACGTCGACCTGATGATAGTTCTCCAGCGCGTCCATGATCAGGTCGGCGCGCGGGCCGCGGTCGAAGATATCGCCGATGATGTGCAGGCGGTCGATGGCCAGCGCCTGAATGACGCGGCTGAGCGCGATGATCATCGCGTCGGCCTGGTCGGTCTCCAAGATCGACTGCATGACCTCCTTGTAGTATCCCTCCTTGTCGGGCGTATTGTCGCTGAGCATGAGCTCCTCGATCAGCGCGCCCATCTCCCGGGGCATCGCGTCGCGCACGCGCTTGCGGGTGTACTTCACCGAGCACCTGCGGCAGACCTCGACCAGCCGGTAGATCGTCAGCCGGTACCACTCGGGCGAAACGACGCCCTGCTTCTTGAGCAGCGCCAGCTTTTCATCCGGATAGTAGATCAGGGTGGAGAGCATATCGCGCTCGTGCGTGGAGAGGATGTTGCCGTACAGATCGTTGATCTTCTGCTTGATGACGCCGCTGGCGTTGTGCAGGATGTGCAGGAACGCCTGATGCTCGCCGTGCAGATCCGAGAGAAAATGCTCCGTGCCCTTGGGCAGGCGCAGCACCGCGCGCAGATGCGCGACCTCCGCGGACGCCTCCTGAATCGTTCGGTACTGCTTGCGCAGCAGCTTGAGATAGCGGATATCCTGAGGGGTAAAGCTTTCCATGTTCATTGCCTTTCCCGGGCGCTGCCCGGACCCGGCAGGGACATTGTCCCTGCACCATATTCGCTTCGCGCGGTTTGAAGCCGCTTTACCTGCTGCGGCGCGCGATGCACTCCACCTCGATGGAAAGGCCCATCGGCAGGCGGGAAACCTCCACGCAGGAGCGGGCCGGATAGTTCGGGCCGAAGTACTCGGCGTAGAGCTTGTTCACCTCGGCAAAGTCGCCCAGATTCGTCAGAAACACCGTGGTCTTGAGCACGTCGTCCAGGCTCAGGTCCAGCTCGCCCAGCACCGTGCGGATGTTCTCAAACACCTGCCTGGCCTGCGCCAGCGTGCCGCCCTCCACGGGCTTTTGCACGGCCGGATCGACGCCAATCACGCCGGACATGTACACGGTGTCGCCATAGACGGTCGCAGTGCAGTACGGGCCAATCGCGGCCGGCCCCTTCTGGGTCTTGAAGCAAATCTTTTCCATCCTGTTTTCCTCACTTTCCGTATTCATCCGCCGGGAATATTTTTGGGGAAACGCCGGCCTTACTGCGCGTCGCGCTGCTGCACGCCCACGTAGATCGTCGGCGGCACGGCCTCGTACACGCTGTCGCTGACGATTTCGGCGGCAATTTCCAGCCCGTTTTCATCGAGCGTCACGCGTTCCAAGCTCACCTCATAACCGGCAAGCGCCGCTCCGACCGGCACGCGCTCGTCGGTGTACGTCGCGTATTGCCCCTCGCGGTCGCGCACATACACCGGCTCCTCGATCGTGCCCGTCTCGTCGATCAGCGAGTTCAGCCGGTAGCGCCTGCCCAGCTCCTCGCCGATGAGCGTCATTTCCAGATACGTCGCGCCGTCGTCCTCATACACGCGCGCGTTCACAAACAGCGGCGCGTCCGTCTGGTTGGCCAGCACCAGGTCAAGGCCCTGATCCGACACCGCCGCCTCCTGGCCCATGTCGCAGTAGGCAACCGGGCGCGCCGCGGCGCTGCGCTCACGCACATCGATACAGCCCAGCAGCGCCGCGCGATGCAGCGCCGTGGAAACCTGGCACACGCCGCCGCCCACGCCGGACACGTTCTCGCCGTACGCCGGCTCGGGCGCGGAGAGATAGCCGTTTTCCGGCGTGCGCGCGCCGACCGCCTCGTTGAACGAGAGCGTATCGCCGCTGTCCACGCGCAGGCCGCGTAGCGCCTGCGCCGCCAGACGTACGTTGTGCACCGCCGCCTCGCCGCCCGTCACCTGCGCCACGACGCGGGCGCGCAGGGAGAGCGAGCTTTCCAGCACCGCCCGATAGACCTGCGGCTCGATCACCGTAGCCTCCAGCGTCATGCTGCCCGGGGCGAGCTTCATCAGGCTCTGCTCGACGGCAGAGCGGACGTCGTCCGCATCGAGCTCAAGCGCGCAGCCCGTCTGCTCGTCCGTGAACGTGAACGGCGCTGCGCTGCCCGGCATGTAGGCAACCGTCGCGTCCACCGCGTTGCATTCCACGTCCGCGCGGATGCGCGCCAGCAGCGCGTCCACGGCGGACAGGTCGTAGGTCAGCACCGGATAGGCAATCACAAGGCCGTCCTTCGCCACGCGCCGCATCTGGCGATACCGCGTGAGCATGCCGCCCTCGTGGCCCGCCGGCCACAGCAGCGCAAGCGTCTGCTCCTTGTCGATGTCAAGGCCGATATCCTGCGCCGTCAGCGTGTACGTCTGATCCATACAGGAGATTTCGTATCGCCAGGTGTCCACATGCTCCGCGGCGATGGCGTCCAGCAGCCTTTCCGCGTCCCCGCGCGTCGCGCCGGCAAGCGGATAGCCCATAAGGATCGTCCCCGGCACAAACGTCTGCTGGTACGGCTGTGTCTGCGTATAGACGTAGATCGTACCCGCGCCGATCGCCGCCGCCAGCAGGAAGACCGCCAGCGATGCGACCGCCGCGCCGCTCAGGCCCCTCTTTTTCCTGCCTTTTTTCTTTTTCTTTCTGGGCGGCTCCGGCTTGGGCGCCCTTGGGGGCTCCTGCTTCGGGGGCGTATAGCCCGCCCGCGTCATGGTTGGCATATCTTCACCTCGCCTGTTTGGCTGAACGGATTCGCGCCAGCAGCGCCTGCACGTCGTCTTCCATCGTCTTCCAGCGGTCCAGCCCCTCGCCGATCCCGGTCTTGCGGACCGCTTCGCCGTGGAAGTCGCTGCCGCCGGTCACGAGCAGCCCTTCCCGCCGGGCCATGCGCTCCAGAAAGGCGGCGTGATTGTTCTGCGCGCTGGGATGAAACGCCTCCAGGCCCGCAAGCCCCTGCGCCTTCCATTCGCCGATGAGCGACTGAAGCTGCGTCTCGCCCAGCTTCAGCTCCATCGGATGCGCCAGCACGGCGACGCCGCCCGCCTGCGCGATCAGGCGCACCGCCTCGGCGACCTTCACGTCCTCCTTGGGCACATAGGCGGGCTTGCCGGGCCTTAAATACCGGTCAAACGCGTCGGCCACCGACGTGACGTGACCCGCCTCCAGCAGAGCGCGTGCGATATGCGGCCTGGCGATCGCGCCCCGGGCCAGCTCGCGCACGCGCCGCATCTCAATCGGCTTGCCCAGCGCGCAGAGCCTTTGCACCATCGCCTCAGCCCGCTCCTCGCGCTGCGCCACGCGCCTTTCGCAGAACGCGCACAGCGCCGCATTCTCCGGATCGCAGCCGTAGCCCAGCACGTGAATCTCCTTCTGCGCGCCGCAGCTGAGTTCTACGCCGGCAATCAGCTGCATGCCGAGCCGCTTCGCGGCCTCCCGCGCAGACGGGATCCCCGCCATGCTGTCGTGATCGGTCAGCGCCACATGGGTATAGCCCCGGCCGGCGGCAAGGCTCATCAGCTCCTCCGGCGTATACACGCCGTCCGACGCGGTGGAGTGCATGTGCAGATCGGCCTTCATACGTCTCCTCTTTCTGCCTGAATGGTTCCGAATAATATGAACGAAGCCCGGTCGGGTTTGACGCACCAGACCGAGCCGTATTCACAGCGCTACCTGATCCCGTAGCGCGCATCAAAGTCCTCCGTCGGCACGATGGTACCAAAGTGGTACTCGTGCTCAAGAATCCCGTGCTTGCGAAGCGTCTTCGTGAAATTGTAGAGCATATACGTCGGATGGGGCCAGTTGTCGTTGGCGTCGCCCACCGGCACATACAGCCGCAGCGCCTCCTCGCCCGTCTGCCCGCTCCTTTCCAGCTCCACCATCTGCGCGATCATCGCATCGGACACGGCCTTCGCCGTCCGCGCGGGGATCCCGCTGATGTTGGACTCGGCAAACGTCTGCTGGCGGGTGTCCGTCTCAAACACGATGAGCACGAGCGCCAGCGGCAGCGCCGCCAGCAGGCGCGGATACTTCCTGACCAGATACGCCGCCGACGCGCTCAGCAGCAGGAGCAGATAAAACACCGCGCCCAGCAGTACCTGCGCAGACTGGATGTACGACGGCTTCGTCGCCGCGCACAGCAGCACCAGATAAACCGCCGACAGCACTAGGCACAGCACAGACCGCACGGCGCTCTGCGCAAAAGCCCTGTCCGCCTCCGTCCTGCCCTTGGAGATCAGCAGCACAACTGCTGCTGCGGCCGGCACCGCGCCGGAGATGGTCAGAAACAGATTGTTGAACTTCCAGCGGACGCTGGGCAGCTTCCAGTAGACCTTCTTCAGGTTGTCGATCAGGGACGCGTCCGCCGTCAGGTTGCCTGCCCGTCCGCCGTTCACCTCAAAGAACAGCGCAATCAGCCACGCCAGCAGCACAGCCCATTCCCACGCATGCCGCGTGAACATGCCGCAAGCCGCCTTTGACAGCTTCTTCGTCCTCGCCATCTGCGCGCAGACGTCCGTCGCAATGCGCACGCCGGCATAGATTGCCAGCACCTGACTGCCGAACAGATGGGAGAAAATGCCCATATAGACCGCCAGGATCAGCAGGCCGTCCCGCACGGGATGCCGGGGATCCGCGAACCGCTCAAAGCATCCGCCCGCCTCCCACAGCAGCACAAGGCAGGCGCCCAGCAGCGCAGGCAGCGTATAGTTGAAGAACGTGCAAGCATTGATGGCATAGAACAGATGCTCGTTGCCGTACTCCAGAGAACGGAAGCACAAAAAGTGCAGCGCAAGAAACAGCGCGGCGATCAGAATGGATGCCGGCGTGTCCAGCAAGAACCGCCGCTCGGCAAACCGCCTGAGCAGGCAGGCATACGCCGTGATGAATGCCGCCGCTGTGACGGCGAAGACCAGCGACACCGCGCCGCTGTAATCGCCGGTCAGCGGGTAGATGACATGCGCCGCCAGGCTCGTGCACAGCGGCATGAAGACCTCCGGGAATACGCGGCTGGGATTCCAGCCCTGCCACTTCGGCAGCGCGCTGCGCTGATAGGATGCGTTCGCCCAGTCGTCGCCGTCGTAGAGCACGAGCGGATGCACCTGGGCAAAGAACACAAACACAAACGCAAAGACCGCCAGGGCATACAGCCCCGCCATCCATCTGCTGCGTCCTGTCCTCTCCATCGTGCTCTCCCCTCGTCCCCGTTACGCCTGTTCTGCTTCCGCCGCCTGCTCTTCAGCCTGCGCCTGCTCAGGCAGTGTCTCGCCCTTCATGAACGCCTCGAATTCCCTGCGGTCGATGGTCTCGCGCTCCATGAGCAGCGCCGTCAGGCCGTCGAGCTTGTCGCGGTTCTCGGCAAGGAGCTGCGTGGCGCGCTCAAACGCGCCGGTCATCTTCTTCTGCACCTCGCCGTCGATGCGCGCCGCCACGTTCTCGGAGAACATGCGGCTCTGCTGGCCGTAATCGCGCGCGAGGAACACCTCGTCGTGATCGCCGCCCAGATAGATCGGGCCCATCTCGTCGCTCATACCGTACTGCATCACCATGCGGCGGCAGATGTCGGTGGCGCGCTGCAGGTCGCTGCTCGCGCCGGTGCTCATCTCGCCCATCACGAGGGTCTCGGCCGCATAGCCGCCCAGCGCCATCGCCACAAAGTCCAGCAGCTGCGTGCGGGTGGTGAAGTCGCTCTCCTTCTCCGGCAGCAGCAGCGTGTAGCCGCCGCTGGCGCCGCGCGGCATGATCGTCACCAGATGCACGTTGTCGCAGCCCTCGAGCAGCTCGCCCACGATCGCGTGGCCGGCCTCGTGCACGGCGACGAGCTTCTTGTCCTCCGGGGAGACGATATGGCTCTTCTTCTCCGGGCCCATCTGCACGCGCTCGATCGCGTCGCTCAGGTGGCGCGCGGTGATCTGCTCCTTGCCCTCGCGCGCGCAGAGGATCGCCGCCTCGTTCATCACGTTTTCCAGATCCGCGCCCGCGAAGTACGGCGTGCGCTTGGCGATGTTCTCCAGGTCCACATCCTCGGCGAGCGGCTTGTCCTTGGCGTGCACCCTGAGGATTGCCTCGCGGCCGCGCACATCCGGATAGCCCACGGAGATCTGCCGGTCAAAGCGGCCCGGGCGCAGCAGCGCCGGGTCCAGGATGTCCT
>JAGBDL010000089.1 GCA_017937505.1 Clostridia bacterium | reverse complement strand
CTCCCCGGCTCCATGGTCGATATCTTCCACTTCGAGAAGGAGAACGAGAAGACGATCATGGCGGGCGGCCGTCCGGCCGTGGCCAAGCGCATCCTGCTGGGCATCACCAAGGCGGCCCTGGCCACCGAGTCCTTCCTCTCCGCCGCCTCCTTCCAGGAGACGACCCGCGTGCACACCGAGGCCGCGATCAAGGGCAAGGAGGATCACCTCGTCGGCCTCAAGGAGAACGGCATCAGCGGCAAGATCATCCCGGCCGGTACCGGCATGCCGCGCTACCGCGACGTCGAGGTCAAGGAGATGTACTGATCGCTGCCGGGAAGCGGCAGGCATATGCCTGCTCTCCGGGGAAATGACGGAAAACTCAGCATTTGAGCATATGAAAGCCTGCCTTACGGTGACAGTGAGGCAGGCTGTTTCTGCTCCATGGGAGAAATAGCCGAAGAAATCCATGCGGACTGCGCGGATGAAACCGGCTTGTATTCTGAAGAACGTTGTGATAAAATATACAATCGAAATGCAAATATTCAGAATGGATATTGCGGAGGGAAGAAAGCATTCATGAGCATGGACACGACAATCAACAAAAACACATTGACGTCGATGGTGACGGAACAACTGCGCCGTGACATTCTTTTGGGTGTGCTCGCCTCAGGCAGCCGCGTGACCGTACAGAGCATTGCAGAGCGCTATAATACCAGCGCGCTGCCCGTGCGGGAGGCCATACAGATTCTGACCGCCGAGCGTCTTCTGGAAAGCAATCCGTACCGGGGCGCGACGGTCTGCAAGGTGGATGAACAGTTTATCAGCAATATCTACGACATCCTGCGCAGCATGGAGACGTTGATTATCGAGAGCATCGAGGGGCACTGGAACGAGGCAATCCGAAGCGAGGTGGTCAGCGTCAACCGCGAGATTGCCACCATCAGCACGCAGGAAGAGGTGGCGAAGAAATTCAACACGCTCAACCGCCGGTTCCATGACCCGCTGGAGCAATTCTGCAAAAACGACCGGGCGATTGATCTGCGGCAGAAGTATCATCATTACATTACCATTCTGGTCGACCATGGCAGGCTGCATTCCCTGGAGCGCATTCAGAAGGCGGTTGCTGAGCATGAGACGATCATCAGCGCGCTGGACAGCGGCGATATGCACCAGGTGCGCAAGGCGTATCATCTGCACTCAACAGCGGCGAAGGAGGAGCTCTTCTGGCAGCTGGCCAATCATCATAGCTTTTGAAGCGGCATGAGCCGCTTTTTATTTGCGGAAAATGACGGCAGGCTGCTGCAGCAGGCTTCTGAAAGAGTCAATAAAGTATTTTTGATATTTGATATAATATCTTGACATGGGGAAAATGAAATGGTATACTGTGTCCAAGAAGCACAAATGAGAGATAAATTCCTTGTGAGTTTGCTCCCGAAAGTGCGTGTGTCGTCATCTGGACGGTGATTCCGTCCGAAAAACGTAAGGGGGTATTTGTATGAAGAAGTTCCTTCCCGTGTTCCTGGCGCTGGTGATGCTTGTGAGCATGACGGCGGTTGCCGCTGCAAGCGAGGTTGTGGAGATTCTCTATCTCTCCTCCACGATCTTGGAGACGCCCGAGGGGCAGTATGAGGCGGAGCTGATCGAGAAGTTCAATGCGGAGCATCCCGACATCAAGGTAACCGTCGAAGGCTGCGCGGCCAACGACCTGAACACCAAGCTCGTCGCGATGGCGACGGCCAATCAGCTGCCGGCGTTCGTGATGGGCAATGAGACCACGATGTCCGCGCTGGTGGACATGGACATGGTCGTCCCGATTGAAGACCTGCTGGACGAGGAATATATCGCCGGCTTTGTCCCGGCGAATCTCGCCGCCTATCAGATCGGCGACAAGCATTACGGCATTCCGATGTTCGGCGGCGCGCAGGGCATCATCTACCGCAAGGACGTCTTCGAGGAGAAGGGCCTGACGGAGCCGAAGACCTGGGATGAGTTCGTCGAGGTCTGCAAGGCGCTCACCGGTGACGGTAAGTATGGCATCACGCTGGTCGGCACCAAGAATTCCTCTGGCGCAAGCCGCTTCCAGCCGATCATCCACAACTTCGGCTGCGACGAGTTCTATCAGGATGAGAACGGCAAGTGGCAGACCGATATCGGCAGCCAGAAGTTTACCGACGCGCTGCGTGCCTTCACCGATCTGGATGTGACCTATCATGTGGTCCCGGCTGGCGTTGTTGAGACCGGCTATCCGGAAGCTGTCGCGCTGTTCACCAGCGGCCAGGCGTCCATGATCATCACCGGCTCCAATGCGATCGGCGCGATCACCACGCAGGTTCCAGAGCTCAAGGGAAAGCTGGCCTCCATGCCGAATATCCCGGTTGAGCGCTGCGTGAGCATGGCCGGCGGCTTTGGCTTCTTTGTCACCACCAAGGATCCGGCGCAGCAGGCCGCCGCGGTCGAGTACATCAAGTACTTCATCAACACGGAGAATTCTCTGAACTACGCCGAGCTGACCGGTCGTCCGCCGGTCCGCACGGAGGCGATGCAGAGCGAGCGCGTGGCGAACATGCCGGAAATGGCGGGTTTCCTCAAGGCGCTTGAGAACATCTGGGTCAGCCCGACCATTGAGGGCTACAGCGAGATCAACGATATCCTGGGCGAGGCTTATCAGTCCGTCTTCACCGGTCAGGCTACCGTCGAGGAGGCTTCTGCCCGCGCTGGCGAGCGTGCGCAGGCGATCTGCGACTGGGCCAACGAATAACCATCGGAAGGAGCGGCGGAGCAGGATTCGCCGCTCCTTAATGTTGTGATGCGTTTCGGAAGAGGGAGCGGGTGTGGCCCGCTTTTGATTGGCTGCCATGCGTAGGCAGCGGCTGATTCCGGGCAAAGAGAGGTTGTTGCTTATGTCAAGTACGCGCGCACCGGGCGTCTCCCTGAGACGGCTCAGGCAGCACGGCACGACGGCTGTCTTTATTCTTCCGGCTGTGCTGACGCTGGCCGTGCTTCTGCTGTATCCGTTTTTCTACGGCATCTATATTTCTTTTTTCAGAACCAACCTGGTCAACAAGTGGAAATATGTCGGGCTGGATAACTATGTCCGTGCCTTTACCGATCCGACCATGTATGCGTCGCTGCTGGTCACGCTCAAGTTTACGGTCTTTGTGGTCCTCGGACACTTCGTTCTGGGCATCGGCCTTGCGCTGCTACTCAATAAGGAGATTCGGGGCAGAACGTTTTTCAGGGCGGTGCTCGTTCTGCCGTGGCTGTTTCCGGAGGTCGTGGTGGCCAATCTCTGGAAGTTCATCTTCAACGCGACAAGCGGTCTGTTCAACAGCGCGCTGATGGCTGTGGGTCTGCTTAGCGAACCCATGAGTTGGCTGGGCTCGGTGGACTATGCACTGGGTTGCGTGATCTTTGTGTGCATCTGGAAGGGTTACCCGCTGGTCATGATTCAGATTCTGGCGGGCTTGCAGTCGATTTCGCACGACCTGTATGAGGCTGCGATCATCGACGGCGCCAACAGGCGGCAGTCGTTCCGATATGTGACCCTGCCGGGGCTCCGGCCGACGCTAATCGTCACGCTGATTCTGGACACGGTCTGGTGGTTCAAGCATGTGACGATGATCTGGATGCTGACCAACGGCGGCCCGGGCAGCGTGACCAATACCATCTCTATCGAAATCTACAAGCAGGCCTTTGAGTATCAGAACCAGTACGGATACTCGGCGGCGCTGGCTGTGATCGTATTCCTGATCTGCGTGGTGATCGGCGTGCTGCAAAGGAAGGTGCTGACCCGTGACGAATAAGAAAAACACAGGCACCTATCTGGTGCTGAGCCTTTGCTCCCTTGTCATTCTGCTGCCGATCATCTACATGCTTTCCACGTCGCTCAAGAGCATTTCGGAAATCCTGACGGCGCCCAAGGCGACGCTCTTTCCCGAGCAGGTGACCCTGGAGGGATACCGCAATGTGATGAACAAGTACCCGTTTTTCACATACGTCAAAAACAGCGTCTACGTTGTCAGCGTTTCCACGCTGGTGGCGGTTGCGTTCTCCACGCTGGCCGGCTATGGCTTTTCCCGGTTCAGGTTTGCGGGCCGCGGCATGCTGCTGATGTTCATTCTCATCACGCAGATGTTCCCGTCGGTGATGCTCTATGTGCCCTATTACAAGCTGCTGGCAACCTGGGGACTGAGCAATTCGCACACGGGACTGATCCTGGTCTATATTGCCAATGTCATCCCGTTCTGCACATGGATGATGTACGGCTTCTTCAACAGCATCTCCAGAGAGCTGGACGAAGCGGCCATGATCGACGGATGCGGCAGACTGCACACGTTTTTCAGAATCGTTATGCCGCTGACGCTTCCGGGACTCATTTCCACGACGATCTACGCGTTTATTCAGGGATGGAACGAATACATGTTTGCCATGATCTTCACCAACAGCGACACGCTCCGTACGCTGCCTGTCGCCATTGGCCAGATGAGCAAGTCGTACAGCGTATACTGGAACGATCTGATGGCGGCATCGACGCTCTCCAGCCTTCCGCTGCTGGTGCTGTTCCTCTTCCTGCAGAAATACTTCATCAGCAACATGACCGGCGGCGCCGTTAAGGGCTGATTCTTCCGGTATGGTTCAATCAAAGGAGGCCGAAGCAAATGAAAATCAGGGATATTGAGCTGTTCAAGGTGCCGCCGCGCTGGCTGTTTCTCAAGATGACGACGGAGAGCGGCATCGTCGGATGGGGCGAGCCGATCGTGGAGGGCAAGGCGGACAGCGTGGCCGCCTGCGTGATGGAGCTTCGCGATCAGCTGATCGGCAAGCCGGCAGGCAACATTGAGGAGCTCTGGCAGACGATGTATCGCTGCAATTTCTATCGGGGCGGCCCTGTCCTCACCAGCGCGATGTCGGGCATTGAGCAGGCGCTCTGGGACATCAAGGGCAAGGCGATGGGGGTGCCGGTCTATGAGCTTCTGGGCGGCGCCGTGCGCGACAAACTGCAGATCTATGCCTGGATCATGGGCGAGGGCGAAACCGACATGGTCTCGCAGGTTCGCGAACGCATCAACCAGGGCTACAGGACGGTCAAGACCTGCATCACCGACGAGCTGGGCTGGGTGGACAGCGTCAGAAAGATCGGCAAAGCCGCAGACAAAATCGGGCAGATCCGCGATGCATTCGGCTATGACGTGGATGTGGCGGTGGATTTCCACGGCCGCGTGCACATGCCCATGGCGCGCATGCTGCTGCGTGAGCTGGAGCAGTACAAGCTGCTGTATGTGGAGGAGCCGCTTCAGCCGGAGCAGATCGAGGGCTTTGTCGAGCTCAGGCATCATACGTCGACGCCGATTGCCACGGGCGAACGCATGTATACCCGCTGGGGCTTCAAGAATCTGATCACCTCCGGCGCGGTGGACATCCTGCAGCCGGATCTCTCCCACGCGGGCGGCATCTGGGAAAGCAGGAAGATTGCCGCCATGGCAGAATGCTATGACATGGGCATTGCGCCGCATTGCCCGCTGGGACCGATTGCGCTGTCGGCCTGCGTTCAGCTGGACTTCTGTACGCCCAACGCGTTCATTCAGGAGCAGAGCATGAACATTCACTACAATGGCGTCGGCGACTTTGATTACCTGAAGGATGGAACCGGCTTTGTGATGCAGGACGGCTACCTGCAGCGCCCGGAGCGCCCGGGCCTTGGCGTGGAGATCGACGAGGAGAAGGTGCGCGCGGCTGCGCGGGTGGGTCACCATTGGAGCAATCCGCGCTGGAGGCTGGAGGATGGCACGCCGATCGATTGGTAAGCCGGTTTCGTGACCGGCGGGGGATATGCCGGTGAAAAAATAGCAGGATACGCAGGAATTGACAAAAAACTGTCGAAATATACGAAGCATAGACAGCATTGGCTGTCCGGAAAGAGTGTCAAACAGCAAATCAAGGAGGGCGTTTCCCATGGCGAATCGTATCGTTTTGAACCCCATTTCCTATCACGGCAAGGGCGCGATTGAGAACATCGTGCCGGAGCTCACGTCCCGCGGCTACAAGAAGGCCTTTGTCTGCTCCGACCCGGCGCTGGTCAAGGCCGGCGTGACGGCGAAGGTGACCGACCTGCTGGACAAGGCCGGCTTTGCCTACACCGTGTACAGCGAGATCAAGCCGAACCCGACCATCGAGAACGTGCTCTCCGGCGTGGCGGCCTTCAAGGCCTGCGGCGCGGACTGCATCGTGACCATCGGCGGCGGCTCCTCCATGGACACCGCGAAGGCCGTCGGCATCATCATCAACAATCCGGAGTTCGCGGACGTGCGCTCCCTGGAGGGCGTTGCGCCGACGAAGAACAAGACCGTCTTCACCATCGCCGTGCCCACCACCGCCGGCACCGCGGCTGAGGTGACGATCAACTACGTCATCACCGACGTGGAGAAGAAGCGCAAGTTCGTCTGCGTGGACGTGCACGACATCCCCGAGGTCGCCGTCGTCGATCCGGACATGATGTCCTCCATGCCCAAGGGCCTGACCGCCGCGACCGGCATGGACGCGCTGACCCACGCCATCGAGGGCTTCATCACCAAGGGCGCCTGGGAGATGACCGACATGTTCCATCTCAAGGCGATCGAGATCATCGCCAAGTCCCTGCGCGCGGCGGTTGCCGGTGAGGCCGAGGGCTTCGAGGGCATGGCGCTGGGCCAGTATGTGGCCGGCATGGGCTTCTCCAATGTGGGCCTGGGCATCGTGCACTCCATGGCGCACACGCTGGGCGCGGTGTATGACACCCCGCACGGTGTGGCCAACGCCATCCTGCTGCCGACGATCATGGAATACAACGCGCCGGTGACGGGCGATAAGTACAAGTACATCGCCGCGGCGATGGGCGTTGAGGGCGTGGAGGCCATGACGCAGGACGAGTACCGCAAGGCTGCCTGCGACGCCGTGCGCAAGCTGAGCGCCGACGTGGGCATCCCGGCGGACCTCAAGGCGATCGTCAAGGCCGAGGACATCGACTTCCTGGCCGAGTCCGCGTACGCCGACGCGTGCCGCCCGGGCAACCCGCGCGACACCAGCGTGGCGGAGATCAAGGAGCTGTTCCTCAAGCTCATGTAATTGACAATTATCAAAAAAGGCGGGAAGGGCGCTTGCGCTGCTTCCCGCTTTTTCTGGAGGAAAGGAAAAATGGCTGTACTGGAATTCGGACAGGCGCTCGGCTTGCGCGCGGGCGCGAGACGCCCCGGCGTGCACAAGCTCAGCGATATCCATATGCGCGATCCGTTCCTGTTCGCGGATCACCGGCGAAGGCTGTACTTTCTCTTCGGCACCGGCATGGGCATCTGCGATGGCGCGGCCAATGTCGATCCGTATTTTGAGGTCTACGTCAGCGGGGACAGGAAGAACTTCGAGGGGCCGTATGTCGCCTTTGCGCCGGAGAAGGGATTCTGGGGCGTGAAGCACTACTGGGCGCCGGAGGTGCACGCATACCGCGGCGCATATTACATGTTCGCCAGCTTCAAGGGCGGTATCGGTGAGGATCGCGGCACCGCGATTCTGCGCGCCGACCTGCCGGAGGGGCCGTATCGCCCGTGGAGCGACGGGCATGTGACGCTGCGCGGACACGAATGCCTGGACGGCACGCTGCTGGTGCAGGACGGGCAGCCGTGGATCGCGTTCTGCCATGAGTGGACGGAGATGTACTTCGGCACGATCAAGGCGCACAGGCTTCGGGCAGACCTGACGGGGGCCTGCGGGGAGGAGCCGGTGGTCATCGTCGATACACAGCACGACGACATCCCGTGGCTCCGCCGGATGGAGGACCCGCGCGTGGAGAAGACCGGGTATCTCACCGACGCGCCGTTCTTTCACCGAATGAAAAACGGCACGCTGGCGATGCTCTGGTCGAGCTATTCGGTCAAGGGATACGGCGGCACGGGCAGCGGCGGATACGTTGTGGCGGTGTGCGAGAGCCCGTCCGGCCGGATCGAAGGGCCGTGGCGGCATGAAAGGGCGCTGCTGCTGGACGAGAACAAGGGCCACGCCTCGCTCTTTCGGGACTTCGACGGGACGCTCTGGCTGATCTCGCACGCCAACGACACGCTCCACGGCAGCGAGTATCCCGTGATTGATGCAGTGGAAGAGGAAGAGCATCTGCGCATCCGCCGCTGACGCAGCTTCAAACCGACAGCTCTTTATGTGTTCACCTGTCCTTCAGCGCAACGCCGGGGTCTTTTGCCTTGGGCAGAGCGTCGAGGGGCACCAGCACGCCGGGCTGGTCCGCTGAGCCGATTCCAAAGGAATAGACGAGCTTTGTGCCGTCTGTGGCCGTCAGTATGGCTGGGCCGATGTCCGCGCGGTCGGAATAATCCCGCACATCGCTTGCGAGGACGCGTCCCTCGGCGTCGAGCGTGATGGAAAAGAGCGTGAACAGACGGCGGGACTTCGCGACGCAGCTGCCATACAGCGCGACTGTGCCGTCGGGCAAAGCCTCCGCGCTGAGCGGCTGCAAAACTGCCTTGGGCGCGGAAAGCACCTTTGACCAGCAGGTGCGGCCGTCCGCGTCGATGCGCGTGACACGGTACTGCTTGTAGTCCTCCGGCAGAGAGCCGGTCATCAGGACGCCGCCCTGCCCGTCGGGCAGCAGCTTGTTATACCGGCCGGCTTCATCAGTGAAGTGTGCGATCCAGGAGAGCGCGGTGGAGGCGTCCACACGCAGCATCAGAGTGTCCGGAATGCTCGGGCTGCCATTCTGGCAGAGGAGCAGATACAGCGCGTCGCCGCTGCGCACATGGCTCAGAAAGAAGGCGTCCTCAAACGGAACGGGATAGCGAAGAAGCGGCTGTGCGTCTTCATCGTAGACCATCAGCGTGCTTTGGCCGTCCCCCGCTGCGCACAGGCCTGCGAACCCGCCCTGCCAATCGCAAAGCATGTAGGGCTCGCCCTCGAACGTGCGGGCGTTTGCCAGCTCGTCGCCTTCAAGGTCATAGAGCGTATAGGCATGCTTCCAGGCCTCCTGCGGCGTGGCAAAGGAGACAGCGCGCAGAATGCCGAGCAGGTCGTTCTGATGGAGCGCGACGGTATACTCGCCGTGTTCTGCGGCGGGAAAGGTGATGTCCGATACACAGACGCCGTTTTCATAGCGGCGAAGGCGTGTCACAAAGACGGTGTCTTCCGGTTTGCCGGTGACCCGCGACAGGGGCCCCACGCTTCGCCGGTAATAGACGCTGCCGGAGAGCGGCAGAACCTCAAGCGTGGACTCATACTCGGTCTCCGGCGGCAGCAGATACGGCGTCAGATCGAGCGCCAGAGCGCCTGCGGGCAGCAGGAGACAGAGAATCAGAAGGGTCAGAAAGCGTCTCATACGATGTCCTCCTTTGGTTTCTGACCATATAACGAAGCAGACAGGAAGAATCTTCCTGCCTGCTGGTTTGCTTTTTGCTTTGAAGCGATTGTTTTAGCGGATTTCGGTCATCAGCAACTCGACCATCTTCGCGCAGCGGTCCATGCTCTCCATGGCGATGTGCTCGAACTTGCCGTGGTAGGCGAAGCCGCCGGTGCACAGGTTCGGCGTGGGCATGCCCATCTCGGACAGGCGGCAGCCGTCCGTGCCGCCGCGCACCGGCTCGACAAACGGCTCCATGCCCGCCAGACGCGCAGCCTTCTTCGCGTTTTCCACCAGCTCCATGTGCGGCGCGATCTTCTCGGCCATGTTGTAGTAGGTGTCCTTCAGGGTGAGCCTGACGACCTCGCGGCCGTAGCGCTCGTTGATCACCTTCGCCGCATGGCGCATGGTCTGCTTGCGCACCTCGAACGTCGCGCGGTCGTGGTCGCGCACGATGTAGTCAAGCTCCGCGTGGGAGACGTCGCCCTTCATGTCGTGCAGGTGGAAGAAGCCCTCGTAGCCCTCGGTCAGGCGCGGGATATCGCCCGCGGGCAGCAGGCTGTTGAACTCCATGGCGACCAGCGCGGCGTTGATCATCGTGTCCTTCGAGGAGCCCGGATGCACGCTCATGCCGGTGATTTCGACCTTTGCCGAGGCGGCGTTGAACGTCTCATAGGCGATCTCGCCCTCGGCGCCGCCGTCCACGGTATAGGCAAACTGCGCGCCGAACTTGGCAACGTCGAAGTGCGCCACGCCCATGCCGATCTCCTCGTCCGGGGTGAAGGCGATGCAGAGCCTGCCGTGCGGCTTGTTCCCGCTGACGACGGCCTCCACGGCGGTGAGAATTTCCGCGATGCCGGCCTTGTCGTCCGCGCCCAGCAGCGTGGTGCCGTCGGAGGTGATGAGCGTCATGCCCGCAAGCGCCTTGAGCGTCGGGAAGCTTTCGACCGTCAGCACGTCGCCCGTGCCGGCGAGCACCACGTCGCCGCCGTCATAATCCGGGATGATCTGCGGCTTCACGTTCTCGCCGGAATAGTCGGGCGAGGTGTCCATGTGCGCGATGAAGCCCAGCGCCGGCAGGGCCTCGCAGCCCTTCGAGGCGCTCAGCCAGCCGTAGACCACGCCATATTCATCGACGTGCGCGTTTTCAAGGCCCAGCGCGGTCATCTCGTCCACCAGCATGCGCGCCAGGTCAAACTGGATCGCGGAGGACGGCGCGGCGTCGGAGGCGGGATCGGAGGTGGTGTGCACCTTGATGTACTTGAGGAATCGTTCACAGGCTCGCATAAGATACTCTCCTTTTTGGTGGATTGCTGAGGATACAGTGGCTTGGCAAATCAAACCCGTTTCAATCGTAGGATGCTTCGCATTCTGCTCTGAAACTACGTTGTTTCTTTGGGGAACGTTAGGGCTGCCGCCCTAAGACCTGCCTGGGGATTTCATCCCCAGACCCCTTCTTTGCTTCGCGCGGCCAAAAGAGGCTTAGAGCACCGCCGCGATCAGCGCGCACAGCAGCGGCAGCGTCACGCCGCTCAGAAGCGTGGAGACGAGCACCGCGTGGGAGGCGGTCATGTCGCTGGGACGGTAGATGTCGCAGATCATGCCGCAATTGCCGGCGATGGGCATGCCGGCCAGCAGCACGCTGATGCCCACCAGCATGCGGTCGATCGGCAGGGGGAGCATGACCAGCAGCATCAGCAGCGGCATGACGACCATGCTCAGCAGGCAGATGCGGTACAGGCGGGGATTGGTCATCGCGGCACGCAGGTCGCTGTGCGCGACGGACGCGCCGATGATCATCATCGCCAGCGGGGTATTCATGGAGCCGATGGAGGCCAGCGTGGTTTCGATGGCCTCGGGCAGATGCCAGCCCGTCACGCCGAAGAGCAGGCCGATCAGCGCCGCGATGATGCAGGCGTTGACCATGTCCTTCAGGCTGAATTTCGCGCCCCTGGTGATCAGCAGCACGCCGTAGGAGAAGAAGCACAGGTTGAAGATCAGGATGAACATGGACAATCGCGCGACGCCGTCCGGGCCGTAGACCGACTGGACGACCGGGATGCCCATGAAGCCCACGTTGGTGAAGATGAGCATCAGCTGATCCAGACCGCGATCCTCCGGTTTGGTGCGCATGAGGCGCACCAGCACGGCGGCGAAGATGATCATCAGCACAAAGAACAGCACGCCGATGCCCGCGGCGCTGATCATGGCCATTGGGCTGCTGTCGCTCTCGAGCACCGAGGAGATGATGATGCACGGCGCGGCGGTGTTCAGCGTGAAGGAGGACAGACGCTTGCGGAACTCCGGCGTCATGATGCCCACGCGCGCGACGAGATAACCGGCCAGCATCATGAGGAACAGCGAAATCAGCTGATTGATGACAGCGGAAAGGTTCATGAAAAAGCCTCCGTATACAGAAATCATGAAAGTCCGGCCCCTATTGTACACCCTGACCGGGAGGTTGTAAAGTTGGCATTTTTATGCTATCCTATCTCCGAAGTTTTATGGCGTGATGGAGGAAGAACAATGGGGTATCAGGCGCTGTACCGCCGCTACCGTCCGGCGCGGTTTGACGACTTTGTGGGGCAGGAGGCCATCATCAAAACGCTGCGCAGCCAGGTGATGAGCGGACGCATCGCGCACGCGTATCTGTTCTGCGGCACGCGCGGCACGGGCAAGACCTCGACGGCCAAGGTGTTCGCGCGCGCGGTGAACTGCGAAAACCCGGACCGCGGCGAGCCGTGCGGGCAGTGCGCGGCGTGCAGGGCGCTATCCGCCGAGAGCAGCCTGGACATCCTGGAGATCGACGCGGCGAGCAACAACGGCGTGGACGAGATCCGCGACCTGCGCGAGAAGGTGAAGTATCCGCCGCAGTCGGGCCGCTACCGCGTCTACATCATCGATGAGGTGCACATGCTCTCCCAGGGCGCGTTCAACGCGCTGCTCAAGACGCTGGAGGAGCCGCCTGCCTACGTCGTCTTCATCCTGGCGACCACGGAGCCGCAGAAGCTCCCGGCGACGATCCTCTCCCGCTGCCAGCGCTTTGACTTTGGCCGCATCCCCGCGCACCAGATCATCGCGCGGCTGCGCGTGGCACTGGATGAGGGCGGGATCGCGGCCGAGGAGGCGGCGCTTGCCCGCATCGCGCGCGCGGCGGAGGGCGGCATGCGCGATGCCTGGTCGGTCCTGGACATGTGCCTGGGCTACGCGCAGGAGGACGGCGCGGGCCTCACGGAGGCGCTGGTTCTGCAGGTGCTGGGCGCGGCGGACAAGCGGTTCCTGTTTGAATTCGCGGACAGGCTCATCAGCGCGGACGCGGTCGGCGCACTTACCATGATCGACGGGATGATGCGCGCGGGCCGGGAGGTTCAGGTGTTCGTGCGCGACGTGAGCGGCCACCTGCGCAACCTGCTGCTGGCCGGGGTCTGCGGTCAGGAGCAGGCGGAGAGCCTGATGGAGGTGACGGCGGAGGACG
>JAGBDL010000088.1 GCA_017937505.1 Clostridia bacterium | reverse complement strand
CCTCGCAGCCGGTTGCCGGGCGTACGGCGACCGTGACCGCGGCCAGCGGCCTCAACCTGCGCGCGGACTCGAACACCTATTCCGACGTGGTGGCGATGCTGGCCTACGGCGTGGAGGTCGTGGTCACCGACGAGGCGGTGGACGGCTTCTACCCGGTGCGCGTGGGCACGCTGAGCGGCTATGTGAGCGCGGATTACCTGCGCTTTGGTGAGCACGCTGTGCAGCCGACGGCGATGCCCGCGCCCACGGCCGCGCCGCAGGCGGGCGCGTACCGCGTGGTGGTGGAGAGCGACAACGGCCTCAACCTGCGCGCCGCGCCGAACACGGCCAGCGATGTGCTCTACGTCCTGCCCTACGGCATGGTGCTGACCGTCCTGGGCGAGAGCGAAAACGGCTTCCTGCATGTGCAGTGGGCGAACTACACGGGCTATGTCTCCGGCGCGTTCGTCACGCCGTTCGGCACGCAATGAGGCATTTTTGTGAACACAGTCTGAAATTCCGCGGGCCGGCGGCAAACCGGGCAAATCCGGTTGCAATCGGCCCGCGGATTTTGTACAATGGGAGCATCCCGAATACAGGAGCGGCATATGGCGATTGAGAAAGCGGTTCCGCGCGACGCGGACGAGGTGGGCAGGCTCTACGACAGCCTGAACGATCACCTCATGGCGACGGTCAACTATCCCGGCTGGAAAAAGGGCCTGTATCCGATCCGCGAGGACGCGGAAAGGGCCATCGCGGAGGGCACGCTGTTCGTCCTGCGGGAAGGCGGCCGGATCGCCGGTACGGTGATCCTCAGCCACCGGGAGGAGAAGGGCTACGCGCAGGCCGACTGGGGCCTTGACATCGCGCCGGAGCAGCTGATCGTCGTGCACACGCTGGCGGTGCATCCGCAGCATCTCTCCCGCGGCGTGGGCAGGCGGCTCATGGAGTTTGCCATCGCGCAGGCGAAGGCGCAGGGGATGCGCGCCGTCCGGCTGGATGTGAACGAAAGGAACGTGCCGGCGATCCGGCTGTATGAAAGCCTGGGCTTTGCGTACATCGATACGGTGGACCTCGGCTACGGGATTGAGCAGGTGGAACGGTACAGGCTGTACCAGCTTGTGCTGTAAACAGGGGAGGATGAACGCATGGACGTGACCGCTTGGCTCCGCCCCGGCGAGCGCCTGGACGACCTGCAGCGCGGCGGGCTGCGCATCGTGCAGCGGCCGGACGGCTTCCGCTTCGGGACGGACGCGGTGCTGCTGGCGGACTTCGCCGGCGTGAAGAAGGGTGAGCACGTCGCGGACATGGGCACGGGTACGGGCGTGCTGCCGCTGCTGCTGTCCGCGCGGGCGGAGGGAACGACGTTTGACGCGTTCGAGCTCCAGCCGCAGGTCGCGGATATGGCGGCGCGCAGCGTGGCGATCAACAGGCTGGAGGGCCGTATCCGCGTGCATCAGGCGGACTGCCGGGAGGCGGCGCGGCGCATCGGGCACGAGTGCTGCCAGCTGGTGGTGACCAACCCGCCGTACACGAAGGACGGCGCGGGGCTGGTGAGCCCGGAGAAAACGCGCGCGCTGTCGCGCAGCGATTCGGACTGCACGCTGGAGGAATGGATGGCGGCATGCAGCCGAGTGCTGCAAAACGGCGGCAGACTGTGCTGCGTGTTTCCCGCGCCGCGCTTTCTTGAGCTGTGCGACGCGATGCGCGCGGCCCGCGTGGAGCCCAAGCGCGTGCGCTTTGTCGTCGCCCGGGAGACGAGCAGCCCTAAGCTGGTGCTCGTGCAAGGGCTCAAGGGCGGAAGGCCCGGCCTGCATGTGCTGCCCATGCTCATCACGCATGACGCGCAGGGCGGCTTCACGGCCGAGATGCGGCGCATCTACGGCGAGGAATGACCAGCTTCTTTTCTCCGCGCGAAGCGAAGAAGGGAGTCTGAGGGATGAAATCCCTCAGGCGGGTTTGGGCGGCAGCCCAACGTATCCTAATAGGAGAAAGGCAGTTTCAGAGCAGGCTGCGCAGCAGCCTACGATTGAAACGGGTTTGATCTGCCAAAGGGGCATTCAGCCTGAAACGCATTACAGCGTAAAGCTTCTCCTGTTCTCCCGGTCGCAGAGAATCGCCAGCACAAACGACAGCAGGCTTGCAAAAAGCGCGGCCATCGCGCCTGCGGCTAAGTAGAACAGAAGCAGCAGGAACGCGCAGAGCAGATACCTGTGTAGCTTGACGGGCGCGAGCGCGAGCGCGCGGATGCGCCGCCAGGAGAAGGGCTTCTTCTGGTGCTGGGCGTGGCGGGCGATTTCCTCGTCTGTCGCCGGGTGAAGACGGCCAAAGAGCAGCGCAAGCTGGCGGCCGGAGATCAGCCGAACGGGCGGATCGGCCCACTCGGCGGCGCGCGTGGCCTCCGGGGAGAAGGCGGCTGTGGAGACGAGGGCAACCTTGTCCGCGCCGGCTTCGATGCGCGCGCGGTGCGCGCTGAGCACGTCGCCCTGGGAGGCGCTTGAGCCCTGCAGGCACTGCGCGCAGCGGACGAGCCAGGTCTCGCCGCCGTAGCGCATGACGGCGTCGCCGCAGGACTCGGCGGACAGCGTCTCGCAGAGCAGGTCGCACACGCGCTGGCAGGCGGCCCTGCCCGGGAGCATGATCAGCTCCTCGAGGGCGATCATGCCGCCGACGCGCTCGCGCAGCATGCGGTCGCGCCGCTTGAGCGTGCGGCGCTCCAGCAGCATGAGCGTGAGCACGACGAGCAGAAACAGCGCGCCGCCGCACAGAAGGCTGACCGGTCCGCTGCGCCAGAGAAAGAAGAAATACCCCACGCACAGCGCAAACAGCAGCGCGCGCAGCGCCAGACGATCCAGGCAGGAAGCGAGCTTGTTCTTGCGGTCAAACGGCGACATCATGTGCAACTCCCCCTCTCCGAAGGCGTTTATATTTCTAGAATTTACTGGAAATCAAAAATGTATTCGGTTCCCTCTTTGAAAATGGGGAGGATTTTGGTATAATACCGAGTTGTGTTATCATCCGAGGAGGAGTGTGCGTGCGGCAGATCGGACTGATGGGCGGCAGCTTTAACCCCATTCACTGCGGCCACCTGAATATGGCGCGCGCCGCGCTTGCCAGCGGCGCGGTTGGGCAGGTGCTGTTTCTGCCCTCGGGCAATCCGCCGCACAAGCATGAGGGCCTGGAGGACAAGCGCCACAGGCTGGCCATGGCGTATCTCGCGATCGAGGGCGAGGAGAACATGGCGGTCTGCACGGAGGAGATCGAACGCGGCGGCGTGATCTACACGGTGGACACGCTCGGCATCCTGACAAAGCGGATGCCGGACTGCCGCTTCCACTACCTGATCGGTGCGGACACGCTCAGGGTGCTACATACCTGGCGGCGCATTGAGGACGTGATCCGGCTGTGCGCGTTTCTGGTGGTCATGCGCCCCGGAGAGGATGAGGCGCAGGTGCGGGCGGATGCGGAGGCCTGGCGCGCGCGCGGCGCGCAGATCGCATTTCTGCCGGCGGTTCAGATGGATATCTCCTCAACCGAAATCCGACGCCGGCTGGCCGAGGGCGGGACGCTCGAGGGGCTTGTGCCGCATCAGGTGGAACAATATATCCGCGCACAGGGATTGTATGGGACAAAGACAGATGAAACGCGATAAGATGGAGTATAAGCTGAAAAAGGAGCTGGACCGCCAGCGGTTTGAGCACACGCTCGGCGTGGAGCAGACCGCGCGGCAGATGGCCCGCATTTTCGGCGAGGACGAGGAGAAGGCCGCGCTGGCCGGGCTGCTTCACGACTGCGCCAAGTGCATGCCGCTTTCCCAGATGATCAAGGCGGCCAGGCACGCGGACGTTGACCCGGTGATGAAGGAGTCCAAGGCACTCATGCACGCTGTGGCCGGGCGCTGTGTGGCGCAGGACGTTTACGGCGTGCAGGACGAGGACGTGCTCGGTGCGATCCGCTGGCACACCACGGGCCATGCGGGCATGACGCGGCTGGAGAAGATCATCTATCTGGCGGATGTGATCGAGCCGAACAGAAAGCCCTATCCGGGGCTGGAGGCGCTGCGCGCGCTGTGCATGCAGGATCTGGACGGCGCGATGCACACCGCGCTGCGGATGAGCCTTGAGCATGTGCGCGAGCAGGGCAAGACGCTGCACCCGGATACGCTCGCGGCGCTGGCGGATTATGAACCGGAGCTGGCGCAGGAGCAGCGGGCGTCCGGCGGCTCCGGGGCGGCCGGGGATGCGTGACAGGAAAGCAGAACCAACAGACAGGAGGAAACGGAAACATGGATCAGAGAGAAATCGCGCTGCTGGCAGCGAAGGCGCTTGACGACAAGCGCGCCAAGGATATTGTCGTGCTGAAGGTGGCGGAGATGACCGTCATCACCGATTACATGGTCATCGCCACGGGCCGCAGCGTGCCGCAGGTGAAGGCGCTGGCGGAGAACGTGGAGGAGGAGCTGGCCAAGGCCGACATCTTTGCCAAGCGCCGCGAGGGCTACACCGAGGGCCGCTGGTGCGTGCTGGATTACGGCGACGTGATGGTGCACGTGTTCCACGAGCAGGATCGTGAGTATTACCAGCTGGAGCGCCTGTGGGCGGACGGCACCAACGAGGTCGAGCTGTCCTTTGAAAAGGAAGAGCAAGCGTAAGACCAGGAGGCTTTTTCCCGATGCCAAAAAGAAGAGACTTGCTGCTGATCGCGCTGGTGATTCTTGTTGCCGCCGTGATGCTGGGCGTGTCCAGACTCATGCCCAAAACCGATTTGAGCAGTAGAACCGCAGACGTAACGCTGGCGCCGGATGCGATTGAATATGTGGAGGCGACGCCGTCTCCGGAAGCGACCGGCATGCCGCAGCTGATTGTTCCGGCTGAGACGGCCGCGCCGGAGGAGACTGAGGCGCCGAAGGCCACACAGGCCCCGGCACAGGCACCGGAAGTGACCGAGGTGCCGGGGCAGCTCATCGTGCCGGCTGAGACGGCCACGCCGGAAGCTGCTGAGGCTCCGGAGGCCACGAAGGCGCCCGCGCAGGAGGCCGCAATGGTCGGCCCGATGCCGCCCAAGAAGGCGGAGAAGGTGCGCGGCTATGTGGTGCTGACCGTCGGCGGCCGCCAGTACGGCGATCCGATTCCGATGGACCGCGACAAGATCATCACCCTCAAGCAGGACGACGGAAAGATCAACAAGGTGCACATCACGCCCGAGACGGTGTACATGGAGTTCTCCACCTGCGAGAACCAGGACTGCGTGGGCCAGGGCGAGGTTCATGTGGATACCTACAAGGACCGGATTCTGGGCACATACATCATCTGCCTGCCCAACAATGTGAGCATCGAAATGGTGCCCGCCGAGGACTGAGCGGCGAGCGCCGGAGAGAGGAAGGAATTCCATGCGAAATAAGCGCGCGCAGCAGGTGGCGCTGTCCGGCCTGCTCACCAGCCTGATGCTGGTCTTCGGCCTGATCGAGCGCCAGTTTCCGCTGACGGCGGCGGTTCCCGGCGTGAAGCTGGGTCTGGCGAACTCGGTGCTCTTGTACAGCCTGTACATGCTGGGCATCCAGCAGTCCTTTGTGCTGATGCTGCTCAAGGCGCTGATGAGCTGGCTGATCTACACGAACATGAACGCGATGTTCTACTCGCTGGGCGGCGGACTGTTTTCGCTCGTGGTGATGATCCTCGTGAGCCGCATGAAGGGCGTCAGTGTCATCGGCGTGAGCGCGCTGGGCGCGGTGTTCTTCAATGTCGGCCAGATCCTGGTGGCGGTGCTGATGCTGAATACGCCGCAGCTGCTGGTGACCTACCTGCCGATCCTGATGATCTCCGGCGTGGCGACGGGCGTGCTGACCGGCATCGTCGCGCAGATGGTCATGAAGCATCTCAAGACGATCGGCGGGAAAATGTGAGTACCGTCATAGAATAAGAAAAACAGCTTCGGTTTTCGCCGAGGCTGTTTTTTATGAATGGCAGATTGCTTTCATGCGCGCGAAGTGAAGAGGGGGTCTGGGGGACCGGAGCCTGCCGCCCGCTGTGCGGGAAACAGGCAGGCGCAGCGTCGGGAATCACAAGGAGCGGCAGAATGCCGCGACTATGCGAGCTCCCCGGATCAATGTCCCCCAGGCGGGGTTTGGGGCCTGCGGCCCCAACGTTCTCCGTTCCGTTTACTCCGCCTCCACGAACGCAGCGCCGTAAGCGCCTGCGCCGATATGCGTGGCGAGCGTGGGGCCGAGCGCGCTGGCCATGTGCTCGCTGACGGCGACGCCACAGGCTTGAAGCTTCCTGATCAGCGCGGCGCAGTTGTCGCTCGAGTGGGTGTACAGCGGAATGACGGGATAGCGCTCGTCGAGCCTGTGCTGGCTGATCATCCTGGCCACGGCGTCGATGGCGCGGTGGCGGCCGACGGCTTTGCCGCAGACGTCCACGCCGCCGGCGGTTTCCGGCGTGAGGCGCACCAGCGGCTTGAGCTGCGCCAGTGTGCCGATGTTGGCGGCGGCTTTGGAGATGCGGCCGCTGCGCGCGAGGTTTTCCAGTGTATCCAGGCCGGCGTACACATGGACGCGGCTGCGAAGACGGGTGAGCTCGCTGGCGATCTGTGCAGCGGTCAGCCTGCCCTGGTCGCGCAGCTGGCAGGCGCGCATCGCCAGGAGCTTCTGCCCGCCCGCGGCGGACAGCGAATCGACGATGTGAATCCTCGCGGATTCCAGCATGGACGCGGCGATCATCGCGCTTTGCATCGTGCCGGAGATGGCGGAGGAGACGACGATGCAGACGACCTCCTCGCCGGCCCTTTGCGCCGCTTCAAACTCGGCGAAAAAGGCGTCTGGCGAGGGCTGGGAGGTCTTGCCGATTTCCCCGGAGAGCAGGCGCCTCCAGAATTCCTCGGCGGACAGCGCGGAGGCGCTGAAGCTCTCGGCACCGAAGATGACCTGCATCGGCACGCAGTGAACGTCATTTTGCTCAAGCTCCTCGCGGGTAAAGTCTGCGGCGGAGTCGGTAATGATACGCATATACGGATTCCTTTCAACTGTAGAAAATGTGAACAGTTAATAAATTGAACTTAAACAGCATACACGGAAACGATGTCGCTGTCAAGCCCTGCGGCAAAATAAAAAGCCCTGCATCAGCAGAGCTTGAGATTTAGCGCTTATTCAGCCTCGACGAAGACCAGACCGAACACGCCGGGGCCCACGTGGGTGCCGATGGTGGCGCCGACGGGCATGGCGTCCTCCTCGCGGCAGGCGATGCCGGCCTGATTGAGCTTCTTGACGAAGGCCAGGCAGTTGTCCGGCTGATAGGTGTACAGCGGCAGCACCGGATAATTCGTATCGATCTGATGTTGCTGGGCGAGCTTGAGCACGGCGGCGCCGGCGCGGTGCAGGCCCATGCCCTTGCCGGCCATGCCGACCTTGCCGTCCTCGGTGATGCGCACGATCACCTTGAGCTGCACGAGGGAGCCGAGGCTCGCCGCCGCCTGCGGGATGCGGCCGCCGCGGGCGAGGTAATCCAGCGTGTCCAGGCAGGCGTAGAGCTTGATGCGCCGGGTGAAGGCGCGCAGCGCCTCGGCGGCCTCGGCCGCGCTGAGCTTGCCCTCGTCGCGCAGCTGGCAGGCGCGCAGCACGAGCATCTTCTCCGCGGTCGCAGCCTGCAGGGAGTCGACGATGTGAATGTCGTCATAGTCGGCCATGCTCCTGGCGAGCGTCGCGCTCTGCACGGTGCCGGACAGCGCGGAGGAAAGCAGCACGCACAATACGCTGTCGCCCGCGGCCTTCGCCTCCTCAAAGACGGTTAGGAACGCGTCCGGAGAGGGCTGGGAGGTCTTGGGGTTCTCCCCGGCCATGATGCGCGACCAGAAGATGTCCGGGGTCAGGGTGACGCCGTCCTCATAGGTATCCTCGCCAAAGGTGACCTGCAGCGGCACCATGGTCAGGCCGTACTGCCTGAACTCGTCGGCGGAAAAATCGGCGGCGGAATCGGTGATGATTCGGATCATATGTGCATGTTCCTTTCATAAAGTTCATAAAGTCGGTTATTTGCCGGGCGGGGGGACGATGATGTCCAGCTCGTCGGTGATCTCGCAGAGATCCTTTGCGACGGACAGCGCGCGGTCTGCGCCGATTCGGCTGACCAGCTGATGGAGAATCGCTTCGACGCCCTCGTGCTCCTTGAGGTAGGCGGTCTTGCCCTCCTCTGTCAGAAGAACATGGATCATCCGCTTGTCCTGCGCGGAACGCACGCGGGTGATGTAGCCGCATTCCTCGAGCCGGGTGAGGATCTTGTTCATCTGGCTTTTGAGCAGGCGCGTGCGCCGGATCAGGTCGGTGGCGGTCATGGGGGCTTCCTTCGTGCTGCAGCGCAGCAGAATGCCCATGACGTGCGCTTCGTTGTAGGACAGCGACGAGACGATCCGTGTGTTCCACAGCGTGCTCGTCAGGTTCAGCCAGGCGTCCAGCAGCTGATCGCCGGCATAGCCGATGTCCGTCATGAAGACGCCTCCTTCTCCTCAAAAGTTCATAAAATGAACGACGATGTGTATCATACCCTGCGCATTGCCTTTTGTCAAGCGGCTCAAGGAAAAAAGACGGTTGTTTCCGAAATGTTTCAGGCGGAATGCAGGAAAGCGGCGCTTTTTTGGGAGGAATGTCGGGGAATGCTTGACAAAACGGCGCAAAGCGTCAATAATGAGGGTACATATTTTGAGAATTTCACCGATCAGACATGGAGGGATATTCCGATGAACAGTCAGTGGAGAGCATATCAGGATTCCGAGGCCTTCGCCGCTCGCGTGGCGACGCTCTACGGCGCGGGCGAAAAGGAGCTGGCCAGGCAGAAGGCGCGCTACGGCAAGCTGGTGGAGCGCTTTGAAAAGCGCTTTGGCGACAAGCACGGCGCGCTGTGCTTCTTCTCCGCGCCGGGCCGCACGGAAATCGGCGGCAACCACACCGATCACAACCACGGCCGCTGCCTGGCGGGCGCGGTGAACCTGGATACCATCGCGTGTGTGGAGAAGACCGACGACGGCGTGATCGTCGTGGACAGCGAGGGCTTCCCGCCCATCACGGTGAGCCTGGAGAGCCTGGAGATCCGCGAGAAGGACTTCGGCACCACGCTGGCGCTCATCCGCGGCACCGCGGGCGTCATGCAGTCGCTGGGCTACAAGGTCGGCGGCTTTAAGGCGACGATCTCCTCCTCGGTGCTGCGCGGCAGCGGCCTGTCCTCGTCCGCGGCGTTTGAGATCCTGATCGCGGCGATTCTGGACGGCCTGTACAACGGCTGGGTGGTCGATTTCAAGACCCGCGCCGTCATCGCGCAGAAGGTCGAGAACGTGTACTTCGGCAAGCCCTGCGGTCTGCTTGACCAGATGGCGGCCTCCGCCGGCGGCATGGTCGCGCTCGACTTCGAGACGGCCGACGCGAAGGTGGACGCGGTGGCGTGCGACTTTGCGGCGAAGGGCTATGCGCTGTGCGTCGTCAACACCGGCGGCGATCACGGCGACCTGACCGACGACTATGCGGCGATCCCGGCGGAGATGAAGGCCGTCGCGGCGCAGTTCGGCAAGTCTGTGCTGCGTGAGGTCGATCCGGCGGAGTTTGAGGCGAATATCGGCAGGGTGCGCGCCGCGGTGGGCGACCGTCCGGTGCTGCGCGCGATGCACTTCTTTGACGACAACGCGCGCGTGGTGGAGCAGGTTGCGGCCGTGCGCGAGGGCAACCTGGCGAAGTTCTTCGCCGACGTGACGGCCTCCGGCGACAGCAGCTGGAAGCTGCTGCAGAACGTGTATGCCCGCCCGAACCAGGAGCAGATGGCGATGGGCATCGAGCTGAGCCGCCGCTTCCTGAAGGGCGACGGCGCGCAGCGCGTGCATGGCGGCGGCTTTGCCGGCACCATCCAGGCTTATGTGCCGATGGCGCGCCTGGACGCGTACGTCGAGCTGATGGACAGCGTGTTCGGCAAGGGCAGCTGCACGCCGCTGATGATCCGCCCGGAGGGCGCGGTCATGATGCCGATGCAGGCGTAAGAACAATCCCATACGGGGCCGTCCTTCGGGGCGGCCTTTTGCGATGCCGAAAGTCAGGGCGTTCGGGTTGAATCCCGGCAGGGAGTATGCTATAATACCTTGTTCAATGCTTGCAAGTACGTCTTTGGGGGACAAACGATGAAGTGGCTTAGAGATCACATGTGGCTGAGAAAGCTCAGCCTGTTTTTGCTCGATATTGTGCTGATCACGCTCTCCGTGTACCTGAGCATGGAGCTGCGCTTTGAGATGTACATCCCGAGCCGCCATGCGCAGACGATGATGAATGCGCTGCCGGTGATCTGGGCGGCGTATATGGGCTGCTATGCCGTGGGCGGCGTGTACAAGATCATGTGGCGCTATGCCGGCGTGCGGGACACGGCGAGGCTGTGTCTGCTCAGCGGCGTGGCCTGCGTCATCACGCTGGCGGCCAACCAGTTCATGAATCTCGGCCTGTTCCGCGGCGTGCTGATCCTCATCGCGCTGATCGGCACCATCGCCATCGGCGGCATCCGCATGTTCTGGCGCGTGTGCTCCAAGGACCGCATTCCCGGCGGCCTGGGCGATGCGCGGCCGGTGATGATCGTCGGCGCGGGCGAGGCGGGCGCGTACGCGGTCAACATCTGCAACAAGAACCCCAAGCAGATGGGCCGTCCCGTGCTGCTGGTGGACGACGCGCCGGGCAAGCAGGGCCTGCGCATCCAGAACGTGCCGGTGCGCGGCAAGACGGACGACATCCCCAGGCTTGCCTCGCGCTACGGCATCAACGACATCATCGTGGCGATTCCATCGCTGGGCAACGGCGCGCGCATGCAGAAGATCCTGGAGCTGTGCAACCAGGCCCGCTGCCACACGCGCATCCTCTCCGAGCCGGCGGATCCGGCAGGCGGCGAGGGCATGCCGTTTATCCGCGAGCTGAACATCTCCGACTTCCTCTCGCGCGAGGAGATCGAGCTGGACACGGAGGCCATCGCGGGCTACCTGACCGGCAAGACGGTCATGGTCACCGGCGGCGGCGGCTCCATCGGCTCGGAAATCTGCCGGCAGATCATGCGCTTCAAGCCGAAGCTGCTGATTATCTTTGAAATCTACGAGAACTGCGCCTACGAGCTGGAGTACGAGCTGCGCCAGAAGTACGGCGCCAATTGTCCGGTGATCACGCTGATCGGCTCCATCCGCGACAGGCAGCGCCTTGACGAGGTCTTCGAGCAGTATCATCCGCAGGTGGTCTTCCATGCGGCGGCACACAAGCACGTGCCGCTGATGGAGCGCAGCCCGGCCGAGGCGATCAAGAACAACGTCTTCGGCACGCGCAACCTGCTCGCCTCCGCCAGCGAGCACGGCGTGGAGCGCCTGGTGCAGCTGTCCACCGACAAGGCCGTGAACCCGACGAACGTCATGGGCGCGACCAAGCGCATCACCGAGATGCTCATCCAGCGCTACGGCGAGAAGACGGACATGAAGTGCATGGCCGTGCGCTTTGGCAACGTGCTGGGCAGCCACGGCAGCGTCATCCCGCTGATGGAGGCGCAGATCCGCAAGGGCGGCCCGGTGACGGTTACGCATCCGGACATCGTGCGCTACTTTATGACCATCCCTGAGGCGGCGCAGCTGGTGCTGCAGGCGGGCGGCATCGCCAAATCCGGCTCCATCTTCGTGTTGGACATGGGCGAGCCGGTGCGCATCATGGATCTGGCGCAGAAGCTCATCCGCGCCTACGGCTACGAGCCGGACGTGGACATGCCCATCAAGATCATCGGCCTGCGCCCGGGCGAGAAGCTCTACGAGGAGCTGCTCATGGACTCCGAGCGGGACAAGATGACCAAAACGGCGCACAGGAAGATCTTCGTGGCGAACGTAGACCGCGTGGACGACGCGCAGTTTGAGCGGATGATGAAAACGCTGGAGGAGGTCGTGGATAAGAACGACGAGCGCGCCGTGGAGGCGATCGCCGAGGTCGTGCCGACGTACCACCCCTGGAAGAACGGAAAGCCGGAGACGGCCAGGGCCGCAGGCTAAGAAGGAAACAGCAAACCCGACGCGAAAAACATCGCGCCGGGTTTGCTTTTGCGGGAAGAATGGACGCCGCTGATTCGTCTGATCATAAAAAGACCGGGCTGTCTGCCAGCCCGGCCCAGAGATCACAGGGAGGAAAGAATGCGGACGACGCTGTCCAGCGCCTCGTTCAGCTCGCGGAATTCGGAAACGGAGAGGTTTTCCGCCTGAACCTGAATCTGACGGGAAATGGTCGCGCGGATGGCGGCGAGCTTTTCCTCGCCGGCGGGCAGCAGGACGATGTTCACCACGCGGCGGTCGTTCTCGTCATGCTGACGGTCTACATAGCCGGCGTCGTACAGGCGATCCACCAGCGGAGTGATGTTCGGCTTGGCGATGCCCAGACGGCGGGAAATCTCGGAGACGGACATCGTGCCCACATCGCTGAGCATGGCCAGCACCTGAACGTGGGAGAGCGGGGTACCGTGTTCGCGCTGAACCAGATCCATGTGCAGCAGGCGCTTCTTGATCAGCGGAAGAATGTGAAAAATATTCTGGGCAACATTGTCAATCATCGCGGGATCAATCGAGCGTTTCTTTGTCATATGCGAACTCCTGAACACCAGATTTTTTACAGGATGCAGCGATGCGCATCCGGTTCAAAACGATGATATTTTACCCGGTTTATCTAGAAAGAGCAAGGGCAAATCCTGATGTTTTCACAATTATTCTGTATTTCGTGAAATGGTGATAAAAATAGGCCCCGCTTTAGGGAATATCGCTTATTGCGCAAAAAAATGCGCCCGTAGCATATTGTGAAGTTTTGCCGTCGCTTTACAGATCGCGTCAAATCGGTTACAATACCATCATGGATGATGACTAGTAAACCCTGTCGGGGAGGAACATTTTGATGAACATTTTCACGGTCGCAAGGAGCGTCTTTTCTCTGAATGCGCTGATTTATCTGGCGATTCTGATCGTGCTGCTGACGGCGCTCATGCGCTGCGTGCTGCCGCTTGCGCGCATGGCGGGCAGGCTGCGCCGCGCGTCCCGCGTGATCATCACCGAAAACAAGCAGAACAAGGAGAAAAAATCCTGGAATGATCTCCACTTCCTGGGCGATAAGCTGGAAGGGCCGTGGGCGGATTTTCTTCAGAACGCGGAGCTGCGCGACGCGCACGGGGAATCCTGCGACGTGTCGCAGTACATCTGCGAGGAGACGGTGATCTATGCCGTGGGCGGCACGCGCCTGGCCGAGATCACGCCGGGCATCCTCACGTCCCTGGGCATCCTGGGCACGTTCCTGGGCCTGGTGACCGGCCTGTCCGGCCTCAACCTCAACGCGGCGGACACCTCCGCGCTGCTCGCCGCCATGGAAAAGCTGATCGGCGGCATGAGCACGGCGTTCCTCACGTCCATCGCGGGCGTCGTCGCGTCGATCTTCTTCAACCTGATGAACACCCGCTATACGGACAAGTGCGAGAAGGCGATCGACCGCTTCTGCGAGGTGTTCAGCCTCTATGCGCTGCCCAAGCCGGTCTCGCAGGAGACGGCGATGCTCGCCCTGCAGCAGGAGCAGACGGCCTACATCCGCCAGGCGGTGGAGGAGGTCAGCCAGAAGATGGCCGTGCAGATGGAGCAGAGTATCCTGCGCGCGATGCTGCCCGTGCAGCGCTCGATGGACAATTTCATCCTCGCGGCCACGCAGGCGCAGGTGGAGGGCGTCGACCGCATCGCGCAGGTGTTCGTGCAGCGCATGAACGTCGCGCTGGGCAATGAGTTTGACCATCTGCACCAGGTGCTGCGCGAGACCGGGGCCGAGCAGCAGAAGGCGCAGCAGGAGATGCGCGCCGCGACCGAGGCGATTGCCCAGATGACGCAGGACGTGGTGAACATGCACCAGCTTTCCCAGGGCGTGCTGGAGCACTTCCGCGACTATGTGACGGATATGGACAATTCCCGCGCGCACGTGGAGGAGACGAACCAGAAGACGCTGGAGCTGCTTGCCGCGATGAACAAGACCAGCGGCCAGCAGGCCATGTACCTGGCCAAGCTGCAGGATTATCAGGCGGCGCTCACCGCGAACCAGCAGCAGTACGCCGCGTGGACGGACAAGTTCCTGACCAGCGCGCAGGAGCAGACGCGCATCACGAGCCGCGAGATGGACCGCGTCGTGGAGGAGATGCACGCGGGCGCGCAGGCGCTTTCGGGCAGCTACGACACGTTCACCCGGCAGACGCAGGAGAATCTGGCGAAGACGACGGCGCTGTTTGACGAGAGCATCACCGCCTCGATCCGCCAGATGAACGAGACGCTCAGCGCCATGCGCGAGACGACCCGCACGATGCCGCAGCTGCTCTCCCAGAGCCGCGAGCGCTACGCCGAGCAGGTGGATCAGTTCGTGACCGCGCTGGTGCGGCTGCAGAAATCCATGGAGAAGCTGAGCGCGGCGGCGGATGACGCGGCGCGCCAGGGGAAGGAGTAACCCATGCGCCCGGGAAAGAGAATTCGGCGCAGCAGGGACAGCGGCAGCTATTGGATCTCGTACTCCGATATGATGGCCGGCATGCTCTTCACGTTCGCGCTGATCCTGTTCATGGCGGTGTATCAGCTGGTCGATCTGCAGCAGAAGAAGACCATCGAGCTGGAAACGAAGGAAGCGCAGCTCTCCACACAGCAGAGCCTGCTGATCGATCAGGAGGCCCAGCTCAAGGACAAGGAGGAGCTGCTGGCGACAACCACGCTGATGCTGCAGGAGCAGCAGAAGGAGCTGGATGAAAACCGCACGGCGCTGACCGCCGCGCAGCAGAGCCTTTCCCTGCAGCAGAGCAAGATCGAGGAGCAGGCGGCGCTGCTGGCCGCCCAGCAGACGGAGATTGACAAGCTGATCGGCCTGCGCTCGCGCATCATCGAGGAGCTGCGCGACGAGCTGCGCCGCGAGAACCTCGACGCGGTGGTGGACCGCAATACCGGCGCGATCGCCTTTACCGGCGCGGTGCTCTTTGACACGAACCGCAACGAGCTCAAGGACAGCGGCAAGGCGCTGCTCAATGCATTTATCCCGGTGTATATCCGCACACTGATGAGCGAGGAGAACGAGGGCTACGTTGGCGAGATCATCATCGAGGGCCACACGGATACCTCGGGCTCGTATTTGCACAACCTGGCGCTGTCGCAGGAGCGCGCGCTGGCTGTAGCGGAATACTGTCTGGGGCCGGAGATGACGGAGCTGACGAATCAAGAGAAGCAAATGCTGCAAAGGATTCTCACGGCGAACGGCCGCTCCTACGCCGATCCGGTGTACAAGGCGGACGGAACGGTGGACATGGAGGCGTCCAGACGCGTGGTCTTCAAGTTCCGGATGAAGGATTCGGAGATGATCGACCAGATGAGCGCCATTCTGGAAGGACAACAGGGGGAGTAACGTGTATAAGGCAATGAGGGTGCTGGCGATCGCTGTGCTGATCGTCACCATCGCGGGCGCGGGCGCGGTGCTCTACGGCATCAATACGCTCGCGCCGGTGGTGGAGCAGACGTCCATGCTCGTCACGCCGGCGGCGCAGGCACAGGACATCTTTGATCAGGCGGTCGCTCAGGTGCGGGATGGGACGTTCACCGGGCGCGTCTTCGGCGACGCAGCGGGCCTGGACGCGCAGGACTGCACGTTTCTGACGGTCACCGTGCGGCTGGCCAACCGGGGCTTCTTCCCGGCGGAGTGGATCGCGCTGGACGTTCAGCCCGCGGAGGGCGACGTCCTGCAGCTGGACAACGTCCAGGCGAACGTGCTCGCCAGCGGACATCAGGGCGACGTCTCGGCGACGGTGCTGCACGCGGGCGGCGCGGAGGACGCGCAGCGCGCGTTCACGGTGAGCTGCTACGTCTTCGGCCGGAAGATCACCCTCCAGGGCAGCGCGCAGCAGCCGCGCATAGAGTGAACGGCAATCGGGAAGCCTGACAGCAATGTCGGGCTTTCTTTTTTACCTTGTAGGAAATTGCGCAAAAATCCGTACAGCGGGCACCGAATGACTTGACTTTGCAAAGCTGTTCGGAAGTGGGAGCGGGCACGGCCCGCTTTTGCACCTGAATTACTTTTCTTATGCGCGAAGCGAAGAAGGGAGTCTGAGGGATGAAATCCCTCAGGCGGGTTTTAGGGCGGCAGCCCTAACGTACCTCGCGATGAATCGGAGGACAATGTGGGAATGACAAGCCTGCTGCGTGCGCAGTACAGCCCCGGCCAATGGGCGCTGGTCTTCTTTTTGTACAGCTTCACCGGCTGGTGCTGGGAGGTTTTGCTGTACCTCGTTAGGGACCGGCGGCTCGTCAACCGGGGATTTCTCTCGGGGCCGTTTCTGCCGGTGTACGGCTTCGGCGCGCTGGGCATGCTGATCGTCTGCCTCCCGGTCAAGGAGAGCGTGGGCAAGGTGATGATCGTGGGGATGATCGCGGCCAGCGTGCTGGAATACGCGGCGGGCGCGCTGGTGCTGCGCATCCTGCACACGCGCTACTGGGATTATTCGGGGCAGCGGATGAACCTGGGCGGGCATGTGTGCCTGATGTCCGTGCTGACGTGGGCGGCGTTTGCGGTGGTCGTCGTCTGCATCCTGCATCCGCTGTTTCAGCCGTCAGTCAGCAGGATTCCGGAGAGCCTCTGCGGCGTGATGGCCGGCGCGCTTGCTGTGCTGGCGTTGGGCGACGCCATCCCCAGAGGACTAAAACGGCGCGCGCGGACATAAAGAAAGAAGGACCGCGGGCGCGATCCTTCGAAGCGGTATTCGGTGTGCTCAGCGGCAGCAGCCGCAGGCGCTGCCGCCGTGCGCGCAGGCGGTGCCGCCGCTGCAGCCCAGGCCGGTGGTGCTGGTGTAGTTGCCACAGGTGCAGCTCACGTTGCGCGCGCGGAGGGCGTCCTCGTCGCACAGCGCCTGCGGGAAGAGTGGGAGGCTGAAGAACTCGTCGCAGACCGAATCCGCGAACTCCTCGCACGGCGGTACCTCGCAGAAGCCGTAGCTGGGCACCAGCATCTCGACCTTCGCCAGCACCTTGAGCACGACCGTCACGCAGATTTCCAGACAGAAGATGTTGTTGCCGACGTATGTACCGGAAACGCAGATCGCGGAGACCATCGCTTCGATGTTGTAGGGCACGATGGACTCATCCGGGATGGAGAGCAGCACGTCGCGGTCCACCGTGACCACGCCGCGGCCGATGTATTCGCGGCAGTTCGCGTCGGTGAAGAGGATGTCGATGGGCACGTCGACCTGGCCGCGCACGCGGGCGAAGCACGGACGATCGCACAGGCGCTCGACGGAGAGATTGCGGATGGTGCCTTCGGTCGTCGTGGAGCGGCAGCTTTCAAAGGTGATGGGCATCGTGGGCTGGTTGCAGTTCTCGGTGCTCTGCTCTCCGCCGCCGCAGCTCGAGGGCACCAGGCCGTAGCTGATGAGCGCCACGCGCTGATCGCTCAGTTGATCCTGAAACAGACAGCTGTCATAAACTCTCTGCACCTGGATGCAGACCCGTTCGTTCAGTCCGTTCAGGATTTCGCTTCCGGAAACGCTGCACGGACAATGCGTGGAATTTGCGTTTTTATAGGAGTAAAAACTCATGGCGCACGCCTCCTTGGGCAAGTCGTTATGAGGGGGATTCCTCACGATTCCAGAGTATGCCGGCCGGGAAGCGGCGTGCATGAAAATCGGACGTCTGGAGGGAAGCCGATGCGCAGTCGGGGAAAGGGCAAACGGGCGGCGGCGCTCCTTGCGCTGGCCGCTTTCGCGTGCGCGGGCGGCGCGGCGGCGTGGCGGATGCAGGCGCGGCGCGTGCCGCTGACGATCGAGGTGATCGCCCCGCAGGCGGACGCGCTGGCTGCTGCGGCGCTGCAGGATGAGGGAAAGCCGAGCGTGCTGCTGTACCACACGCACACCTGGGAGGCCTATGAGATGACCGAGGAGACGCAGTACACCCCCACGGAGACCTGGCGCACCCGGGACGAGCGCTTCAGCATGCTGCGCGTGGGCGAGGAGCTGGCCAGATGCCTGCGCGATCTGGGCTTTGCCGTGGTGCACGACACGACGGCGTTCGAGCCGCCAAACCTCTCCGGCGCCTATACGCGCTCGCTGGCGATGCTGGAGGCGCGCCTGGCGGCCGGGGAGACCTACGACTACATCTTTGACATCCATCGCGACGCGTACAGCGGGCTGTACAACGGCGCAAACTGCGCCCTGCAGGACGGCAGACAGATCGCCTATGTGATGCTGCTGGTGGGCAAGGGTACCGGAGCGACGGGCGCCGGCTTTGACGAGCGGCCGGACTGGCCGAAAAACCTTGAGCTTGCGCAGCACATCACCGACTGCATGAACGCGCAGGTGGAGGGCGTATCGCGCGAGGTCAAGGTCAAGACGGGCCGGTTCAACCAGCATATCTCCACCGGCGCGCTGCTCATCGAGGTGGGCAACAACCGCAACACGCTTGAGGAAGCGCTGGCGGCCTGTCCGATCATCGCGCAGGCCCTTGCGCAGGTGCACGCAGAAATCAAATGAACTTGCGCATGTGCTCAAGCGCGGCCTTCTCCAGGCGCGAGACCTGCGCCTGGCTGATGCCGATCTCGGAGGCGACCTCCATCTGCGTGCGTCCCTGGAAGAAGCGCAGGTTCAGAATCCTCTGCTCGCGCTCGCTCAGGCGGCGCATGGCCTCGGTGATGGCGATGTGCTCCAGCCAGCCCTCCTGGCTGACGCTCTCGTCGCGCACCTGGTCGCCGATGGTCAGCGCATCGGCGTTGTCCCCGCCGATGGGCTCGCAGAGGCTGACCGGATCCTGAATCGCCTCGAGCGCCAGCGTGACGTCCTCCACGTCCATTTCCAGCTTCTTCGCGATCTCCGCGATGGTCGGCTCCCGGCCGAGCTCGCGGCTGAGCCTGTCGCGCGTGCCCAGCGCCTTGTAGGCGATGTCCCGCAGCGAGCGGCTGACGCGGATGGCGTTGTTGTCCCGCAGATAGCGCCGGATTTCGCCGATGATCATCGGCACGGCATAGGTGGAAAAGCGCACGTTCTGCGTCACATCGAAGTTGTCCAGCGCCTTGATCAGCCCGATGCAGCCGACCTGAAACAGGTCGTCCACATTTTCGCAGCGGTGCTGGAACCGCTGGAGCACGCTGAGCACCAGACGCAGGTTGCCGCGGATGAATTCCTCCCGGGCGGCCTCGTCGCCGCCATGCACCAGAGGGAACAGCTCGCGCATGCGTTCATTGGAGATGACGGGAAGCGTGGAGGTGTCCACGCCGCAGATTTCAACTTTGCCGATCGCCATTTGCCTTGCCTCCTCATCGGGAAAGATAAACGCATTATGACGGCGGCCTGCGCAAAATATTCCCGCGCGAACCGGTCATAATTTTGGCGAAGCGGCATATGGAGAAGGAAAATTTCTGAAAAGCGGGAAAGGGGACGCGCGTATGACGTTTTGCGAGCTGAGAAAGAAGGACGTCATCTGTATCGGCGACGGACGGCTGCTGGGCCGGGTGACGGATCTTGAGTTTGACGCGTCGAGCGGCCAGGTGCGCGCGCTGATCGTGCCGGGCGGCACGGGCTTTTCGTGTCTTCTGCACGGGGACAGGAGCATGATGAGCATACCCTGGCAGCAGATCGCGTGCATCGGCGACGACGTCATCCTCGTCGCCCAGCCCTCGTGCAGGCCGTGCGGGAAATAGCCGGTGTGCAGATCGCGAAAGCATGCGCAGATCAAAAAAGAAGTTTACGTTTGGCGCGCCAAAGGGTATAATACAGATGGAGTTTTCTAAAGAAAGAGGTGCAAGTCAGCGATGAAGTGCATATACTGCAACTGCACGGAAAGCCGCGTTGTCGATTCACGTCCGACGGAGGACGGCGCAATTCGCCGCCGCCGCGAATGCGAGGGCTGCCAGCGCCGGTTCACGACGTATGAGAAGATCGAAATGCTGCCGGTGTTCATCATCAAGAAGGATAAGCGCCGCGAGCAGTTCGATCCGGCCAAGGTGCGAAACGGCATCCTCAAGGCGTGCGAAAAGCGGCCGGTGCCGATTGACGAGATCGAGAAGCTGGTCAACCATGTGGAAACCAGCGTATGCCGCAAGATGGAGCAGGAGGTCACCAGCGAGGAAATCGGCCAGCTGATCATGGAGGGCCTCAAGGATCTGGACGAGGTGGCGTATATCCGCTTTGCGTCGGTGTACCGCCAGTTCAAGGATGTGCAGTCCTTCATGCAGGAGCTGCAGCAGCTGCTGGATACCCAGAATAAGCCGGAGGAATAACGGGATAATTGCCGCCCGAGCCGCTCATGCTGTCCATGAAGACCATTCATGGAGGCAGGAGACATGGACGAGAAGAGGCGGCATCGTTTGGGTATTGCGCTGGCTGTGGCGGCGCTGGCGCTGAATCCCTGGCCGGGCGCGAGGGAGACGGTGGAGGTTTCCTCCGCGCAGGCGGATGTGGGCGAGGTGCGCACGCTGATTCCGGGCGGTCAGGCCGTGGGCGTGGCGCTCAGGACGCAGGGCGTGCTGGTGGTTTCGCGGGCAAGCCGGCAGGAGATCAGAACGCCGCTGCGCGTGGGCGACGTGATCCTGTCCGTGCAGGGCGAGCGCGTCGCCAGCGCGCAGGAGCTGGCCCAGAGGGTGAGCGCCCTCGGGTGCGACAGCGTGGAGCTTTCCGTGCTGCGCGGCGGCAAGGAGATCACCATGCAGGCGGCTGCGCCGGTAAGCGAGACGGACGGCAGACGCAGGCTTGGCGTCTGGGTGCGCGACAGCACGGCAGGTGTGGGCACGCTTTCCTACATCGATCCCCGGACGCAGGCGTACGGCGCGCTGGGACATGCGATCGTGGACGGCGACACGGGGGAGATGCTCTCCGTGCTCGACGGCGCGATCATGCAGGCGCGCGTCGTCGGCGTGACAAAGGGAGAGAGCGGCCGCGCGGGCGAGCTCAAGGGCAGCTTCCTCAAGGAGAATCAGCAGATCGGCACGCTCCGGCACAACTGCGCATACGGCATCTACGGAACAATCGACACGCAGCCGGAGACGCTGCTCTATCCGCAGGGGCTGCCTGTGGGCACGCGGGAGCATGTGCATCCGGGCCAGGCGACGATTCTCTCGACGGTCGACGAAGGGGGCCCCAGGGAGTACAGCGTGGAGATTCTGCGCTGCTTTACGCAGGACAAGCCGAGCCAGAAGGGCATGATTCTGCGGGTGACGGATCAGCGGCTGCTTCAGAAGACGGGCGGCATCGTGCAGGGCATGAGCGGCAGCCCGATCATTCAGGACGGTCGGATCATCGGCGCGGTGACGCATGTCTATCTGAGCGATTCGACGCAGGGCTACGGCATGTATATCGAGTGGATGCTGGAGCAGAGCGACGGGATGGAAAGCCGGCAGACGGCGGCGTAATGGGCGAAAGGCGGGCAGTCAATGTGCTGGGTAAGGTGAACATCCTCTGCGCCGTGCGCGACAGGCGCGTGGCGGAGAGCCTGAAGCGGGAGATGGACGACGGCGAGCACTGCACGATGCAGATCGTCACAGACGGCCGCGCGGTGCTGAGCAGCAGCAAGCGGTGCGCGCCGGACATCCTGGTCATCGATGCGATGCTCCCGGGCATGGATGGCCTCGGCGTGGTGGACTGTCTGCGCGAGATGCTGGGCGACCGCATGCCGCGGGTCATCGGCGGCTCGATGATGCCGTTTTCTGACGAAGGCTTTATCAGGCGCGGTGCGCGTGCGGTGGTGCGCGTACCCTGGCAGAGGGATGAGCTGCGCAACGCGTTGATGGCGCAGATGAACGAGATCGATCATTTCATCGACTGGGAAGCGGCGCAGGAGCCATATCAGCAGGCGTGCGCGCTGCTGGGCGCGATGGGCATGCATGCTCAGCTCAAGGGCTTTGCCTATCTGGCCTGGGCGTCTGCGCTGGCCTATGAGAACGAGGCCCGCCTGTTTGCCGTGGGCAAGCGGCTGTATCAGCCGATCGCCGAGCGCTTTCAAACAACGCCGCAGAGCGTGGAGCGGCTCATCCGCCACGCGGTGGAGAGCACGATGGACGCGGCCGCGGCGCGCGGCGTGTACGGGCTCTTCGGCAACACGCTCGATCCCGCCAGGGGCAAGCCCACCAACGCGCAGATCATCGGCATGCTCGTGCAGCGGATGCGGGTGGCGTAACGAGAAAGAGCCAGCGCCGGACAGCGCATTTCCGAACGGATGTGCGGTGAAAGCCTGTCTGGGCGCTGTTTTCAAAGGAGGAAAGAACATGAATAAAAAGGCAATTCTGATTGTGCTGGACAGCGTGGGCATCGGCGCGCTGGCGGATGCGCCCAAATACGGGGACGCGGGCGCGGACACGCTGGGTCACATTGTGGACGCCTGTCATCCGCAGATTCCGAACATGATGCGGCTGGGCCTGGGCAACATCGACGGCATCAGCTTTGGCGGCGTGGATGCACCGGAGGGCGCGTACGGCAAGCTCAAGGAGGTTTCGGCGGGCAAGGACACGACGACCGGCCACTGGGAGATCGCCGGCGTGCAGCTTTCGCGTCCGTTCCCCACGTTCCCAAACGGCTTCCCGCAGGACTTCATTGCGCGCTTTGAGCAGGCGACGGGCCGCGGCACGCTGGGCAACAAGCCCGCCTCCGGCACGGCGATCCTCGACGAGCTGGGCGAGGAGCATATCCGGACCGGCAAGCTGATCGTCTATACCTCGGCGGACAGCGTGTTCCAGATCGCGGCGAACGAGGCGGTCGTGCCGCTTGCTGAGCTGTACCGGGACTGCGAGATCGCGCGGGAGCTGCTCACCGGCGAATTGGAGGTGGGACGCGTGATCGCGCGCCCGTTCGTGGGGGAGAAGGCTGGCGCGTTCAAGCGCACCGGCGGACGCAGGGATTACAGCGCCGTGCCGCCGACTACGCTTTGCGACCTGCTCAGCCAGCATGGAAAGACGGTGTACGGCGTGGGCAAGATCGAGGACATCTTCTGCCGGCGCGGCATCACGAAGTCGAACCACGCCGCGGGCAACGCGGCCTGCATGGAGACGACGTTTGCCGCGATGCGGGAGGACTTTGACGGCCTGCTGTTCGTGAACCTCGTGGACTTTGATATGGTGTACGGCCATCGCCGCGACGTGGAGGGCTATGCCAAGGCACTGGAAACCTTCGACGCGCAGATTCCGCAGCTCATGGCGCTGATGGGCGAGGACGACCTGCTGATCCTGACGGCGGATCACGGCTGCGATCCCTGCCACACGGGCACCGATCACACGCGCGAGCACGTGCCGGTGCTGATGTGGGGCAGGCACACCCGGCGCGGCGTAAACCTCGGCGTACGCGAGACGTATGCCGATCTGAGTGCGACGGTGCTTGATTTCTTTGGCATTGAAAACACGCTCAAGGGCAGCTCAATGCTCGATCGGATTCTGTGAGGCGCGGCCTGTGGAGATACTGTATGAAGACCGGGACGTGGCCGTCGTCGTCAAGCCGGTAGGCCTGGATGCGCAGGCGGCGGTTCCGGCCGCGCTGGAGGCGCAGCTGGGCGGCGCGTTCTATCCGGTGCACCGGCTCGATCTGAACGTCGGCGGCGTGATGGTCTACGCCAGGACGAAGCAGGCGGCGGCGAGTCTGTCGCGTGCGATTCAGGAAGGGCAAATGGTCAAGGAATACGTGGCCATGGTGCACGGCGCGCCGCCGGAAACGGGCGACTGGGAGGATCTGCTCTTCAAGGATTCGGGCAAAAACAAGGTGTTCGTCGTGGGGCGGATGCGCGGCGGTGTGAAGAAGGCGAGGCTTGAATACCGGCTGCTGCGCGCGGGGGAGACCTCACTGGTGCGCATCCGGCTGCATACGGGCCGCAGCCACCAGATCCGCGTGCAGTTCGCCAGCCGCGGCTATCCGCTGGTGGGCGATCACAAGTACGGATCCCATGACGAGGCAGGGGCGCCGATGCTCTTTTCCTGCCGGCTGACGTTCCCACACAAGGGCCAAATCAAGAGCTTTGAGGCCTATCCGCCCTGGGCCGATGCAAAGGAGGCTATCTGATGGACGAGATGAAACGGATTGAAGCGGCGGCCGAAACGGTGATTGCGGCGCTGGGCACGGCGGAGATCGGCGTGATTCTGGGCAGCGGCCTGGGCGACTACGCCGGGTCGATGGCGGACGCCCTGTGTCTGCCGTACAGCGTCATCCCCGGCTTCCCGCGCTCGACCGTGCCGGGCCATGCGGGCATGCTGGTATGCGGCACGCTGAGCGGCAGGCGCGTGGTGATGATGCAGGGCCGCTTCCACTACTACGAGGGCTACAGCATGCAGGACGTGGCGCTGCCGGTGCGCGTGATGAAGAGGATGGGCGTGAAGACGCTGATCGTCACCAACGCCTGCGGCGGCGTGAACCTGTCCTTTGCGCCCGGCGACCTGATGGTCATCTCCGATTACCTGACGCTGACCGGCGTGAACCCGCTGATGGGGAAGAACCTGGATGAATTCGGCCCGCGCTTTCCGGATATGAGCTGTGTGTTTGACAAGGAGCTGCGCGCGCTGGCGCACGAGACGGCGAAGGCGCAGGGCTTCACCCTTCAGGAGGGCGTGTACTGCCAGTTTCCCGGCCCGTGCTACGAGACGCCGGCGGAGATCCGCATGGCGCGCATCCTCGGCGCGGACGCGGTGGGCATGAGCACCGTGCCGGAGGCGCAGGCCGCCCGTCACTGCGGCATGCGCGTGCTGGGCATCAGCTGCATCACCAACATGGCCGCGGGCATCCTCGATCAGCCGCTTTGCCACGAGGAGGTCACCGAGACGGCCAACCGCGTCAAGGATCGGTTCAAGGGGCTGCTGGACGGCATCATGGAGAAGCTGTAATCAGGCTGGTCCATGCGCGAAGCGAAGAAGGGGTCTGGGGACAATGTCCCCAGGCGGGGCTTGGGGCCTGCGGCCCCAACGTTCCTCATCAAACCAAGAAGAAGTCCTCTCTTCCGCAGAGATGCGGAGGAAGGGACTTCTTTGCTTTGTACATCTGTTTTCGGCGGCGGCTTCATTGGTGAACGGAGAAGCCAATCACTCGCTGCTCCGCCACGCGCATATTGGCATGATCGACCAGGACATTGACGTTGCCGAGCGGGAAGCCGATGGGTTCGTCGCAGCGGATGGATTTGAAAGCTTTGCTGGATATGAGCGCCGTATAGGGCTGGTCGCTTTCCGCGGGCGTATCGCCGCCCGCCACAATCTCATCAATGCGCTGCCATGTGGCGGTGCTGTCCCCGTGGAATGCGGTATCCACCTTCACAATCTGCTCCCTGGGCTCGAGCAGCGTGATCCGGAAGGAAACGTCCAGCTGGCCGGAATGCCTGAGCGCTCGCTGGAGCCTTTCAAAGCCTGCGGCGCTGTCCTCGACGGACGAGTGGACGAAGCCTTCATCGAGGGGAACGGTGAACATACAGGACATGCGGTGGGCTTCGCTCGGATAGCCCAGCCAGCCGTCGGCGAAGTTGCTGCTGTTTTCATCAAAGGGAAGACCACCTAAGGTGATCTGATCCAGAATGATGTACACAGGCGTTGTTTCGGATGCGATGGAGAGGTTGACCTGAACCTCCCGTCCGTCAAATGCCGCGTTTTCAAAGCGGATTTCCGCCTGCGCGGGCAGCGCAAGGCAGAGAAGTAGCGCCGCCAGCAGAAAGAAAATGCGTTGTTTCATGGGAAAAACCTCCTTTATCTATACAGACGAAGGGAGGCGCGCTAAAGTTTCGCTCAAAACAGAAAGAATGAAAAATCCCGTCCTGATCGAATCAGGACGGGCGTGTATATCGTTTACAGCTTCGCCATTGCGGCGTCCAGGCGCTTCATGGTCTCATCCTTACCCAGCAGGTAGGCCATCTCGAACGCGCCGCCCGGGGTGGCTGCACGGCCGGTGATCGCGATGCGCAGCGGCCAGAGCACGGTGGCGTTCTTCATGCCGGACTGCGGGATCGCCTCCATGACCACATCGTGCAGGTTGGCTTCCGTCCAGTCCGTGATGCCCGCCAGAATGGGGCGGACAAACTCGAGCGCGGCTTTGGAGGTCTCCGGGGTGGACTTGCTCTTCTTGTTGGTGAACAGCGCCATGTCCAATTCCGGCATTTCGGCGAGGAAATCGACCATGCCCGGCAGCTGGGAGAAAACCTCCGTGCGGGCCTGCGTCAGCTCGCAGATGCGCTTAAAGTCAAACTTCTCCGGATCCAGCACCTTGGCGAGCCACGGGGTCGCCTTTTCCTCGAACTGCTCGGGGGTGAGCTTGCGGATGTACTCGGCGTTGAACCACTTCATCTTGCCGTAGTCAAAGAAGGACGGGCTCTTGGACAGGCCCTCGAGATCGAAGATCTCCTCCAGCTCCTTGAGCGTGTAGAACTCGCGCTCGCCGCGCGGGCTCCAGCCGAGCAGCACAAGATAGTTGATGATCGCCTCGACCAGATAGCCCTCGGCCATCAGGTCCTCGAAGGAGGGGTCGCCCTGGCTCTTGGACATCTTGCGCTTGACGATCGCCTTCTTCGGCTCGCCGTTCTCATCGAGCACGACGTTGCCCTTCTCGTCGGTTTCCATCGTGTACACGCCGGTCTTCTTGTCGCGCAGCGTGCCCTCCACCATGACCGGGGTCAGGTGGACGTACAGCGGCGGCGTCCAGCCGAAGGCCTCGTAGAGCAGGTTGTACTTGGGCGCGGAGGAGAGGTACTCGTTGCCGCGCATGACGTGGGTGATGCCCATCAGGTGATCGTCGATGACGTTGGCGAAGTTGTAGGTCGGCAGGCCGTCCGCCTTGATGAGCACGTTGTCGTCCAGCGTGTCGCAGTCCACCTCGACGTGGCCGTAGATGACGTCGTCAAAGCTCGCCTTGCCCTCGGTGGGGATGTTCTGACGGATGACGTAGGGCTCGCCGGCAGCGATTCTCGCCTCGACCTCCTCCTTCGTCAGGTGCAGGCAGTGCTTGTCGTACTTGAAGGTCTCGCCCTTGGCCTCCGCCTTGGCGCGCTCCTCATCCAGGCGCTCCTTGGTGCAGAAGCAGTAGTACGCGCCGCCCTTTTCGACCAGCTCCTTCGCGTAGGGCAGGTACAGGTTCTTGCGCTCGGACTGAATGTACGGGCCGCAGGGGCCGCCGACGTCCGGGCCTTCGTCGTGGATCAGACCGGCGGTCTTCATGGAATTGTAGATGACGTCGACGGCGCCCTTCACCTCGCGCTCCTGATCGGTATCCTCGATGCGCAGGATGAACTTGCCGCCGTTGCGGCGGGCCCAGAGATAGGTATACAGCGCGGTGCGCAGGTTGCCCAGGTGCATATAGCCGGTCGGGCTGGGCGCAAAGCGCGTGCGGACTTCGGTAGGCATAGCTTTCTCTCTTTCTTGCGAAGCGGGGAAGGGACGTTGGGGCCGCAGGCCCCAAACCCCGCCTGGGGACAAGTCCCCAGACCCCATTTCCGCTTCGCGGCGGTTTGAAGATAATGGGTCGAGGGGCGGCATGCCGCCCCATACAGGTTGCTTGATACAAGCGCGAAGCGAAGAAGGGAGTTTGAGGGATGAAATCCCTCAAGCAGGTCCGGGCGGCAGCCCGGCGTTCTCTTCTCTCGCTTAGTCGAGCTTGAAGCTGTCCTTGAGCGTCACGACGCGGTTGAACACAGCCTTTTCATCGGTGGAGTCCTTATCCTTGCAGAAGTAGGCGGTGCGCAGGAACTGGAAGCTGTCGCCGACCTTCGCGCCCGCGAGCCACGGCTCGCCGTAGCCGCTGACGACCTTGAGGGAATCCGGGTTGACCTGGCGCAGGAAATCGTCGTTCGCGGCGGCTTCCTCGGCATCCTCGTCCTCGGCAGCCTCGGCAGGGGCCTCCTCGGGCTTTTCATCAAGGATCAGCACGTCGTACAGGCGCGCCGTTAGCGGTACGTTCTGCTCGGCGCTGACCCAGTGGATGGTGCCCTTCACCTTGCGGTCCGCGCCCTCGGAGCCGGACTTGCTGGTCGGATCGACGGTGCAGTAGATGCAGGTCACGTTGCCGGCCTCGTCCACGTCGTAGCGCTCGCACTTGATGATGTACGCGCCCTTGAGACGGACCTCGCCGTCGGGCTTGAGGCGGAAGTACTTCTTGGGCGCGTCGATCATGAAGTCCTCGCGCTCGATGTAGATCTCGCGGGTGAGCGGAATCTGATGCGTGCCCATCTCCGGCTTCTTGGGATGGTTCTCGATCTCGCACAGCTCGACCGTGCCCTCCGGAATGTTGGTGAGCACGACCCTGACCGGATCGAGCACCGCCATGGCGCGCGGGGCGACCTCGCCCAGGTCGTTGCGCACGCAGTACTCGAGCAGGCGGTGATCGACGGTGGAGTCCGCCTTCGAAACGCCGATGCGGTCGATGAAGTCGCGCACGGCGGCGGAGGTGTAGCCGCGGCGGCGCATGCCGGCCAGCGTGGGCATGCGCGGATCGTCCCAGCCCGCGACGTGATGCTCCTCAACCAGCTTGCGCAGCTTGCGCTTGCTCATGACGGTGTTGGTCAGGTTCAGGCGGGCAAACTCGATCTGGCGGGGCTTCTGCTCAAAGCCGCAGACGTTGACCACCCAATCGTAGAGCGGGCGGTGAATCTCGTACTCCAGCGAGCACAGGGAGTGAGTCACGCCCTCCAGCGCGTCGCCGATCGGGTGCGCGAAGTCGTACATCGGGTAGATGCACCACTTGTCGCCGGTGCGGTGATGCGTGGCGTACTTGATGCGGTAGATCGCCGGGTCGCGCAGGTTGATGTTCGGGGAGGCCATGTCGATCTTCGCGCGCAGGGTGCGGGAGCCCTCCGGGAACTCGCCGTTCTTCATGCGCAGGAAGAGATCCATGTTCTCCTCGGGCGTGCGGTCGCGGTAGGGGGAATTCTTGCCCGGCTCCTTGAGGGTGCCGCGATAGGCGCGCATCTCCTCCTTGGTCAGGTCGTCCACATAGGCCAGGCCGCGGCGGATCAGATCGCAGGCATATTCAAAGATCTGGTCGTACTGTTCGCTGGCGTAGTAGACGGCGCCGTATTCAAAGCCGAGCCAGTGGATGTCGTCCTTGATGGCTTCGACAAATTCTTCCTTTTCCTTGGTGGGGTTGGTATCGTCAAAGCGCAGGTTGCACACGCCGCCGAATTTCTCCGCGGTGGCGAAGTCCACGGTCAGCGCCTTCACATGGCCGATATGCAGATAGCCGTTGGGCTCGGGCGGGAAACGGGTTTGGACGCGGCCGCCGTTTTTGCCCTCGGCCAGGTCCGACTTGATCGCTTCCCAGATGAAATTGCTCTTCTCTTTGATTTCTTCCGCCATGGGAATCCCTCCTTGGAATACAGGGTGGGTATGGTAATCCCTAGTATCCATAATAAGGTAGTATACTATACCCGCGAATTCAAAGCAAGCCCCGGCCCAAAATATTGTTCCCGCATGGGGTTTTCCGTATCATTTTCTGCGTACAGACGGCAAAAACGGCAGACAAATTGGCATACTTGTGAAAAAATGAGCGAAAGGTGTTTCTTTTTGACAGGGGAATGTGCTATAATGAGATGGTTGCATAGTTCAAGCAATTTTCCATTCCATTCATCAGGATAAGGAGGACAAACAATATGCAGTATTCCCGTGAAGTGGAAGAAATGATCTGCGTTGCCAAGGGCCCGAATCATGGCCCGGCGCCCATCCCGGAAGAGGGTAAGTGGGTGCAGGCGAAGGAGATCAAGGACATCTCCGGCTACACCCATGGCATCGGCTGGTGCGCGCCGCAGCAGGGCGCCTGCAAGCTGTCCCTGAACGTGAAGAACGGCGTCATCGAGGAAGCGCTGGTGGAAACCATCGGCTGCTCCGGCATGACCCACTCCGCCGCGATGGCGTCCGAGATTTTGCCGGGCAAGACCATCCTGGAGGCGCTGAACACCGACCTGGTGTGCGACGCGATCAACACCGCCATGCGCGAGCTGTTCCTGCAGATCGTTTACGGCCGTACCCAGTCCGCGTTCTCTGACGACGGTCTGCGCGTCGGCGCGGGTCTGGAGGACCTGGGCAAGGGCCTGCGCTCCATGGTCGGCACCATGTACGGCACCAAGGCCAAGGGCACCCGTTATCTGGAGATGACCGAGGGCTATGTGCTCAAGATGGCGCTTGACAAGGACGATCAGGTCTGCGGCTATCAGTTCCTGTCCCTGGGCAAGATGATGGACGCGATCAAGAAGGGCATGGCCCCGAACGAGGCGTACGAGAAGAACATCGGCACCTACGGCCGCTTCAAGGCCGAGGACGGCGCCGTGAAGTGGATCGATCCGCGCAACGAGTAATAAAAAGGAGGCGTACGTAAAATGGCTCTGTTTGAAAACTATGAAGGTCGTATGCCCCAGCTCCAGCCGGTTCTGGAGAAGTACGGCTTCGCGAATTTTGACGAGGTCAAGGCCTACACCAATTCCATGGGCGTGGATGCCTACAGCATCGTGGAGAGCACCCAGCCGATCTGCTTTGAGAACGTGAAGTGGGCCTACGAGCTGGGCGCCGCCATCGCGATGAAGAAGAACGCCGAGTCCGCCGCCAAGGCCGCCGAGTACATCGGCGAGGCCCTGCAGGCCTTCTGCATCCCGGGCTCCGTCGCGGATCAGCGTCAGGTCGGCTACGGCCACGGCAACCTGGGCGCGATGCTGCTGGACGAGAAGACCGAGTGCTTCGCCTTCCTGGCCGGCCACGAGTCCTTCGCCGCCGCTGAGGGCGCCATCAAGATCGCGCTCAACGCCAACAAGGTTCGCCAGAAGCCCCTGCGCGTCATCCTCTGCGGCCTGGGCAAGGACGCTGCGATGATCATCTCCCGCATCAATGGCTTCACCTATGTGCAGACCAAGTATGATTACCTCTCCGCCGACGTCAAGGAAGACCATGCGCTCACCATCGTGAGCCGCACCCCGTATTCCACCGGCGACCGCGCGAAGGTCAACTGCTACGGCGCTGACGACGTCCGCGAGGGCGTGGCCATCATGTGGCACGAGAATGCCGACGTGTCCATCACCGGCAACTCCACCAACCCGACCCGCTTCCAGCACCCGGTTGCCGGCACCTACAAGAAGGAGCGCATCGAGGCTGGCAAGAAGTACTTCTCCGTCGCTTCCGGCGGCGGCACCGGCCGTACCCTGCACCCGGACAACATGGCGGCCGGCCCGGCTTCCTACGGCCTGACCGACACCATGGGCCGCATGCACGGCGACGCCCAGTTTGCGGGCAGCTCCTCCGTCCCGGCGCACGTCGAGATGATGGGCTTCCTGGGCGCGGGCAACAACCCGATGGTTGGCATGACCGTCGCGGTGGCCGTTGCGGTGGCGCAGGCGCTGGCGAAGTAATTTCAGAGAAGGCCGGGAAAGCCGGCTGGCTCGCTGAAACAGCACAGCAAGGGAGAGTTCATTCGGACTCTCCCTTTTGTCGTGTTTGCCGCGGAGGCGGGCGCACGCGCGCCGTCCGGGCCGCTGTCTG
>JAGBDL010000087.1 GCA_017937505.1 Clostridia bacterium | reverse complement strand
CGTATCTAACCCGTTACCTGGCCAAGAACGTCGTCGCCGCGGGCCTGGCGGATCGCTGCGAGGTGCAGCTCAGCTACGCCATCGGCGTGGCGCAGCCCGTCTCGCTGCTGATTGACACCTTCGGCACGGAGTCCGTGCCCGTCAAGCGGATCCGGGAGCTGATTCTTGACACCGTGGACATGCGCCCGGCGGCCATCATCCGCCGCTTCGGTCTGCGCGCCCCGATCTATGGCCGCGTATCCTGCTACGGCCACTTCGGCGAAAACGCGAAGGAAATGCCGTGGGAGCAGACCGACCTCGCTGAAATGTGGATGAAGCGGGCACGGACGCACTGCGCATAATCTTACAATCATCAAGTCGGCCGGAACGCCCGCGTGCGGACGCTCCGACCGCTCTTGTCTGTCTGCTGCCCATGAACCGGAAAGGAAATTGACCATGTCTGTCAAAATCATTGCGGATTCCACCTGTGATCTGCCCGAAACGCTGCTCGCGCAGTATGATATCGCCATTCTGCCGCTGTCCATCTGCAAGGACGGGCAATTTTACAAGGACAGGATCGAGATCATCCCGCAGGACATCTTTGCGCATGTCGATGCGGGCGGCGCGCTCTGCTCGACAGCGGCTGTCAACATCGAAGAGTTTACAGCCTGCTTTGCCCAGTACAGCGGCGCGTACGATGCGGTCATCTGCGTGACCATCAGCGCGGAGATGTCCAGCTGTTATCAGAACGCCTGCATGGCTGCCGCATCCTTTCCCAATGTCTATGTGGTGGACTCCCGCAACCTGTCCAGCGCACAGGGCCTGATTGCCCTGGAGGCTGCAAGACTTGCCCTGCAGGGGCTCTCAGGTTGCGAAATTGCGCGAATCCTGAACGAGGAAACCGGCAGGGTGCAGTCCAGCTTTCTGCTTGACCGGCTCGACTACATGCGCAAGGGCGGGCGCTGCTCCGCCGTCGCCGCGCTGGGCGCCAACCTCATGCACCTCAAGCCCTGCATCGCCGTTCAGGAGGGCAAAATGGGCGTCGTGAAGAAATACCGCGGTTCCTTTGAGCACTGCATGGTTCAGTATACGAAGGAGCTTCTTGCGCAGCATCCCGACATCCGGGGCGACATCGTCATCGTCGTCCATCCCGCCGCAGACCGCGCGGCGGTTGACGCGACCCTGCGCACGCTGAAGGAGGACGGCCGCTTCAGGGCGGTGTACGAGGCCCGCACGGGCTGCACGGTGGCCTGCCACTGCGGCCCGAATACCATCGGCGTGATGTTCATGACCGACTGACCCAAACAAATGCTTATTTTAGAAACAAAAATGTGGTATACTGGATCGCAGCGTTTCAAGAAGGAGAACAGGCATGAAAATCGGCATCATCGACGTGGGCGGCGGCTTCCGTGATATCTACGGCGCAGGCGTGCTGGACGTCTGCATGGAGCAGGGCATCCAGTTTGATTACTGCATCGGCATTTCAGCGGGAAGCGCCAATCTGGCGTCGTATCTGTCCCATCAGCCGGGGCGCAGCTACACCTTCTACATGGAATATGTGTTCCGCAAGGAATACGCAAGCCCTGAGAACTGGCTGAAAACCCGCAACTATGTCGATCTTGACTACATCTACGGCACGCTTTCCAACAGCGACGGGGAAAACCCGGTCGATTACGAAGCCCTGGAAAAGAACCCGGCTGAATTCCTCGTCGGCGCGTGCAACGCCCTGACGGGCGAGCCGGTCTACTTTGACAAGTCGTATCTGCGAAAGGATCACTACGACATCTTCAAGGCCTCCTGTGCGCTGCCCGTGTTCTGCAAGCCCTACATGATCGGCGAGATGCCGTGTCTGGACGGCGGCATCAGTGATCCGATTCCCGTGGACAGGGCGCTGGATGGCGGCTGCGACAAGGTCGTCCTCATCCTGACGCGCCCTGTCTCCCAGCCCCGCGAGGCGAAGAAGGACCGCGTGATTGCCGACCTGCTCTCGCGCAGCTATCCGAAGGCGGGCGCATGCATGCGCATGCGGTACAGGACATACAACGACGGCGTCGCCCACGCTCAGGCGCTTCAGGCGCAGGGCAAGGTGCTCATCATCGCGCCGGACGACATCTGCGGGCTGTCCACCCTCACCAAGGATCGTGAAAAGCTGCAAAGGATGTATGACAAGGGCGTACGGGACGCACAGGCCATTCCGGCGTTCCTGAACGCCTGATCGGGATGCATACAGAAAATCCCGCCGCACTGCACGCAGATGCAGCAAGCGGCGGGATTTTTTGTGCACGTTCATACCGGTTTTATTTGAATTCTTGCTCTGCAAATCAGCCCCGTCTCAATCGTAGGAGGCTTTGCCTCCTGCTCTGAGACTAGGTTTTTCAGTTCAATAGGAGACGTTAGGGCTGCCGCCCTAAAACCCGCCTGAGGGATTTCAGTCCGGGGAACTCGCATAGTCGCGCAAGCGCTCCTTGCGATTCCCGACGCTCCGCCTGCCTGTTTCCCGCACAGCGGGCGGCAGGCTCCGGTCCCCCAGACCCCTTCTTCGCTTTGCGCGGATGAAAGCAATCTTTATTCTATTCCATCTTCCCCGGGCAGACCGATCTGTCCGTCTCTGAGCACAAATCCGGTGGTATACGGAACCGCGTCATCCAGCACCGACGGAATCCACCGGCTGTAAATCGTTCCCTCGCCCAGGCGGATCATGATCCCGCAGCCGGGATGCTGTCTGAGCGCGTCCGCGTACAGGCTCAGGGTGCCCTGGGCGCGGTAGTCCATCATCTGAAAGAAGAAGTCCTCCGCCAGGCGCTGCTCCTCTTCAGAAACCTTCTGGTTTCCCTTCAGCTTTTCCACGATCGAGCAGCACCGCTCCTGCTCCAGCCTCCTCTGGTAATGGTCAAACAGGAGCAGATTCTGATCGGCGATCTTGTGCTGCCCGGCCCATTCGCTCACGGCGATGCGCTGCGGCTGATAGACCAATCCGTTCGCGCCGTCCGCCGTCAGGGACGCATAGCTGCAGGGGTAGGAGATGGTCTGATCGACGACCAGCTCGGTCAGGCTGCCCTGCACCGTGACGCACCGCTTGTGGAGGTGACCGCACAGGTACAGCTGCACGCCGTACGCCTCAAGCAGCTCAATCGCCTTCTCCTTGCCGGAAAACGCGGTGCTGTGCGATGTGCACAGCGGATAGTGTCCCGCCGCGATCACCTGCCAGCCCATCTGCCCGGCCTCATGAAGCTGCTGCTGCATCCAGCGGATCGTTTCATCCTTCAAGAAGGCGTTGCTCATCAGCTCGGCATAGCCGTTTGTATCCAGCAGAAGCAGCATCTGATTGCCCAGCACCACGCTGTAGCTCAGCGACGCAGCATCCCGGCTGTGCGCCTGTCCGTATCCGAAGTCCGCATACAGCTCATCGAACTGTTCGGTGCTGACCTCCCCGATGTCGTGATTGCCGGGCAGCACGATGACCGTCACGCCCTGCTTTTCCGCCGCGCGCAGCTTTTCGATCAGCGCCTCGTGCTGCGACAGCCGTCCCTGATTGGTGATGTCCCCCAGCAGCAGCACGACGTCGGCGCCGCGATTCACCGCGTCCCACAAAAACGCGTCCACGATCTGCAGGTGATAGGGCTCCAGCGGATTGACGATGTTGGTATACCGGAACGCCGGGTTGACGTGAAGATCGGTCGCAGCGGCAATCTTCAGGGGCGTCCGGCTGGTTTCCTCCCCGAGGGCCTGCTTGTCTGCCGCCTGTACGCACAGGATGGCCAAAGCAAGGCACAGCAGCCATGCAGCAATCCTTTTCATCTTCGCACCCCTTCTCAGAAAATCAGGCTTGCATTTTCCGGCAGGCCCCGGCCGCCTGGGCGCAGGCTTTTTCCGGCGCTTCGCCGGACAGCACGCGCCTGCGCGCCTCGTCAAGCGCCGCCTTCATCCCCGGCCCGGGCGAGACGCCTGCCGCCATCAGCATCTGCGCGTCCGGCATTGGCCCGCTGACGATGCGCTCATAAGATGCCAGTCTGTCCATGACGAACGCCTCCTCCCGGTCGGCGTTCTCCCGCGGTTTGCCGGTGCCGCGCGTGTCGCACACCGCCAGCCAGGCCAGATCCTTCGCGCAGACGGACTCGTCAAACAGCAGGTTCATCCATGCCGCATCCGCCTGTGTGTAGTAGCCGACATGCACGCGCATGTGCAGGCGGCACATGTCCTGCGCATAGCGGATGGCCGCCCTCGGCGCACCCAGACGCGCGAGCAGCATCCCGCACAGCGGCACGCCTGTCTCCGCGTGACCCGCCGCATGCCAGTTTCCCTGCTCGTCCTGCCGGGCGGAGGCGGCCTTGCCCAGGTCGTGCGTCAGCGCCGAGAGCATGAAGTGCAGCGGATCGCTGCTTTTGCTTCTGACCTTCGCGGCCGCGCGCAGCGTGAGCAGCGTGTGCTCGAACGCGTCGCCCTCCGGGTGGTGCAGCGGATTCTGCTGCACGCCGCAAAGCGCCGCCAGCTCGGCAAACCACGGCTCCAGCGCGTTTGCGTCCCGGAGCACGCGGAAGAACACGTCCGGCTCCTGTGCCGTCAGGAGCGCCTTGTTCATCTCGGCGTATACGCGCGCGGCGCTCAGGCGATCGGTCGGCATGCGCCGCATTTTTAGCAGGGTTTCCCCGTCCGGCGTCAGATGGAACCGCGCCGCGAACTGCGCCCCGCGCAGCACCCGCAGCGGATCCTCCTCAAACCCATCGCCCGGCACGGCGCGCAGCACGCCGCGCGCAAGATCCTCCATGCCGCCCAGCGGATCGACGTATTCGCCCGTCAGCGCGTCGCGCATGATGGCGTTCACTGTGAAGTCCCGCCGCAGCACCGCCTGCGCAGGAGAAAGCTGCGGGTTTACCGTCACGGCAAAGTCCTTGTGCCCCGGCCCGGTGCGCGTCTCCGTGCGCGGCAGCGCGATGTCGATGCCCGCGCCGCGGATCGTGTAAATGCCGTAGGCGCGCCCGCTCTCGTCAATCTCCCCGAATGCGCCCAGCAGCGCGCGCAGCGTGTCCGGCGACACGCCGTGTACCTCGCAGTCGATATCGGCGCTCTCCCGGCCCAGCAGCGCGTCGCGCACGCAGCCGCCCACCAGCAGCGCCCGTCCGCCGGCTGCCCGCACACGCCGCGCGATGGCGCGGATCATCTCCTGCTGATTCATAGCGTCTCCAGCTCGCCCTGATCCCCGCGCGCGTACGCGCAGGTGAGCACGTCCGCAGAAGCGTAGTGCACGTCCTTCTTTCTGCCCGGCAGCCTCGCGGTGAAGCCCTGTCCGTCCGCGTCGATGGCCGTCACCAGCAGGTTCCTTTTCTGCATCTGTCCGTCCTGCATCAGCACCGCGCAGATCTTCCGCCCGTTTTCCAGCGAATACCTGAGAAATCTGTCCATCATTCGGTTGCCTCGTCAATGCCCGTCGCGTAGATGCGCACGTCCGGATTCTGATAGACGAGCTCGTAGTGCTCGTCGATGTAGCCCAGGTCGACCTCGAACTCGGCCCTCTCGTAATCGCTGACGTAGATGTAGTCCACGCCGTACATGTCCAACACATAGGCGTACAGCTCGGGATTCTCATAGAACCTGCGGCAGTTGTCCGCGTGCTCGCGGTAGTCAAGGCCGTGGAAGAAGACGTACAGATCGCTGCCGCAGATGATCTGCCTGCCCGCCAGCGAGCAGACCGGGTTGATGTGCTGCTGGCCGGTCATGAAGATGGCGTCCTTCTCCGTGTGCTCGTCGATCCACGCGCCGGCCTCCACCGCCGATTCCGAGAAGAGCTGATAGCCGGAAACGGCCTCGCGCGCGATGGACAGCCCGCCGGAGAGCATGCTCGCCGTCATGAACAGCGCGCACAGCACCACCCTGCCGCGCAGGCCGGCCAGCCGCTGCATGAGGATGGAACCGTAATCCGCCGCCAGAATCGCGGCGAACATGTACCAGATGTAGAACAGCTTGTTGTTGTCGTACTCGTTGGGCTGAAAGAGGATCGTCTCCGCGACGAGGAAGATCGCCGCCATGCCCAGCACGACGTCGAGATACCCTCTGCGTCTGGCCTCCAGCACGGCCAGCAGCATCAGGATAAACGGCAGGCCCGCGTTCTTGACCCAGAACCAGAAATACCCGTCGATCATGCCGCGGCCGCCGGAGTTGTTCACCCAGTTGAACTGGAAGCGAAGCGATCCGCCCTCCACCGTCTGCTTCACCGCGCTGCCCAGCACCTGCGGCAGCGCGATCACCAGCACGATCCCCAGGTACACGCCCGCGCGGGCGAGGATGCCCCTTGCGTTCTCGCGGTCGGTGATCAGCCTGCCCGCCACATAGCCGCCGGAGAACAGGCCCAGCGCCAGGAACGTGTGCGTATGCACCAGCGGCAGGCAGCCCGCCCACAGGGCGAGAAGGATCGTCTGGCGCATGGAGCGCTCGCGCATGGAGGAGATGAGCAGCATCAGCGCCGGAATGCCCATCGCCCAGCCGCCCAGCAGCGCGCGCTGGGGAATCATCAGGTCGGCGATAACGTTGGAAAAGCGCAGATTGAGGTCCGGCTGATTGGCCGGGGTCTTGTAATAGCCGGTGAAGATCTCCTGAATCTTTTGAAAGTTATCCCGGCCTGCCAGATCAAAGTCGTACAGAAAGCCCAGACCGCCGTTGAAGAAGAACAGCAGCGCCGCCGCCACGACGGCCAGACGCCGGTTGCCGAGGATCTGCCGCGCCAGGAGCATGTAGCCCGCGTAGGTCAGCGCCATGAGCAGCGTGCCCGGGAAGACGACGGCCATGCGCAAATCCATGCCCAGCAGCATCATCGTCGTGCTCAGCGAATCCGTCAGGTACGGGTAGTTGAGCGATGTGCCGTAGAGCAGGTTGTACGTCGGCGGGAACGCCATGTCCCGCATTGAGGTGATGAACGACAGGTGCATGCACAAATCGCCGTAGGTGGACTGGCCGCACCAGGCGGAGCCGTCCGCCGCCGGCATGAGCATGTGCGTGTACTGAAGATAGGCGGAGAGCGCAGTCAGCGGCAGCACGACGGCCGCCATGGCCGCGAGCATCTGCTTGTCTTCCTGCGTCATGCTCCTGACCGGCCGGTCGTCGCGAAGGCGCGCGCTCACCCCGACGAGCAGCAGCAGCAGCGCCGCCGCGGCGCCATGCGCGATGAGTGTAAAGCCCCACACGTTTGCGCACAGCGCAGGCAGCACCATTTCCAGGAGCACGCCCAACGCCAAACCGAGAAAAACCCGCGTAAGCGGGCTCTTTCCGGGCAGCTGCATGCGGATGATCATCATGCCGCCCAGCAGGAACAAAAGGGTATACAGTATCGCCGCCATGTTTTCTCCTTATTTCGCCTGTTCGCTCCGGATCAACTGAAGATTGCTTTGCCTTCTGCGGCGATGCGGCGCCGCGGCGCCATTCGTCTCCGCCTTCATCTTCTGTACATCCCCGCCCGTCCCGTCAATGCGCGGCGGATCGTCCGTGCTCTGCGGCGCGGCCTCCTTCATCTGCACGTCCGCCTTGGCGCGCATCAGGTCGCTGATGGCCTGCTCGCGCCGGCGGCTCTCGCTCCTGCCCGCGCGGATCTCGCGCGCCGCGGCCTCCGTGCAGATCGCCTGGCCGAGCAGCGACAGATACCGGCTGCGGGAGAAGACCACGATGGCGCAGTCCATCAGCGCGATGACGGCGATCGTGATCGGCACGGCCGGCAGCCACAGAAAGCCCAGAAACACGCCCAGCGCGCACAGGGCCAGGCTCAGGATGACCGCCGCGGCAAAGTGCATCGCGCGCAGACGCTGTGCGCTCCTGCGCAGCGCGATGGCCGTCTTGTTCGTCAGGCGAATGGCTTCTTTCATCGATCTAGCTTACTCCTTCCACCATCCTTCGGATGGTTTCCCCTCCCCTCAAGAGGGAGGCTTTGGGCGCATCGTTCAGGCTCCCTCTTGAGGGAGCTGGCTGCCGTAGGCAGACTGAGGGAGTTTCCCGCAACGGAGTGTGCTCACTCCCTCCACCATCCTTCGGATGGTCCCCCTCCCTCAAGAGGGAGGCGTTGAGCATCGTTCAGGCTCCCTCCTGAGAGACCGTTTTATCGGCCCCGCCCAGTGGGCAATGCAGGCAGACTGAGGGAGTTTACGCCTTCAAGCATGCCTTCAGCAGGTCGACGCACGCCTGCACGTCGCGCAGATCGACCGTCTCCGCCTCGCTGTGAATGTAGCGGCAGGGCACGGAAATCACGCCCGTCGCCACGCCTCCGCGCGATTTCTGCATCGGGCCCGCGTCCGTTCCGCCGAAGGGCAGCACCTCGCGCTGGGTCGGAATGCCGTTTTCCGCCGCGAGCCCTTCCATCAGCTCGACCACGGAGGGCGTGCAGATCAGCGAGCGGTCCATGATCTTGATCGCCGCGCCCTTGCCCAGCTCAACCGAGAGCTTCGTTTTCACCTCCGGCACGTCGCCCGTGCCCGTCACGTCGATGGCGATGCCCATGTCCGGCTCGGATGCGTAGGCCGCCGTCGATGCGCCGGCGACGCCGACCTCCTCCTGCACGGAGAAGACGGCGATGATCTCGTTCTTCGTCTTTTCGCTCAGCTCAAGCAGCGCCTGCGCCTGGATGTAGCAGCTGATGCGGTCGTCCATGGCCGGGGAGGCGAGCCTGTGCGCGCCCAGCCTCGTCACGCGCGGCTTCATCACGCACATGTCGCCGATGGACACGCTGTCAAGCGCCTCCTCGCGGCTTTGCGCGCCGATATCGACGTACAAATCGGAGACCTTCGGCGTGCCCTCGATCTTCTCGTCCGCGAACACCACGCCGCACACGCCGTTTTCAAACACGACGTGGCCGCTCACCATCGCCCCGGCGTCGATGCCGCCGACATTGCACACGCGCAGATAGCCGTGCTTGTCCGCGTCAATCACCGCCAGGCCGATATGATCCATGTGCGCGACAAGCATGATGCGCCTGCCCGTGCCGTCGCCCCGCTTCACCGCGATCAGGTTGCCCATCACGTCGGTGCGCATGTCGTCCACATGACCTTCAAGCGCTTCGCGGATCGTCTCCGCCACGCGGCCCTCGTGGCCGGACGGGCCGTAGGCGGTCAGAATCTTTTCCAAAATCTGCATGTTCATGGCTGATCGCTCCTTGCTTCAAACTCTCCCAGCACGGCGAGCGTCAGCGCCTGCGCCGCGTCGATATCGCACAGCTTGCACACGCTCGCCGGGCTGTGAACATAGCGGCACGGGATCACGATGGACAGGCACGGCACGCCCGCGCCCGCCAGCTGAATCTCGCCCGCGTCGGTGCCGCCGCTCGCGCCGCGCTTGATCTGCACGGGGACGTTGTGCTTCCCTGCCGCGCGCAGCGCCATGTCGCGCATCCTCTGCGGGATGATCGCGCGCCTGTCCATGAACGTGAGTGCCGGGCCGTCGCCGCACCGGGTCACCTGCTTATGCGCGTCGGTCATGCCCATGTCGTTGGCCGTGGTGGTGTCCACGATGATGGCCGCGTCCGGCATGACCCGCCTCGCCGCGATCCTCGCGCCGCGCAGGCCGACCTCCTCCTGCACGGTGAACACGCAGGTCATGTCGCCCGCATAGGCGCTTTCACGCAGCACGTTCAGCAGAATCATGCAGCCCGCGCGGTCGTCGAGCGCCTTCGCCTTCACAAAGCCGTCGCCGAACTCGTGATATTCGCTTTCAAACGTGGCGTAGCTGCCGGGCGGGCAGAGGCGCTCGGCCTCGGCCTTGTCCTTCGCGCCGATATCGATGAAGATATGCTCGAAATCCGGCGCCTTTTTGCGATCCTCCGCGCTCATCAGGTGGATCGCCTTCACGCCGATCACGCCCGGCACGGCCCCTTCGCCCACGAGCACGCGCTTGGAGACGGCACACCGGGGATCGATCCCGCCGACGCTGTCGATGCGCAGCAGGCCGTCCTCCCCGGCAAAGCGGACGATGAAGCCGACCTCGTCCATGTGCGCTGCCAGCAGGATGTGCGGCAGTGCGCTGTCCGTGCCCTTTCGGAAGGCGTAGAGGTTGCCCATCGTATCGCCGTACACGCGGCCTTCCCGATTCTTGAGAATCTCCTCCGCCTCGCGGCGGATGGCGTTTCGCGCCTCGTCCTCCCAGCCGGAGGGAGCGCGCAGCGCCGTGATGTCGCTCAGAAGCATAGCGTTTCCTCCCAGCCCTCATGAAGCGTGCAGACGGCCTCGCACAGCAGATGCGCCTGCTTTTGCATCAGCTCCATCGAGCCCAGCTCCACCGTGGTGTGCATGTACTTGATCGGCAGGCTCATGATCGTGCACGGCACGCCCTCGCACGCCACCTGCACATCCCAGGCGTCCGTCCAGGTATTGCCTGCCGCGACCTCGATCTGCGTTTTGACGCCGAGGCGCTCCGCCTGCTCCTTGAGCAGCGCGGTCATTTTTCTGTGCGTATTGGGCCCCGCGGAGAGCGTTGTGCAGTCCACAGGGTACGTCTCGCCCTCCCCGCAGCCGGGCATGGTGCCGTGCGTCACGTCGAGGATGACCGCCATATCCGGGCGGATGCGCTCTGTCGCCGTGACTGCACCGAGGCAGCCCCACTCCTCGCTGGCGGAGAGGAGATAGATCACGTCCGCGTCATGCAGCCTGCGCTGCATCTGCTGCGCGCAGCCCAGCAGGATGGCCGCGCATGCGCGGTCATCGAGCGTCTTGCTGGCGACAAGCCCGTTTTGAAGCGCCGTCGTGCGGCCCGTGAGCTGCACCGGCGTGCCCGCGGGCACCCTGCGTCTGACCTCCTCCGCCGGAAGACCCGTATCGATGAACAGCTCGTCCACCGGCGTCGCCTGATCGCGCGCGCCGTGATCGGTCAGGTGCGGCGGCATCGCGCCGATCACGCCGTAGATGGGGCCGTCCTTCGCCAGCAGGGTCACCTCCTGCGCGGGCAGCGTCTGCGCCGCCACGCCGATGGACTGGAAGCGGACGCTGCCGTCCTCCTCCACGATCGTGGTCATCAGGCTGACCTCGTCGATGTGCGCGCAGAGCATGACCCTCGGGCCCCTACCGCCGCCGCGCTGCACGGCAATCACGCTCTGGCTGCCGTCGATGCGCACCTCATCGCAAAAGGGTGCAAAGGCCCCGGCAAACGCTTCGGCGACGGGCGCCTCATGCCCGCTCGTGCCGGGCACCGTGGTGATTCCGGAGAGAAACTTGAGATAATCCATACTCCTTCTCCTTGCGGAAAGATTGAGAACGTCAGGGCTTCAGTCCGTGTTGCCCTCGCCCGCGTAATCGAGCTTCTGATTTTCGCAGACGCTCTGCGTCCGGGGATCAAAGTGCATCTGCTCGTGGCTGTCCTCGGCCGCGTAGCTCATCCAGTAGCTGGGCACCTGATGCACATAACCGCACACCGGGCAGCGATAGTAGAACACTTCCATGGCGTTTCCTCCTTGCCTTATCCGATCGAATTGCGCAGGATGGAGAGAATCAGCTGGCTGTCAAACATCGGCGCCAGGCGAGAGGCCGCGATCATCTCCTCGATCTGCGGCACGGGCGCGACCGCCAGCACGATGGGCACCAGCGCAAAGAGGATGAACAGCAGCAGCACGCCGCGCACCAGGCCGAACACGCCGCCGATGAGCGCGTCCAGATGCCGCAGCACCGGCAGCTCAAAGACGTAGCAGATCAGGTGGATGACGAACGTCGCGACGATGTACGACACAAAGAAGCAGATCAGGAAGCTGAGGATGGAGATGGACACGCTCACGATCGTCTGGCTCAGCAGCTCGGAAATGGTCATGCTGCCCGGCGCGGAGCTGATGCCCGTGATGAACGCGCTTTCAAACGCGGCAGGCAGATGCGCGCTTGACAGAATCTGCGCCAGCGCGCCCTCCGTCACCTGCGATACGCTCATCAGCGACAGGTCGAGACTGCTCACGCGGCTGCCCGCGTCGGTGTAGTACATCAGCGTATCCACCAGCGTCTGGTTGCCCTTGAGCCACGCGGCCAGCTGACCGCTCATGGCAAAGGACAGCGCCGCCGCGCCGATGAGCGCCGCGAGGCTCAGCACGCCGCTGATGAAGCCGCGGTGCATGCCGTAAATCACGCTGACGGCGAGCACCGCCAGAATGAGGATATCGATGATATTCATGAATGCTCCTTTCGATGAGACGCTGGCAAAACGATGACTCCCTCCGTCACGGCCGCGCCGTGACAGCTCCCTCAGGGAGGGATTACCGCGGCAGCTCGACCACGTAGATTTCCGAGCCGGAGGCGACGATCACGCGGTTGTCCGAGATCATGCCCAGCACGGCTGTGACGGTGATGGGCAGCGCGTGCGCGGCGAACGTCGTCTCGCCGAACCTGCACACGTACACGGCGTTGCTGGCAAAGCCGTACACGGAATGCGTGCCCAGCGCCGCAGCGAGGCATTCGCTGGGCAGGTGCAGCACGCGGTCGATGTTGCCGTACATCAGGCGCACGTTGTTGATGCGCACGCCCTCGCGGCTCTCCTGCGCGGGAATCAGCAGCTGATAGGTCATGCCGCCCACCTGCTGCACGTCCTCCACGGTGTAGCCATAGATCAGCGTGGGGTTGCTCTCCTCGAGCACGCGGTAGTTGTAGTGCATGATCTGGCGCGTGGTGACGACCTCGAGCGAGCCGTTAATCGAATAGACCTTGTAGGCGATGTGCTCGCCCAGGGAGCTCTTGCCGGTGGAGAGCTTGCCGGGCTGGAAGGTCTGCAGCTCGGTGGAGATGACCGTGCCGGTCGTATCCAGGCCCAGCACCCACATCAGCTCCGTCTCCTGCGCGCTCGAGGAGGTGACCGCCTTAAAGAATCCGATGTCCAGCAACGTCTGGTTGCTGATGGTCACGTTGTCCACGATCTGGCCCGCCTCGTTGATGACGGAGACGACGCCGTTGTCCGGCTCGCCCACGAACGCCGCCACATAGCTGCTGCCCGCGCTGGCAAACTGGATCGTATCGGACATCTTGTTGTTGTAGATCAGGCGGCCGCGGCTGTTGAGGATGTACAGATCATTGCCCGACCAGGCGACGATGCGCTCCTTTGTGGCGTCATAGTCCGCGTTGGTGCCGATCTGATAGCTCCATTCGTTGCCGCCGGTTGCGGCCATACAGTGCAGCGTCGTGCCGTCGTAGAAGATCACGCTGTCGCCAAAGGGCGTCACGTTCTGGGAGAGCGTCGCGCCGATGCGCGTCACCCTGCCCACGCTTTCCCGGCCCGTGCTGCTGAGCGCATAGAAAACCGCCAGCGCGATGATCGCGGCGAGCACCGCCAGCGCCGCAAGCATGCGCAGACGCTGCGGCATCGGCTTTTTCTTCTTTTTTCTCTCGTTCATGCCGTAGGTGCTCAGCGTGCTGTTTGCGCCGGTCATGTACGTCACGCGCTTCTTGTTGCGATCCATCGTTGCTGCTTGTTTCCTTTCTCCCACTTTTCCACTTTTGGATGTATCCAAAGCCCCATCCAAAATGCTTCGGCTGAAAAAGGCCCAAAATCTTTTGGCCCGTCTTCTTTTTTTGGACTGCCCAAAATCCCGCGCCCGCATGCGCCCCTTTGGGTTATCCCGCGCTTATCCGTATATTGTCCACAGAGTTTTCCACACTTTTGTGGATAACTGTGGAGAATTTGTGGATGAATGTGGATAATGGCTGTATAACTCTGTTTTTTTCTTTGATTGCTTGAAAAAATGTGGCCTTTCCCAAAAGGATGCGTCACGCCCGGAGCGTGCCGTTTTCCACATGGTAGACCGCGCCCTGCCGCGCGCCGGCGAGGTCGGACAGATCCGTGCAGGTCACAAACGTCTGCACGCGGTCGATCCGCTCGATGAGCTGGCGGCGCCTGCCCGGATCCAGCTCGCTCATCACGTCGTCGAGCATCAGAATCGGCGCTTCGCCCGTCTCCTTCGCCGCCATTTCCAGCTGCGCCAGCTTGAGGGAAAGCACCGCGCTGCGCTGCTGCCCCTGCGAGGCGAACGTGCGGGCCTCCTTGCCGTTGATCGTCACACCCATGTCGTCACGGTGAATGCCCACCGTCGTGGTCATCCGGCGAAGATCCTCGCTTCGGGCCGCGCGCAGGCGGCCAAGCAGCTGCTCCGCGGCGTCCGGCGCGTCGACGGTCTGGGAGATGTACCACAGCCGCAGCTCCTCGCGTCCGTCCGTCAGCGAGGCGTGCGCCCTTCTGGCCTCCTCGTCAAGAAAGGCGATGGCCTCGCGGCGGCTTAACGCGATGTCCGCGCCCACGCGCGCGAGCTGCTCGTCCCACATGTCCAGCGTGGGCAGCAGGGACGGATGCCTGGCGATCTCCTTTAAAAGCGCGTTGCGCTGGTTCAGCGTGCGCACCGCGCGCTGCAGGCTGTAAAAGTACTGCGGACGCAGCTGCGAGAGCTGCATGTCCAGAAACCTGCGCCGCTCCGCCGGGCCGTCCTTGACGATGGAGAGATCCTCCGGCGAAAAGAGCACGCCGCAGACGTGCCCGAAGAGCTCGCCGATGCGCTCCGCCTGCCGCGCGCCGATGCGCACGAGCTTCTTTTTCTTCTGCGTGCGGCTCAGCAGGATCGTCACCTCGTGCGTGCCGTCCAGCTGCTGCGTGAGGATCTGCACGCGCGCGCTGTCCGCGCCCCAGCGGATGAGCTCCTCGTCGCGCGCCGTCCGATGGCTTCTTCCCAGGCAGCACAGGTGCAGCGCCTCCAGGATGTTGGTCTTGCCCTGCGCGTTCGGCCCGGTGAATACGGTCACGCCGCTGTCAGGCGTGATGCTCGCCTGCTCATAATTTCTGAAATTTTTGAGGCTCAGCGATTGGACGCGCATATCCTCTATTCTCTCAATCTATCTTACTTGAATACCGTTTTCAAAACCCATCAGCCTTGTGGTAATTCTCCGTCAGGTATCGCTTCGCTCCCTGACTGGAATCACTGAACGCTTCGCGATGGGGGACGTTGGGGCCGCAGGCCCCAAACCCCGCCTGGGGATTTCATCCCCAGACCCCTTCTTCGCTTCGCGCGGTTTAAGCAGCTTACGCGCCAAACACGCGCACCGGCAACACCAGGTACAGGTAGCTGTCGCCCTCGGTCGGGCAGACGACGCACGGGCTGACGTTGGAGTTAAAGCGCATGAAGACCTCGTCGTCGGAGATCGCCTTGAGCACGTCGGTGATGTAGCGGACGTTGAAGGCGATGGTCAGATCCTTGCCCTCGGTCGTCACGTCGATTTTCTCCTCCATGTCGCCGTTTTCGGAGTTGGAGGTGACGGTCAGCGTGTCGCCGTCAATTCGAAAGCACACCAGATTGCTCTTGCCCTCGCGCGCAATCAGGCTGGCGCGGTCGATGGCGCTGCCCAGCTCGCCGCTGCGCACGCTCACGCGGGTCTGCCATTCCTGCGGCAGAATCTGGCGGTAGCGGATGAACTCGCCCTCGAGCAGGCGGGCGACGATGTGCGTCGCGCCCACGTTCATCTGCACATGGCTGCGGCTGAAGCAGAGGGCAACCTCCTCGTCGGTGTCGTTCAGAATCTTCGCGATGTCGCCCAGCACCTTGCCGCCCACGACCGCCGATACGTCGCTTTCCGGGCCTTCGATGCTCTCCTTGCGCATCGCCAGGCGAAAACCATCCAGCGCGACCACGCGCATTTCGCTCCTGCCCACCTCCATCAGGCAGCCGGTGAGGATCGGACGGCTCTCGTCCACCGCGATGGCGAACAGCGTGCGGCCGATCATGTCGCGCAGCGTGCGCTGCGGCATGGAGAAGGAAGCGCCCGCCACCTGCGGCAGCTCCGGATATTCGACCGGGTCAAAGCCGGTGATCGTCGTGCGGATGCTCGCGCAGCGGATGGTCGCCTGCATGCGGTCGGAAATGGAAACCTCGCAGACGCCGCCGGGCAGCTTGCGCACGATCTCGCACAGCAGCTTGCCGGGCAGCACGGCGCGGCCCTCTTCGGTGAAGGTCGCTGGAATGGTCGTCTGAATGCCCAGCGCGAGATCCGTGCAGATCAGGCGCAGTCCCTGCTCGCAGGATTCAAGGAGGATGCCTTCCAGAATCGGCTTGGGAGAGCGTACCGCCAGCGCGCGGCTGACGATGGAGAGGCTTGTGTTCAGATCGTTGGTATCGCAGGAAAAACGCATATCATCAACCTCCATGGAGTAGTAGCAGTATATAAGGTTCAGCAGGAGTAGCCGTAGTGCGGTGGAAAACCGGGATAACCGCCAAAAAGCCAAAATAGGCCTGCATTTTGGGCTGTGGAAAACCGCTCCAAAACCCTCGGGAATATCCACGGCTTTTCCACAGGACTGGGGATAACCGGCGCGAAATTTTCTTTTTCTTCCAAAGCCGCATGAAAAGGCAAATTCGTTCATATTCAGTATTCGATTTTTTCCTGTAAAATCCTTCTGGCGATTGCGCTTCTCTGTGAAAAAGGGGCTGCCTCGTCATGAGACAGCCCCTTCTCAGAATCGGTCAATCCGCCTGCGGGTCACGCTTCTTTTTGCGCATGGCCCTGTAGGAACGCAGCGTGCGGAAGCCCCTGCCGTTTTTCATCATCTGCAGCAGGCATAAAAGAATCATCAGCACGGTGATGATGGCCAGGATATCGGTGCGGGCAAAGCCGGTGAGCGCGCCCAGCAGCGTGAAAATGGCGCTGGCGGCGGTGATGACGATCAGACCGAGCGCGTTGATCTTCCTGCGCTGGATAAACGCCTTGAGCACAGCCTTGTTGATTTTTTTCTCGAGCATGAAAAGGATGCCCTCCCGGAGATTTGATATGCTGTTTATTCTATTCGACGGAAAGAGAAAAAAGCCTGTTAATTCTGCGTTAATTTGCGGCGGATTTGCAGACGGGTCAGTGCGCTGCATCTGCGGGGCGCGAAGGCGTCACAGCAGCAGCGAAAAGACCGACGCGCCCGCCACCGTCAGCACGCCTGCGACGACGATGGACAGGCTGCTCATGGCGCCCTCCACCTCGCCCAGCTCCATGGCTCTGGTGGTGCCGATGGCGTGCGAGGCCGTGCCGATGGCGATGCCGCGCGCGATGGGCTCCGTGATGTGAAAAGCCTTGCAGACGGATTCGGCGATCATGTTGCCGATCACGCCGGTGATGATGATGATCGCCACGGTGATGGACACATGGCCGCCGAGCTGCTCGCTGACGCCCATGCCGATGGCCGTGGTGATGGACTTGGGCAGCAGCGTGACGTAGGCCGCGTGATCGAGCTTAAAGAGCACGGCGAGCGCGAGCACGCAGATGAGGCTGGTGAGCACGCCGGAGAGCACACCGGTGAGAATGGCCGCCTTGTGGCGCTTGAGCAGATGCAGCTGCTCATAGAGCGGCACGGCAAGACAGACCGTCGCGGGGGTCAAAAGGCTGCTGACGAGCCTGGCGCTCTGGTTGTAGGCGGCGTAGTCGATGTGAAGCGCCCCGAGCAGGAGCATCACCAGCGCGATGGCGATCAGCAGCGGATTCATGATGGCCAGGCCGGTCTTTTCCCTGACCTTGAGGCCGAGAAAATAGGCGGCCAGCGTCACAAACACGCCGAAGAACACAGAGGATGCGGCAAATTCAGGCATGGCGGTTTTCCTCCCTGGGCTTTCTGCGGATGACAGCCTGCGTCGCCAGGCCGGAGACGACCATGACGGCGAGCGTGGAGACAATCGTGATCACGGCGTATGCGGGCAGCGCGGGCAGGAGCAGGCCGAAGGACTCCATGAGCCCGACGCCCGCGGGAATGAACATGACGGGCATGATCGCAATCAGGAAGGAGGAGACCTCCTTGACCGATTCCACGCGCAGCGCGCCCGTGCACAGCAGAAGAAACAGCAGCGCGATGCCGTAGATGCTCGCGGGAATGGGCAGCGGAATCAGGAAGCTGAGCGCCTCGCCGGCGAGCGAGATGAGCAGGATGATGGAAAACTGAAAAAGGATATTCAAGCGGTTCGCCTCTTTGTTTCAGAATGCCCCTATTGTACCATCTGGCAGGGAAAAGTCAACCGAGTTGACAGCGAAACCCGGCGGATTTATAATGCAGGAAACGCATGCGGCCGGCGGCATTGCCGGCTGCGGAAAGGAAGATTCCATGGCAAGGGTCTATACGTCATCTGAGCAGCTCATCGGCCATACGCCGCTGCTGGAGGCCGTGCATATCGAAAAGGAAGAAAACCTGAACGCGCGCCTGCTGCTGAAGCTGGAGGGCTTCAACCCCGGCGGCTCGGCCAAGGACCGCGTGGGTCTGGCGATGATCGAGGACGCGGAAAAACGCGGCGCGCTTCATCCGGGCAGCGTCATCATCGAGCCGACCAGCGGCAACACGGGCATCGGCCTGTGCGTTGTCGCGGCGGCACGGGGCTACCGCGCCATCATCGTTATGCCGGACAGCATGAGCATGGAGCGCCGCCTGCTGATGAAGGCCTACGGCGCGGAGCTGGTGCTCACGCCGGGCAGAGAGGGCATGAAGGGCGCAATTGCCAAAGCCGAGGAGCTGGCCCGCGAGATTCCGGACAGCTTCATCCCCGGCCAGTTTGACAATCCCGCCAATCCACAGGCGCACTACGAGACGACCGGCCCGGAAATCTATGGGGACACCTGCGGCGAGGTGGACATCTTCGTCGCGGGCGTGGGCACGGGCGGCACGATCACGGGCGTGGGCCGGTATCTCAAGGAGCGAAAGCCGAATGTTCAGATCGTCGCGGTGGAGCCGGCGTCCTCGCCGCTGCTGTCGGGGGGCGTCGCGGGGCCGCACGGCATTCAGGGCATCGGCGCGAACTTTGTGCCCAGCGTGCTTGACCGCAGCGTGCTCGATGAGATCATCCCGGTCACGGACGAAGACGCATTAGCGGCCGGGCGCGCCATGGGCCGCCGGGAGGGCGTGCTCATCGGCATCTCCTCCGGCGCATGCCTGCACGCGGCGCTTATGCTCGCCCGGCGCGCGGAGAACGCGGGCAAGACCATCGTGGCCCTCATGCCGGACGCGGGCGACCGGTATCTGTCCACAAGGCTGTATCAGGATTGAATTGAAGCAAGCAAAAAAGACTGGGATGTCTGTCCCGGTCTTTTTGTCTGTCAGGCTGTTTTGTAACAAAAGGGAGCTTATGCTAACTAAGAAGCTTTGAAGATAGCCATCTTCAGGGGAAGCGCGCTGCGCTGGGCCCAGAGGGATGAGGGGGGATTTCGATTACCTTGCGAAATAGTCGTGGACGGAGATCGCTCCTTTTCGCTCGGGACATTCCGCCAGCCTGTTTCCGCCACAGGCGGCGGCAGGCTCCAGTCCCCCCTACATCCCTCTGGACTCCCATACCCCCTTGAAACGACCAGGACTGAGG
>JAGBDL010000010.1 GCA_017937505.1 Clostridia bacterium | reverse complement strand
GGCGCTCGGCGCGACCGGCGCCTGCGGCGCGGCGGGTCTTGCGTACGGGCTGACCGGCGGCTTGGCCTCCGTGTTCTTCATGTAGGAGGGCACCTGCGTATGGACCGGGGCCTTGGGGGCCTGCGGCATGCGCTGCGCGCCCGGGATCACGGTCGAGGTTGGCCTCGGCGCGGACGGCGCGGTCGTTTCGGCGCGGCGCTGGCGCTGCATGTTCAGCTGCGCCTCGCGCATCTCGGCCTCATCGTCCTCGTCCTCCTCGTCCTCTTCCTCCTCGGTTCTGCGGCGGTAGACGTACACGCCGTAGACCGCGGCGGCCACGACGATCAGCAGACCGCCGATGACAAACGGCAGGATGCCCATGCCGCCGTCCTCCTCCTGCACCGGCATGGCCGTGGGCAGGGGCTGCGCGGTCGGCTCCGGCGTCACGCCGGTGTCGTAGGTCACGCCGTACTGCGCGAACGCGCCGTCCGCCGTAGCAAACTCGACGATGTACTCGCCGGGCTTGGGCAGGGTCACGTCCATCTCAAAGCGGCCGTCCGCGTCCGCGACGGTCTGGCCGACGGTACGCTTGACCGTCTGCGCGCTTTCCGCAATCGCGGAGGCCACCAGGCCCTGTCCGAACGTCGCCGGGGCGGCGGTTGCTTCCGCCTCCACGGTCATTTCCACCGTCGCGGTGACCGTGCTGAACGCCCTGGTCTTGCCGTAGACGGAGAACGTGCCGTTTTCGGTCATCGCCGGCACATTGCTGACCGTGATCTCGCCGCTGGAGCGGATGAGCGCGGCGGCCTTTGCCGGGGGCACCGGGGTCGGGGTCGCGTTCGGGTCCGGCGTGGCGGTCGCGTAGCTCGGCATGCCGGAAATCACGTTGTTCGTCCAGCTGTTGTCCACCGGGATGAGATCCTGCAACTGAGAGCCGCCGATCACCACGCTGGTGTTGTTGTTGGCGTTGGGCGTGGTGCTCGCGCCCGGCTTGGAGGCATTCTGCGCCTGCTCCATCTGCTGCTGATAGTACGCGGTGAGCTCTGCGATGGTCAGCATCTGCGCCATATCGCTGCGGATATAGCCTTCCTTGTCGTTATAGGACACCTGATACCAGGTATAGGTGCCGTCGTACTCGCTGCCCAGCACCAGCAGCAGCGTGTTGATCGGGACGCGGTCCAGCGAGGTGCCGGACGCGGACGGCGTACGGCGCAGGTTCACCTTGTCCTTGATCAGCTTGGCGTATGCGCTGGTGGAATCCGGGCCGATCGGCTCCGGGGTCGTCTGCGGCATCGGGGTCGGCGTGGCCAGCTCCGCCTCCAGCTGGGCCAGATAGTCCGCCGTCTCCTGCTCGCCCATCGGGCGCACGAGGTCGGCGCGGATGTAGCCCCACTGGCCGGCGTACTGCACCAGATACCACATCATGCCGTCCGAGGCGAACTGGCTCTGAAACAGGAAGACCACCGTTTCCTTGTTCAGGATGGTCTGCAGATACGCGTTGGGATCGGGGTTGCCGCGCAGCGGCGTGCCGTCGTTGATGACGCGCGCATACATCTCCAGGCGCTGCGGCGCGGGCGTGGTCGTCGGCTCCGGCGTGGCCGTGGGCTCGACGGTCGGGGTCGGCGTGGCCTTGGCCGCTTCCTGGGCCGCCAGATAGTCCGCCTGCTCCTGGTCGCTCATCATGCGCAGGCTGTCAGAGAGCACATAGCCCCACTGGCCGTCCGCCTGCACCAGCGTCCACAGCTCGCCCGCATCGTTCATCTCGCTGTGCATCGCATAGACCACATTGTCCTTGGCGAGCATCGTCTGCAGATACGCGCCGGTATCCGCGCTGGCGTGCACCTGGGTCTTGTCCTTCGTGATCACCGCATACCGCTCAAGCTGCTGCGGCTCGGGGGTCGGCGTCGGATCGGCCTTGGACTCCTCGGTCGGCTCCGGGGTCGGCGTCTCGGTCTCCTGCGGCACATCCGGGGTTTCCGGCACATCCGGCGTTTCCGGCACATCCGGCGTTTCCGGCACATCTGGCGTTTCCGGCACATCCGGCGTCTCTGGCGCATCCGGCGTTTCCGGCACATCTGGCGTTTCCGGCACATCCGGCGTCTCTGGCGCATCCGGCGTCTCCGGCACGGTTTCCGGATCGTCGATGGACGCGCGGTACGCGGCCTCCTCGTTCACGCCCATCAGCTGGACGAACTCGGCCATCACATAGCCTTCCGCGCGATCGGTGCGCACGTGGCACCAGTCGCCGTCCTTGCTCATGACCCAGAGGATCGTGCCCGCCTCCATGTTGTAGATGCGTTCGCCATTCTTGCTCGGGGCCTTGCGCAGGCCGACCTGGCGGCCGGTGTTGCGGCCATAGTGATAGATGTCGCCGTCGGTCAGCTCCTGCGGGGTGTCCGGCTCGGTGATTTCGGGCTCGTCCTCCGTGCCGCCGGTCTGCTCGCCGGCGTCAGGCTCTTTCTGTTCGCCGCCGGACGCGTTCTCATTGTCGCTGGGCACCGGCGGAATCACGCTGATTTCGGCCTTGACCGCCGCCTCGGCGGCCTCCTTCGTCACCTCTTCGACCTTGTAGGCCTCGACGTAGCCGGTCTCGTCGGTGTTCATGTTGCGCACCAGATACCAGAGCTGGCCGTCCGCGCCGGTCTGCGCCCCGGTCACCTCCAGCGGGGTGGGCTCGCGGATCATCGGCACCGCGCCGTTCTGCGGCAACTCGCCGCCCGCCTCCGTGCGCAGCACGATCATGGCGTTGTCCTGCGGCAGCGTCATCGCATACGCCGGGAACGCAGGCATCTCCCCGCCCTCCGGCCCGGTTTCGCCGTCCTCATCGCCGGCGTCCGTGTCGTCCATGCCGGCTGTTTCGCCGGTCTGCTCCTCCTGAGCGTCGGTGTCGTCCGGCTCCTCCGGCACGGTCGCCTCCGGCGCGATCGGATCGGCAGTCCCGCCGCTCTCCCCGGCGGCTTCATCCTGCGGCACGCTCGCCGCTTCCTCAGCCGCCTTGTCCGCGAGGATCGCGGCCATGCGCGTCTGTGCGTCCGCATCGGAGATCGCGGTCAGCAGGTAATCGCGCATGTAGCCCTGCGCGCCGTCGCGCACGACCGTCACCGGATACCACTTGCCGTCGGCGGTCGGCTCGCCGAAGATGACGAGCTCGCCGTTTTCATAGGCGCCCACCACGTCCGCCTTGGAATCCGCAGACGCGCGCAGGTTGTTGGTCGGGTTGTTCTTGTTGCTGGTCACCGCATAGTGGACGGCATTCTCCGGCGTCTCAGTCTCCGGCTCCTGATCAGCCGGCTCCTCGGTTTCCGGCTCCTGATCGGCCGGTTCCTCAGTCTCCGGCTCCTGATCGACCGGTTCCTCAGTCTCCGGCTCCTGATCGACCGGTTCCTCGGTCTCCGGCTCCTGATCGACCGGTTCCTCAGTCTCCGGCTCCTGATCGACCGGTTCCTCGGTCTCCGGCTCCTGATCGACCGGTTCCTCAGTCTCCGGCTCCTCGGTCTCCAGACGCTCCGCCTCCAGCTGCGCCTCAAACGCGGCATAGACGCTCTCGTCCACCGCTTCCGTGACGTCGGCCATGATGCAGCCGGTCATGCCGCTGCGCACGTCCACCGCCTGCCACCAGACGCGGCCCTCGCCGTCGATCGCATAGCCGAAAACGACCAGCACGTCGCCGGTATTGACCTGCGCGACCACGTTGTCCTCCGTGACGAGCGGCTCGGTGCGCAGGTTCGTGTTTTCCTGGAGGGGCGTCACATACGCCGGCTGCTCCACCTGCTGGGGAATCTCCCCGATCTCCTCCGTGGATTCCTCGACATACTCCGGGGTTTCCTCGACGTACTCCGGCGTCTCCTCAACGTACTCCGGGGTCTCCTCGACGTACTCCGGCGTCTCCTCGACATACTCCGGGGTCTCTTCGACGTACTCCGGCGTCTCCTCGACGTATTCAGGGGTTTCCTCGACGTATTCCGGCGTCTCCTCGACGTATTCAGGGGTTTCCTCGACGTACTCCGGCGTCTCCTCGACATACTCGGGGTATTCCTCGACGTACTCCGGGTACTCCTCGCCGCTCACAAAGCCGTATTCGGCGAGCACCGCCTCGGTCTCCTCCAGGCTCTCCGGCATCGCCATCGGCGCCATCATCAGCGGAACGCTCATGCCCGGGTCGATCGCGTCGTAGAGCTCGACCAGGCCATCGGCCTCCGCAGCCGCCTCGGTGCCGTCAAAGAGGAATTGTCCCAGAAGCTCGCCCGCCTCGTCAAAGAGGATCAGCTCGCCCATGGACAGTGCCTCGATCTGCGCCTCGTCCAGCATGCTCATATCCAGCCAGTACACGGTCTCGCCGGCGGAGGTGACCACCGTCTGCACCGGCAGCGCCGTCTGCGCACCGTCCTGCATCGGGAGCACCACCTGCGCCGTAATCCCCTGCGGCGACTCGGCAAACGCGCCGAGCGGCGCGAGCGCAAGGCACGCGCTGAGCACCGCGGCCGTCAGCCGGCGGGTGATTTTTCTCATATCTTTATCCTCCTTTTTCGGGGTTCTCAGGGGCCTCGTCCCCTCAGCCCTATGCATCCGTTGTGTATGCTCATTGTAAATCGGCGTCCTTCCCCTTGTCAACTCCGCGGGCGGTTTTGGCAGGGATTTGCACCTGTTTTACATGGATAAGACGGAAGTCCGGCAGGGATTCTTCCCAATTGGGACGAATTAGTCTATAAATTCTGTGCATGCGCACGCATGGACAGCCTGAGCAAAGGAGCGGATCGCGATGGACGACAGCAGACTGCGGGAAATCCCGTTTCACAAGGAAACCATTTACGAGGGCAGCATCCTCCACGTGGAGAAGTGGCAGGTGACCTGCCCCAACGGCCACAGCGCCCCGCGCGAGATCGTCGTGCACAAGGGCGCGGCCGCCGTCGTGCCGGTGTATGAGGACGGCACGACGCTTCTGGTGCGCCAGCACCGCGTCAGCGTCGACCGGGTGACGCTGGAAATCCCCGCCGGCAAGCTCGACCGCGCGGACGAGGACCCGCTGGACTGCGCCGTGCGCGAGCTGGAGGAGGAGACCGGCCTGCGGGCCGAAACCATGACGCTGCTCACCTCCGTGCTCACCACGCCGGGCTTCTGCACGGAGAAAATCGGCATCTATCTGGCGCAGGGCCTCTCCCAGGGCAGCACGCATCCGGACGAGGACGAGTTTCTGGATCTGGTGCGCATGCCGCTTGACGAGGCGGTCGACATGGTCATGCGCGGCGACATCCGCGACGGCAAGACGATCTGCGGCCTGCTGATGGCGCGCGAGGCCATCACCCGTCAGAGGGCGCAGGCATGATGCGTCTGCCGCTGACCCACTGGACGCTGCGCGCAGGCAGCCTGCCCGACCGGCTGCTCGAGACCGGCCCCTCCGGCTTTTCGCTGCCCGGCGCGGACGCGCTGGGCGCGTTTTCCGAGCTGCTGGGCACGGACGGCGCGCCCTACGGTGAAGACAGGCCGGCGGAGCAGACCGCCCCGTTCGCGCTGCCGGCGATGCTCCCGGACGACGTGTCCGGCTGTGTCCGGCTGACCCGCGAGCTCGACTTCGGCAGCCTGCGCGGCGACCGCGCGCTGCTCATCATCGATCACCTGGCGGGCCGGGGCGAGGTTCTGCTGGACAATCAGGTGCTCGCCCGGTTTGACAGCGCCCGGTCTCCTGCCGCCTCCGTTGCCGCGGCGATGGAGCTGACGGGCACGCCCTGCCTGCTCGCCGTCGACCTGACGGACGCGCTGTACCTGGGCCGCCGCCAGACGCTGACCCTGCGCTTTGAGGCGGCGCGGCCCGCGGGGGCCTGCGGGCCGGTG
>JAGBDL010000009.1 GCA_017937505.1 Clostridia bacterium | reverse complement strand
GTTCACGCCGTGCGTCGCGCGCTTCATCGCGTCCTCCGCCAGCAGGCCCGGCGTGCGCAGGGCGTCAAAGCAGGCCTGCGCGTCCCCGCCGCGGTAAGCAAGGCCCGTTCGCGCGCAGGCTTCAAAATACGTCCGCAGCGCGCAGGCGCTGTCGATGAACGTGAACACGTCCATATCCTCATGCGCGCCCGCGTTGGCCCGGTCGACCAGGCCCGGCTTGGGCGTGATGGCCGCCTCGCACAGCAGCGCACGCTGCGCCTGCTCGCCCACGCGTGCGGCATAGGCGTCCGCAAAGTGCGCGTCGATGATCGCAAGCGTCCTGTCAAACAGCTCCGCCGCCGAGTGCGCGCGGCTCCTGGCGCAGACCGGCGCGTCCTGTCCGCACAGCAGGCATTTGCGCGCCGGAAGGCCAAGCTCCGTCCGCGCGATCTTCCCGCCGTCTTCCCCGATCACATCGATGTCCAGCAGCCGGCCCATCGCGCAGCCGTCCTCCAGCGCGCACAGCCTGCGCTTGATTTCCCTCGCGTCGCCCTGCACGACAAACACGGCCTCCGGGCCGGTCTTCTCGTGGATGGCCGCGCTGAACAGCACCGCGCCGCCCGCGAGCACCGCCCGGATCTGCGCCGCGCCCCATTCAAACGCGCGCTCGATGGCGGGCGTGGTCTTCACCGGGCCCGCGATGTTCATCGTCAGGCAGACCAGCGCCGCGCCGGGATAGCGCGAAAGCAGCGTCCTCTGCATGGTAAAGCGCGCCTCCCGCGCCTGCATCATGTCCGCGACCGTCACGTCGATCTGTGCCATAGCCCGTTCTCCTTCGTTTATCCGGACAGTTTGCCTGTCCATGCCAGTCCATTGTAGCAGAATCCCGCCGGGCGCGCAAGGCAGGCTTTTCCGATGCGGCAGATAAGCAAAATTGGATACGCGCCGCGCGCACTTTCATGCTATAATGGAAAGTGATGATTTGTAACCGTCAGGAGGCCACATGAGCGAATACTTTGCCAGCGAAATCTCCCCCCGCAACAAGCGCGCGCAGGCGCAGATGGACGCGCTGCTGCGCGCCGAGGGCATCATGCGCGACAGAAACCTCTCCTATTCCGCCGGCATCTTCTCGGACGACGGCGAAATGCTCGCCACCGGCTCCATCTTTGAAAACACGCTGCGCTGCATGGCCGTTTCCTCCGCACACCGCGGCGAGGGCCTCATGGCCGACATCGTGGCGCATCTGGTGCAGGTGCAGATGGAGCGCGGCAACACGCACCTGTTCCTGTACACCAAGTGCGACAGCGCGAAGTTCTTCGCCCCGTGCGGCTTTCACGAGATCGCGCGCGTGGACGGCCGGCTCGTCTTCATGGAAAACCGCCGCGACGGCTTTGAGCGCTACCTGCGCCAGCTCGCCGCGCAGATGCCCGCGGGCAGCCTGGAAATGCCCGGCGCGGCGCTGGTCATGAACTGCAACCCGTTCACCAACGGCCATGCGTACCTGCTCGAGCAGGCGGCCAGGGAAAACGCGCGCGTGGTGCTGTTCGTGCTCAGCGAGGACAGGAGCCTCGTGCCCTTTGCCGACCGTCTGGCCATGGTGCGCGCCGCGGCGGCAAAGTACCCCAACGTGACCGTCGTATCCTCCGGCAGCTACATGATCTCCTCCGCGACCTTCCCGTCGTACTTCCTCAAGGACGACGCGCTGGTCACCCGCACGCACGCGCAGCTCGACGCGACGCTGTTCACCCGCATCGCCGGCGCGCTGAACCTCACCTGCCGCTACGTCGGCGAGGAGCCGTTCTCCGCCGCGACCCGCACATATAATGAAGCGCTCGGCGCCGTGCTGCCCCCCAGCGGGATCGCCCTGCGCGTCCTTGCGCGCAAGGAGGAGGGCGGCGCGCCCATCAGCGCGTCCCATGTGCGCCAGCTCATCCACGACGGCAGAATGGAGGAGATCCGGCCGCTCGTGCCCGACACCACCTACGCCTATCTGACCGGTCCGCAGGGCGCCGCCGCCGTCGCGCGCATCCGGGCCAGCCAGAACGTCATTCACCACTGACCGTCTTGACAGGCGGGCCAGGGCATGATATCGTTGTTCCCGCTTCATTTTGTATTCCGATTGTCTGAGGTTTGATCATGTCACTCTTTACCCTGATCGCATTCGCCTTCCTGTGCGCCGCGCTGTACTATCTGTGCCCGGACCGCTTCAAATGGGTGCTTTTGCTGCTGGCCAGCTATGCATATTATGCATCCTGTGGCGCAAACGCGCTGCCGTTCATCCTGCTGACGACGCTGTCCACCTGGGCGGGCGCGCTGGCCATCGGCCGCATTTCCGAAAAGAGCCGCGCGCTGCTCAAGGCCCGCAGGGGCGAGCTGGACGCGGCGGGCAAAAAGGCGCTCAAGGCGCAGGCCAAACGCCGCCAGCGCGCGGTCTTTTTCGCCGTGCTGCTGCTCAACTTCGGCGTGCTGGCGCTGCTCAAGTATGCCTCGCCTCTGCTCACGGCGATGGGCCGTCCGGCGCTTTCCCTGCTGCTGCCGCTGGGCATCTCGTTTTACACGTTCCAGTCGATGGGCTACCTCATCGACGTGTACAACGGCAAGGTCGCGCCGGAGCGAAACCCGGCGAAATTCGCGCTGTTCATCTCCTTCTTCCCGCAGCTGATTCAGGGCCCGATCGCGCGCTTTGATCAGCTCGCCCATCAGCTGGAGACGCCGCACCGCTTCGACATAGCCAACATCGAGCGCGGCGCGCTGCTCATGCTCTGGGGCTTCTTCAAAAAGAAGGTCATCGCCGACCGCGCGCTCCCGTTGGTCAGCGCGGTATTCGGCCAGCAGGAGGCCTACGGCGGCGCGGTGATTGTCGTGGCCGTGCTGTTTTACTCGCTTCAGCAGTACTGCGACTTCTCCGGCGGCATCGATCTGGTCACCGGCATCGCGGAGCTGTTCGGCATCCGCCTTGCGCCCAACTTCAAGCGTCCGTATTTTTCCGTCTCCCTGGGCGACTTCTGGCGCAGGTGGCACATCTCGCTGGGCGCGTGGATGCGCGACTATGTCTTCTATCCTTTCGCGCTGACCCGGCCCATGACGAAGCTCTCCAAAGCGGCCAAATCGCGTCTGGGCGCGGACGTCGCCCGCGCGCTGCCCGCGGCGCTGGGCAACATCCTGGTCTTCCTGCTGGTGGGCGTCTGGCACGGCGCGAGCATGAATTACGTCCTCTGGGGCCTGTACAACGGTCTCATCCTCGCCGCCAGCGCGCTGCTTGACCCTCTGTACAGGCGCGCAAACGACCGTCTCGGCGAGCGCATCACCGCCTCGCGCGGCTTCTATGTGCTGCGCGTTGTGCGCACGTTTGTGATCGTCAACATCGGCTGGTACTTTGACCGCGCGGCGCGCGCAGCTGACGCCTTCGCGATGCTGGGCAAGACGCTCCTTTCCCCGGCGGCTGCGCAGCTCTCGGACGGCACGCTGCTCGCCCTCGGCCTCACGGCAGGCGACTTTGCGATTCTTGCCGCCGCCACGCTCATCCTGTTTGCGGTCTCCGTGCTGCAGGAGCGGGGCGTGCGCATCCGCGAGAGGCTGCTGTCCCTGCCCGTGATTCCGCGCGTCGTGCTGCTGTATGCGTTCATGTACTTTGTTCTGGCCAGCTTCGTGGGCGCGGGCGCCGCGAACGCGGGCTTCATGTATGCGATCTTCTGACGGAGGCACGCTGTGAAAAGACATCCGAATCTGCGAGGCCTGATCAGGCTCGGCCTCTTCGCGCTGGGCTTCGTGCTCCTGCTTCTCTTCGCCAATACGCACCTCATCCAGACGGACACCATCGCCCGACTGACCCTGCGCGAGATGCAGGCGCGTGAGGACATCGAGCTGGCCTTCGTCGGCTCCTCCATCGTGCGCGACCACTTCAACGCGCAGCGCATCACGGAGAAGACCGGGCGCAGCGCCTTCTGCGCCACCGTGCCGACGGCCTCCATGCCCGCGTCCATCGCGCTGACGCGCGAGCTGCAGCGCACAAACAGCCCCGAGTGGGTCGTGCTGGTCACCGAGCCGTACAATTTCCAGACCGTGCGCGAGGCGCCGGAGGCGCAGTACAAGCTCATGCCCTTCCTCTCCGACCCCGCGAACATGCTGGACTATTATCTGCGCGCCAGCAGCGAGGACGGCTGCTACCTCGACCGTCTGCTGATGTTCCGGGGCTTTGGCGCGCAGAGCCTGTCCGACGTGGCCAAGACCGTCGGCCTGCGCTATTTTCCGGAGAAGACCTACGCGCGCCTGCGGGAAACCATGGATCCGACGGTCTCCTATCAGGGCAGCGGCTTTCTGCGTCACGAGACCGACGAGCGTGCGGACGAGCTGCTGCGCACGGTGCAGCGCGAGTACACCGGCTACATCTATGAGCTGCTTGACGGCTCCAAGGATCAGCTTCGTCTGTACAGGCAGCTGTGCGAGGAGAACGGCTCCAGGCTCATGGTCGTCATCTTTCCGAATCTGACGGCGCACGCGCTGGCCGAGCCGGGCTTTCTGGACTACAACGACGCCCTCATGGCCTTCTGCGAGGAATTGGGCGTGCCGTGCTTCAACTTCTCCTTCGCCCGGCCGGAGCTGATGCCCAATCTGGATGAATACTTCTTTGACCTGTACCACATGGTCGGCGAGGGCGCGGATATCCTGAGCGACGCCTTCTGCCGGGTCTTCAGCGCCTACGCCGCCGGCGAGGACGTAAGCGGCCTGTTCTACGCCAACCGCTGGGAATACCTCGATTCCCTGACCTTCACCACCAACGTCTGGCTGACCGTCTTTGATCCGGACAGCGAGTGGAACCCGGCGCTGGAGCAGGACGAGGCGCGCGTGCGTGCGCTCTCTGAGACGCAGGACGTGTACATGGCGGACTGCAACCACTACGTCGTCTACACACCGGAATACCGGTTTGTGCTCAAAAACGCCGACGGCAGCGAGACGCTGCTGCAGGATTACGGCGTGGACACGCTGTACGCCTGCGCACCGGGCGCGCTGTCCGGCCAGACCCTGCGCGTCTACGCGCGGCTTGCGGACTATCCGGAAAACGGCGAAGTGTGGTACGAGCTGACAATCGAATAATCTTCCCTTGATTGCAGGGGAATCCTCCTGTATAATAGAGACTGCGGATGGATGTCCGCAGCCTGTTTTTCATTCAGGGAGAACGTTGGGCTGCCGATTCCGAATCCTTCTCCGCTTCGCGCAATAAGCATTTGGGAGTGCTGACGATGAAATATCTGATTCTGGATCACCTGGAGGCGACGGCCGCGCGCCTGCCGCACAAGACCGCCTTCGCCGACGAAGGCAGCGCGGTCACGTTTGAGGAGCTGGTGCGCCTGTCCCGCGCCGTGGGCTCCGCGCTTCTTCCGCATGTTGCCCCGCGCACGACCGTCGGCTTTTACATGGACAAGTCCGTGCAGACCGTCGCGGGCTTCTTCGGCGCGGTGTACGCCGGCTGCGCGTATTCGCAGCTGAACCTGCGCCATCCCGCCGCGCGCATCCGCGCGATCCTTGAAACCCTCGCCTCTCCGGTCGTGGTGACCGACAGGGCGCATGAGGAGGCGCTGCGCGCCATGGACGTGCCGGGCGACATCCTCATCCTCGAGGATCTGCTCGAAAGCGCGATCGACGAAGCTGCGCTTGCCCGCGTGCGCGCGCAGATGCTGGACATCGACCCGCTCTACGTCAACTTCACCTCCGGCTCCACCGGCACGCCCAAGGGCGTGATCATCTGCCACCGCAACGTGGTCGATTTCATCCCCTGCTTCACCGAAATCTTCGGCATCACCGAACGCGACGTGCTGGCCAATCAGGCGCCGTTTGACTTTGACGTCTCCGTCAAGGACATCTACTCCGGCGTCTTTACCGGCGCGACGGTGCAGATCATCCCCACGAGCTACTTCACCCAGCCGACGAAGCTCATGGACTTCCTGTGCGACCGCGGGGCCACGGTGCTCGTCTGGGCGGTGTCCGCGCTGTGCTTCATCACGACGATGAACGCGCTGGATTACAAGGTTCCGACGGCGCTGCGCGCCATCATGTTCTCCGGCGAGGTGATGCCCATCAAGCACCTGAACAAGCTGAAAAAGTATCTGCCGGACGTGATGTACGTCAACCTCTACGGCCCGACGGAGATCACCTGCAACTGCACCTATTACATCGTGGATCGCGCGTATGAGCCGGGCGAGAGCCTGCCCATCGGCGTGCCGTTCCCCAACGAGCGCATCCTGCTGCTGGATGAAAACGACAAAGAGGTCGCGCCGGGCGGCACCGGCGAGCTCTGCGTCAGCGGCACGGCCGTGGCACTGGGCTACTTCGGCGACAGCGAGCGCACCCGCGCAGCGTTCGTGCAGAATCCGCTGAACAAAACCCACATGGAGACCATCTACCGCACGGGCGACCTGGTGCGCCTGACCGAGCAGGGCGAGCTGGTCTACGTCTCCCGCAAGGATTTCCAGATCAAGCACATGGGCCACCGCATCGAGCTGGGCGAGATCGAGACCGCGCTGAGCGCCGTGCCCGGCGTGGAGCGCGCGCTGTGCGTGTACCTGCACGACAAGGGCAAGATCCTCGCCTTCACGATGGGCGAAGCCGACAAGGCCGCCATCACCGCCGCCCTGCACGAGACGCTGCCCGCGTACATGATCCCCAACATCTTCATGCAGGTGGACGAGATGCCCATGACCAAGAACGGCAAGATCGACCGCAACGCCCTCATGGAGCTTTACCAGAACCGGAAGCGAGGTGCGCGGAATGGATAAACAGCAGCTTGCAGCCATCGCCAGGGAATTCGGCACGCCGTCCTTCGTCTTTGACACCGCCGCGCTGGATACGCGCATGCGCAGCATCAAGGCCATCGTGGGCGACAGCGTTCACCTGTGCTACTCCATCAAGGCCAACCCGTTCCTGATCCCCGCGATGCAGGGGCTTGTGGAGACGCTAGAGGTGTGCAGCCCGGGCGAGCTGGAAATCTGCGAGGCGCTGCACGTCAATCCCCAGACGATCCTCTTTTCCGGCGTAAACAAGACGGCGGAGGACATCGAGCATGCCATGGACGCGGGCGTCGTGCGCTTCACCGCCGAATCCCCGCTGCACATCCGCCTGCTGAACGAAGCCGCGCTGCGCCGCGGCCGCGTCTATCCGGTGCTGCTGCGCCTGACGGCGGGCTCGCAGTTCGGCATGGACGAGAGCGACCTGCTCGATGCGATCGCGCACCGGGAGGACTACGCCGGCCTGCGGTTTACGGGCATCCATTACTTCTCCGGCACCCAGCGCGCAAAGCTCGACAAGGATCAGCGTAAAGAGCTGATCATGCTGGGCGAGTTCATGGACAAGCTAGCGCGCGACTATGGCTTCGTCTGCGAGCAGCTGGAGTACGGCCCAGGCCTGTACTTCCCCTACTTCGCCCATGAGGATCACAGCGACACCCTCGCCCCGATCCGTGCGCTCGCGCCCGACCTGCAGACGCTTGCCGGCCGCTGTGAGCTGACCATCGAGATGGGCCGCTTCTTCGCCTCCGAATGCGGCACGTACCTGACCACCGTCGTGGACACGAAGGTCAACCGCGGCCACAATTACGCGATTGTGGACGGCGGCATCCACCACGTCAACTACCTCGGCGGCACGATGGGCATGCGCAACCCGATCATCACGCACATTCCGGGCGAGGCCCATACGGATGAGACCGGGGCGGACTGGTCGCTCTGCGGCAGCCTGTGCACCACGGCGGACATCCTCGTGCGCAGCATCACGCTCTCCGGCCTTGCGCAGCAGGACGTGCTGGCCTTCCACAACATCGGCGCGTACTCCGTCACCGAGGGCCCGGCGCTCTTCCTGAGCCGCAACATGCCGCGCATCATCCTGGCGGACGGGCACGGCGCGCGTCTTGTGCGCGACACCCTCCATTCCTCTGCAATCAATCAACCCAACATCAAATAAAGGAGACTTGACCATGAGAGACACGATTCTTGAGATCCTCGCGGACATCATCGACGAGGACGACCTGGACACCTGCACGACCCTGATTGACGACGGCGTGCTCTCCTCGCTGGACATCATCCAGCTCATCGGCGCGCTGAACGACGAGTTCGACATCTCCATCCCGGCGACCGAGATCATCCCGCAGAACTTCAATTCTGTGGACGCGATGGCCGCGATGGTCGCGCGGCTGAGCGACGAGTAAGCCTGCAAACTGCTTTCCACCGCGCGAAGCGAAGAAGGGAGTCTGAGGGAGGATATCCCTCAGGCAGGGGTGATGGGGGCAAGGCCCCCATCGTCTCCATACGCGCAGCGCAAAAGCAAGAATCGCAGCGGAGCCAACGGCGACTATTGCGATTCTGACAACACTGCTTTCAGCACGCTTTCGTTAAGCATCACATGATCACGCTGTATACAAATTCGTCCCGGTCAAATGCTGACCGGGACGAATTCTTTGCCTTCCAAAATCCAGATTTCCGTAAAGCCCGCCTCCCTGACCATCCGCTCGGCCAGATCGAACGCGCAGGTCACGCCGCTTTTGTGATGCGCGTCGGCGCTGACGGTCACGCGGCCGTCCAGCTCGCGCAGCAGGCACAGCCATTGTGCGGACGGATACGGCGTGGTGCGGTAGCCGCGGCTGATCGCGCCGGTGTTGACCTCAAAGATCTTCCCGGCCTTCACCAGCTTCTCCATCGCCCGCCCTGCCGCATGCCGGTAGCGCGGGCTGTTTTCATTGAAAAAGCCCCGCTGCTCGTCAAACTTCGTGAGCAGATCGAAGTGCCCGACGATATCCGCCTCCGGCTGCGCGGCGACCTTGTCAAACTCGGCGAAGTACATCTCCGCCGCCGCGTCCGCGTCGCCGTCAAAGCACTCGGCGAGATAACGTGCCATCGTCTCCGCATTGGCGTCCACGCTGCGATGGCCGTCCACCGGCAGCTCGTGCACGGAGCCGATCACATAGTCATACGCCGACAGGTCGAGCGTCTGCGCGCTCACGTCCCACTCGATGCCCAGGTAGACGTCAATGCTGCCTTTGTACTTCGCCGCCAGCGCGCGCACCTCGGCCCTGTAAGCCGGCAGGCGCTCCATGGGGCATTCCCAGTCGTTTTCAAACGGCATCGGGCAATGGACGCTCACGCCCACGGACGCAAGGCCCGCAGCCCGGCTGGCGAGAATCATCTCCTCGACCGTCGATTTTCCGTCGTCCCAGGTGGAGTGCATGTGCAGATTCTGGGGAATCACTTGATCATCTTCTCCTGCTTGACCTTTTTGTCGATGACGTGGCGGGAGGCCATCTCCTTCTTGACGTCCTCCAGGCTGATGCCCATCTCGATCATCAGCACCATCACATGATACATCAGATCGCCGATTTCGTAAATGGTGTTCGCCTTGTCGCCGTCCTTGGCGGCGATGATGACCTCCGTCGTCTCCTCGCCCACCTTCTTGAGCATCTTGTCGAGGCCCTTTTCAAACAGGTACGTCGTGTAGGAGCCCTCCTTGGGCTGCGCCTTGCGGCCCTCGAGCATCTCCATGAGATCGGCGTACTGGAATGCCGGCGGCTCCTCGCCCTCGAAGATCACCTCGTTAAAGCAGGAGTCCGTGCCCAGGTGGCAGGCCGGGCCCTCCTTGCGCACCTCGACCACCAGCGCATCCCGGTCGCAGTCCGCAGTGATCTTCACGATGTGCTGCATGTTGCCGCTGGTTTCGCCCTTGAGCCAGAGCTGCTGGCGGGAGCGGGAGAAGAAGCAGGTCAGCCCCTTCTCCATGGAAATCTTCAGGCTCTCCGCGTTCATGTACGCGACGGTGAGCACCTTCTTCGTCTCCGTATCCACGACGACGGCGGGGATGAGTCCCTTCTCGTCAAATTTGAGGGTTGAAATATCAATCATATGCTTTCTCCTTTTTGGCAGTATTCTGCTACGCTGAATCCAAACCCGGCCAAAGCATCGGAATCGCAATAGTCGCCTTCGGCTCCGCTGCGATTCTTGCTTTTCATTCTTCACAAATGGGAAACGTTGGGCTGCCGCCCAAACCTGCCTGAGGGACATTGTCCCTCAGACTCCCCATTTCGCTTCGCGCCGGTCTCAAGCGTCTGTTTCTTTGATTCGGCGGACATTGATGCCGTTTCGCGCCAGCTCGTCCTTGAGGTCGCCGATCCTCACCTCGCCGAAGTGGAAGATCGAGGCCGCCAGGCCCGCGTCCACCTTGGGCAGCGTCCGAAACAGCGTCACAAAGTCCTGCGTGCAGCCCGCGCCGCCGGAGGCGATAACCGGCACGTCCACGATGCTGCACACGGCGTCCAGCATCTCCAGGTCAAAGCCCCGCTTCACGCCGTCGGTATCGATGGAATTGAGCACGATCTCACCCGCGCCCATGGCCACGCCGCGCCTGATCCACTCCAGCGCGTCCATGCCGGTATCCTCGCGCCCGCCCTTGGCGAACACGTGATAGCTGCCGTTCACGCGCTTGGCGTCCACAGAGAGCACCACGCACTGATCGCCGTAGCGCCGGGCCGCGTCCTCAATCAGCTGCGGATGGCGGATCGCGCCGGAGTTGACGCTCACCTTGTCCGCACCGCTGGTCAGCACGCGCTCAAAGTCGTCGAGCGTGTTGATGCCGCCGCCCACGGTCAGCGGGATGAAGATGGTCGAAGCGACGCGCTTGAGCACGTCGGTGAAGAGCCTTCGCCCCTCGCTCGACGCGGTGATGTCGTAGAACACCAGCTCGTCCGCGCCGCTCATGCTGTAATACCGGCCCAGCTCCACGGGATCATTGACGTCGCTCAGGGACGCAAAGTTCACGCCCTTGACCACGCGGCCGTCCTTCACATCCAGACAGGGAATGATGCGCTTGGTAATCATCGTGTCACCTCGATTGCGCGGCGCAGATCGATCGCGCCGGTATAGTACGCCTTGCCGATGATCGCACCGTAGACGCCCAGATCCCGCAGCGCGGTCACGTCCTCCATGCTCGACACGCCGCCGGAGGCGATGAAGTTCATCGCGTACCGCCGGCTCAGGTCGGCGTAGAGCGCGCGGTTGGCGCCGCGCATCGCGCCGTCTCGGCTGATGTCGGTGCAGATCACCGTGGAAACACCGGTCTCCTGGAGCCGCTGGCACAGCGCGTCGCAGGTGAGGCTGCTCGCCTCCGTCCAGCCGCGGATGGCCGCGCAGCCGTCCTTCACGTCGACGCTCACGGCGATCCGCTCGCCGTAAGCGCTCACCAGGCGCTCCAGCAGCCTGGGGTCGGTCACCGCCGCGGTGCCCAGGATCACGCGCTGCACGCCCGCGTCCATGTATCGCCGGGCCACGTCCTCGCTGCGGATGCCGCCGCCCACCTCGGCAAACAGGCCGCAGGCCGCGATCTTCGCGATCAGCTCAAGGTTCGGCGTCTCGCCGGTCTTCGCGCCCTCGAGATCGACGATGTGGATATGCCCCGCGCCGCAGGCGATGAAGTCCTGCGCCACGGCCAGCGGGTTATCGTTGTAGACGGTCATTCGGGCGTAGTCGCCGTGCACCAGGCGCACGGCCTTGCCGCCGTAGATGTCGATGGCAGGAAAGAGAATCATGTGTACCTCCGGAGGAGATGAGGGTCGATTGGGAAAGGGCGCTTTAGGGATGCACTAGTCAACAAAAACTGGACACGCGGACACGAAAAATCGGACACGAAAGTTAAGTGTCTAAAGACGCCATCCTTGACAGAACCTTGAAAAACGATGTGGTAGCAATACCGACGGCGAAGAACTCATCAGCAATTGG
>JAGBDL010000086.1 GCA_017937505.1 Clostridia bacterium | reverse complement strand
CATGCGCCAGCACGCGCACCTCGGCGTCCCTGGGCAGGCGCAGGCAGGAAAGCTCCTCGCCGTTGTCCTCGCTCTCCAGACAGTAGATGATCGGCCCGCGGGCAAGCGCAACGCGTCCCGCAGCGTCGCGCACGCGCGGATCGGCATGAAGGCGGCGCACGGGCATGTCAAAGTCGACGCTGACCCTGTCGCCTGCCTGCCAGATGCGCGTGATATAGGCGTAGCCGGCGCGGATGTCGGGGGAGAGGGCTTCGCCGTTGACCGAGAAGCGGACGTTTCTGGCATAGCCGGGGATGCGCACGGCGAAGGTGAAGCCGGGCGTGTGCACGGCGGTCATCGTGAACGCTGCCCCGCCCGTCCAGGGCATGGACGTGGACAGGGAGACGTCCGCGTGCCGGGTCTTCGCCTGGCTGCCGACGAACAGGTGCGCGTAGAGCGTGCGCTCGTCCTCCGAATAGAGGTAGCCGCCCAGCGAGGTGATCAGCCGGGCGAGGTTCGGCGGGCAGCAGGCGCAGGCATGCCACTTGGGGCGAACCGGCAGCACGTGCCTGTGCGTGGCCAGCCGGCCCGAGATGCGGGGATGCACCTCCAGCGGATTGACGTAGAAGAAGAGGGTGCCGTCCAGCTGCATGCCGGCGAGCGCGCCGTTGTACAGCTCAAGCTCGAGGATGTCGCCGTAGAAAGCGCGCGGCTCCAGCGAGAGCAGATTGCTGGCAAAAAACGCCATGGCGACGGAGGCGCAGGTTTCGCCGTAGGCCGTGTCGCCGGGCAGATGATAGTCGTCCGTGAACGCTTCCAGGTGCACCGTGGAGCCGATATTACCGGTGACGTACATCTGCCGCTGGGTGATGGCGTCGAACATCCGTCGGCAGGCTTCGGCCAGCTCGGGATCGCCCGTGGTCGCCGCGGCGTCGGCCATGGCGGCGAGCATGTACACCTGGCGAACCGCGTGACCGCGCGGCTTTTGCTGCTCGCGCACGGGCACGTCGCTCTGGTTGTAGACGTTGTCATCCGGGTCAATGCCGTAATCGCCGAAGGCCAGACCGAGCGTCTCCCTGGGCGTATGCTTTTTGAAGAATTCGGGATCCCGACCGCGCAGATTCAGAAAGTGCAGCGCGAGGTCGCGGTGACGCGGATCTCCGGTGACGCGGTACAGGCGAAGCAGCGCCAGCTCGATCTCCTGATGGCCGGGGATGGCCTCCTCGCCGCCCTCGCCGAAGCGCGCGTCGATGTGATCCACCAGACGCAGTATAATATGAAGCAGCTCGTCCATGCCCGCGGCCTCGTGCAGGGCCACGGCGGCCTCGATGAGATGGCCCGCGCAGTAGAGCTCGTGGCATTCCAGCAGGTTTGTCCAGCGGGGGATGGTGTGCTTGACGGTGAAGTAGGTGTTCAGATAGCCGTCCGGCTGCTGCGCGCGGCCGATGAGCGCGACGATGTCCCGCACGCGTGCGGCAAGCGCCTCGTCAGGCCGGATGCACAGCGAATAGGCGGCGGCCTCCAGCCATTTGGCGACGTCGCTGTCCTGAAACACCATGCCGTAAAACTCGCCCTGCAGCTCGCCGGCCGCCATGCGGAAATTCTCGATTGCATGGGACTTGGCCGCGCCGGGCACCTCGTCGCGCAGGATGCGCTCCATATACGGAATGGTGACGTCGGTCATGAGACGCTGGCGGGAGGCCCAGAAGCCCTCCGAAAGGACGACCTGCGGAAGCGGAACCTTGGTGATCGTGGAATCCATTGCAATCCCTCCATGATGTGGTTGTCTTTTCCGTCAATAGCGGCTCAGGTCGGGATACCGCTGCGGATGCAGGGGATGTGCACCTCGGCGCCGCAGCTGCCGCGGCAGACGACGTACGGCCTGAAGGTGATGTGCTGCGGGGGCATGTCCTCGCGATGGATGCGCCTGCGCAGCAGGTCGATGCCGCTGCGCGCCATCGCGGGGATGTCGTAGCCCACGGAGCAGATCGGCGCGGGGATGGGCAGGATGCCCTGGATGTTGTCAAAGCCGATGATGGCCATGTCGCCGGGAATGGAAAGCGACTGCTGCTGAAGGACGCTGACGGCGAGCCAGGCCTCCATATCGCAGAACACGAAGGCACCGGTGACGCCGTCCCGCCGCCAAGCGTTCAGCTGATCCCGGATTTCCTCGTCGCCGGAGCGGCGGGCGAGCAGGCCGTTCTCTTTGGGCAGACCGTGCTCCTCAAGCGCGCGCAGAAAGCCGTGCGTGCGCCACTCGCTGCTGCCCACGACGTCAAAGCTGCTCAGAAAGCCCAGACGCGTATGTCCGGCGTCGATCAGGTGCTTTGTGGCCAGATAGGCACCCTCCTCCTCGCCGCAGACGACCCAGTCGTCGTCCGGCGAATCGAAATGGCGGGCCATGAGCACATAGGGGACGCCCGCGGCCTTCATGCGCTCGATGGTGCGCCCGGAGCCGCGGCAGGGGAACAGCAGGATGCCGTCCACCTGGCGGCTGATGGCGGTTTCCACCACCTGAAACTCCAGCTCCGGGTCGTCCCTGGAGCAGAAGATCAGCAGCGAATAGCCGGATTCTGCGGCGACGTCCTGGATGGCGTCGGTCATGACGCCGTAATAGGGGTTGCTCATGCCGCCGATGATGACGCCCAGCGTCCTGGTCTGCCCGGAGCGCAGCGAGGAGGCCATCTGGTTGCGGATGTAGCCCATCTCGTCGGCAGCCTGACGGATGTATTCACGGGTGGCGGCAGAGATGTCGCTCTTGTTTTTCAGCGCGCGGGATACGGTGTTGACCGTATATCCCGTGCGGTCTGCAATGTCCTGCAGCGTGCAGCGACGGGATTTATCGGCTTTCGGCATGATGGCTCCTCCCGCATCATCAAGAATCTTCGTCCCTATTCTACATGAACCGGATGAGAATGTCAATTTCATTGTTGACATGGATAAAAAACCGTGCTATAATTTCAACAGATGATAACATTAACGTTAATGTAAAACGTGAATGTTTGGCGAAGAATGTTAAATTGCGCCTTTTTGACGCCGGGAGGGACGTTTGCCCGCGCGCCATCGGGCGCGCGCTGTCTGCTTTGACGAAGCATGGCTTAGTGCTTCATCAAAATAAAAAAGGAGGTTTTCGTTATGAAGAAAATCGTTGCCCTGGCTCTCGCGCTGTGCATGATGGCGGCTCTCGCCGTCGGCTCCGCCGAAACCACCAAGCTCACGGCCTGGACGTTCATCGCCCAGCATCAGGAGTATTATGAGGGCATGGCCGAAAAGTGGAATGCGCTCCATCCCGACGAGCAGATCGAGATCGAAGTCACCACCCTCGGCTACGACGACATGCACAACAAGATGAAGGTCGCGCTCCAGTCCGATCAGGGCGCGCCGGACGCCTGCGACGTGGAGCTGGGCCAGTTCCCGAACATCCTGGCGTACAGCGACAAGCTGGTTGAGCTCGACTCCTACATCGAGCCGCTGAAGGACGACATCGTCGAAGCCCGCCTGCAGATTTACTCCAAGGACGGCCACTACTACGGCATGCCGCTGCACGTCGGCGCGATGGTTGCGTACTATCGTGTGGACCTGCTGGAGAAGGCCGGCGTGGATTACACCGCCATCAAGACCTGGGACGACTGGTATGAGGCCGGCCTGAAGGTGAAGGAAGCCACCGGCGCCTTTATGGGCACCGTGGAAACCTCTACCCAGTGGGTCGCCACCCTCATGCTCGGTCAGCAGGGTACTGACTGGCAGAAGGACGGCGAGGTGCTCGTGAACACCGAGGCTGTCGCCAAGGTCGTTGACACCCAGAAGAAGTGGCTCGAGGCCGGCATCGCCGAGGTTTGCCCGGGCGGCCAGCCGGATACCGAGGAAGGCAAGGCCTACATCGCCAACAACGACATCGCCTGCGTCATCATGCCGTTCTGGTACATGAGCCGCTTCACCGGTGAAATCGGTGAGGTCCGCGCCAACCAGTACGTCATCGCGCCCTGCCCGGTCTTTGAAGAGGGCCAGATCCGCTCCGTCGGCGCCGGCGGAACCGGCACCGTCATCTACAAGAACGGCACGAACGCCGACCTGGCTGCCCGCTTCTTCACCTATGCCAAGATTTCCGATGAAGGCAACCGCTACGTCTGGAACGTGCTGGGCTTTGACCCGGTCAACAAGGCGGTCTGGGAGGACGAGACCCTCATGAAGAACGACGACAACGCGTTCAACAAGTACTTCATCGGCTACCCGGTTGACGGCCTGCTGCCGATCAAGGACGAAATCGGCGCCATGATCTCCAACGAGATCAGCCCGACCATCAACAGCTACCTCGGCTCCACCCTGTGGAACGAAGTGTATGTTGACGGCGTGGACACCGCCGAGGCCCTTGAGGCTGCGCAGGACGCCATTGAAAGCGACCTGTTCTAATCAGAACAAGCTGCCCGGGCATCTGCTTTGATGACCCGCGGATGGGGGAGTTTTCCCCCATCCGTTTCCTGTATCCGGCCTCCGCATGAGGAAGCCGGATGCGCTGCCCGAAAGGCAAGCTGACATGCCGGGCACAGCATAGTTACAGAAAGGGGACCTGCGGGATGCAAACCAAAACCTTGACGCCTGTAACCAGCCGCAACAAATGGAAGAAGACGGCATATTTGCTGGTCATCTCCGCGCTGCTGCTGGCCCTGGGCCTGTACGCCATGTTTACCCTCGGAACGGCTTCCACGCGCTATGACGCGGCGTACGACCGGGGGATGGACCTGTCGCCCTACTACTTTGAGCCGCTGGCTGAAGGCGAAAGCTACAGCGCGCTGCAGAGCATGTGGCTGGCGATTGCGCGCCACAGGATGATTCCGATTCTTGCGGCTGTGCTGGTGTTTGTGCTGTTTGTGGCGCTCAACCGTGAGCTGCTCTACTCGCAGAATGTCGCGCCGTACGTGTTTGTGCTGCCGTTCCTGCTGACGTTCGCCGTGTTCTTCGTGTATCCGCTCATTTCGACCGTCATCATGAGCTTCCAGGAGATCAAGGGCTCCGGCACCACGTGGATCGGCCTGAAGAACTACAGCGACATGTTCGCCAACAAGAACTTCTGGATTGCGGTCAAGAACTCCATGCGCTACATGGTGCTCACCTGCGCCATCCTGATCCCGATGCCGCTGGTGCTGGCGTACCTGCTCAATTCCAGGATGATGCCCCGGAAGCTGGCGGATATCTTCAAGACCGTCTCCTATATGCCGGTGCTGTGCTCCGTCGTTGTGGCCGGTATCATCTTCCGCATGATGTTCTCCGAGCTGGACGGCGCCATGATGAACCAGATCCGCGCCGCCCTGGGCATGAAGCCCATCGCCTGGCTCAAGGGTGAATGGACGAGCATGTTCGCCATGGTGCTGCTGTGCATGTGGCGCTGGACGGGCATGAACATCCTGTACTATACGGCCGGCCTCAAGTCCATCTCCAACGACCTGTATGAGGCGGCTGAAATCGACGGTGCGAACGAGTTCCAGAAGTTCTGGAACGTCATCCTCCCGCTGCTCAAGCCGACGACGATCTACGTGCTGACGATCTCCATCTACGCGGGCCTGTCCATGTTCACCGAGAGCTACATGATCTTCGGCACCAACAACTCGCCCAAGAACTACGGTCTGACGATCGTTGGCTACCTGTACCGCTATGGCTTCGAGAAGGTCGACAAGTTCGGCTTCGCGTCCGCGGTCGGTCTGGTGCTGCTGGTCGGCGCGATGGTGATCACCGTCGTGCAGCTGTTCGTCACCGGCACCATCGGCAGGAAGGAGGAGAAGTAAGTGATGAAAAAGAGACAAGAAGGCCGCAGATTCTCCGTCTCGACGGTCATCGTGGTCGCGCTCTTCGCGCTTCTGGCGTTTCTGATCATCGTTCCGCTGTATGCGCTGCTGCTGGGCACCTTCAAGGGCGGCGCTGAGCTCTTTGTCAGCGGCCTGAACCTCAACCCCACATGGGACAAGCTGCACCTGAAGGCCTGGCGCTATCTGTTCACCGGCGTGATGAGCGACGGCACAACCAACCCGCATGATTACTTCATCTGGTACAAGAACAGCCTGTTCATCGTGCTGGTGCAGGGCGGATTGACGCTGCTGCTGTCCTCCATGGTCGCTTACGGCCTTTCGAAGTACAGGTTCAAGGGACAGAACGCCATGTTCCTGTGTGTGCTGCTGGTCATGATGATTCCGCTGGAAATCCTCATGCTCCCGATGTACTCCCAGATCAACACCATGGGCCTGCGCGACAGCTACGCGGGCGTGATGCTGCCGTTCCTGGTCAGCATGAGCGCGGTATTCTTCTTCCGCCAGTTCCTGGAGGGCATTCCGATCGATCTGCTCGACGCCAGCCGCGTGGACGGCTGCACTGAGTACGGCATCTTCTTCCGCATCATCATGCCCGTCATGCTGCCGGCGTACGCCTCCATGGCGGTCATGGTCGGCATGGGCGCGTGGAACGGCCTGCTCTGGCCGATGCTGGTCATCTCGGACATGAAGAAGTACACCATCCCGATCGGCCTGAATACCCTGTGGTCCCCGTACGGCAACAACTACGACCTGATGATCACGGGCTCCTGCTTTGCCATTGTGCCGCTGCTGGTGCTGTACCTGTTTGCACAGCGCTTTATCATCGAAGGCATGACGGCCGGCGCGGTCAAGGGATAAACACTTTTCGGATGACATCAACGGCACAATTTGGTATAATTCAAAAATACGGCGTGCCTGAGCGCGCCTGAGAAGGAGAATAACCGCATGAAAAAAGCGACGATGATCCTAGATCGTGACTATTCGATCGGTCAGATTGATCCCCGCATCTATGGTTCTTTCATCGAACACCTTGGCCGCGCCGTGTACGGCGGCATTTACGAGCCGGGCCACCCGACTGCGGACAAGCACGGCTTCCGCCGCGACGTGATGGAGATGGTGCGCAAGCTGGATGTGCCGGTGGTGCGCTATCCGGGCGGCAACTTCGTTTCCGGCTTCAACTGGGAGGATTCCGTCGGCCCGCGCGAGAGCCGTCCCCGCAGGCTGGATCTGGCGTGGATGACGACCGAGACCAACGAGGTTGGCCTGCATGAATTCGCTGACTGGTGCAAAGAGGTCAATACCGAGATGATGTACGCGGTGAACCTCGGCTCCCGCGGCGCGGACGCCGCGCGCAACATCGTCGAGTATGCCAACCACAAGGGCGGCACCTACTGGTCCGACATGCGCATCAAGAACGGCCGCAAGGAGCCGTTCGGCATCAAGCTCTGGTGCCTGGGCAACGAGATGGACGGCCCGTGGCAGATGTGCCACCGGACGGCGTATGACTACGGCTGCGTCGCGCGCGAGGCCGGCAAGATGATGAAGTGGGTCGATCCCTCCATCGAGCTGGTGGCCTGCGGCTCCTCGGCGTACGACATGCCGACCTTCGGCACCTGGGAGTATCAGATGCTCACCGAGTGCTACGATCAGATCGACTACGTCAGCCTGCACCGCTACTATGGCAACCGCACCAACAACACGCCGGACTTCCTGGCCCGCAGCATGGATCTGGACGGCTTCATCAAGACGGTCGTCTCCATCTGCGACGCCGTGGGCGGCACCAAGCACAGCAAGAAGAAGATCAACCTCTCCTTCGACGAGTGGAACGTCTGGTATCACTCCAACGAGCAGGATGAGGAGATCAAGAAGGCGGAGCCGTGGGGCGTGGCGCTCCCGCTGCTGGAGGACATCTACAACTTCGAGGATGCGCTCCTCGTCGGCGCGATGCTCATCACCTTCCTGCGCAACGCGGATCGCGTCAAGGTCGCCTGCATGGCACAGCTGGTCAACGTCATCGCCCCGATCATGACCCGCAACGGCGGCGGCGTCTGGGCGCAGACGATCTACTGGCCGCTGATGCACGCCAGCAAGTACGGCCGCGGCACGGCGCTGCGCCCGGTGATTCAGTCCCCGACGTACGACTGTTCCGATTACGATCAGGTGCCGCTCGTGGATGCGACGGCGACGCTCGCGGACAACGGCGATCTGACCGTCTTCGCGGTCAACCGCAGCATGGACGAGGACATCGAGCTCTCCGCCGACCTGCGCGCCTTCGGCGACCTGGAGATCGTGGAGCACATCGCGCTGCATCATGACGATGTGAAGGCGGTGAACACCGAGCAAAACCCGGACAACGTCGCGCCGAAGCCTGGCCAGGGCGGCACGATGGACGGCGGTCACCTCACCGTGAAGCTGGAAAAGCTGAGCTGGAACGTCATCCGCCTGCGCAGGCGTTGATCAAAACCCACCCATATGATCGGCATCCCCTGATGGCTGCGTCCTTCAGGGGATGCCTTTTTCTGCAAAACGGAGGGGCATGGACACAGAGGAGATGCAGGAATGCCGTATCGTGCTGATGATTTCAGTGGATACATGATTTGCGATATGTTTTGGATCGGCAAATAGAAACATAACACGGAATGATTTGTAGACAAAGGGTAAATATGCCCTCAGAATTATTGACAATAAAGATGCAAACCCATATAATAATCGATACAATGAATATTGGGGCTGTGTTTTTTGCGGCCCCCTTCTGTTATTTGCCGCAGGAACGCTGGGAGGCACCATGAAGGACAAGGATCTGAAGCGCCTGAGCAGGGCGGTGCTGCTGGAGCTGCTGATTGACAAGACCCGGGAAAACGAAGCGCTGCACAGTCAGCTCGACGAGGCGCTTGCCCAGCTGAACGACCGGACGCTCAGGATTGAGAAGGCCGGGACGATGGCCGAAGCGGCGCTTCTGGTCAACGGGGTGCTCGATGCAGCGCAGCGGGCAGGCCAGCAATACATGGAAAACATGCGCGAGCGCTGGCGCGCGCAGGAGGAAACCTGCGAGAAGATCGAAGAGGAGAGCCGCGCGCGGTCCGAGCGGATGCTCACGGAGACGCGCGAGCGCTGCCGGAAGATGGAGCAGGAGACGCAGCAGCGCTGCGCGGAGCTCTATCGCACGGCGGAGCAGGAGGCCAACTGGAAATGGGACGACCTGTTCGCCCAGCTTGAACAGCTGCGCAGCGAGAACGCCCAGCTTCAAAAGACGCTCGGCGAGCGCGATAAAAAGAGGAAATGGGGCCTATGAGCAAACCGAAGCGTCTTCGGGAGGCACCGACGCTTGAGCAGCTTCAAAGGGAGCTCGATCGCGTCCGCAGCCGAAGCCGGCTGAGAAAGGCGCTGTGCCGCACGATCGCTGCGCTGGCCGTCATCGGCGCGGTCGCCGCGGCTTCGGCGCTGATGGCGCCCGTGCTGAAGGTGCATGGGTCGTCCATGGCTCCGACGCTGCAGGAGGGGGATGTGCTTCTCGCGCTGCGCGGGCTTCCCTGCGAAGCCGGTGATATCGCCGCGTTTTCCTTTGAGGATCGGATTCTGGTCAAGCGCATTGCCGCATCGGCGGGCGATGTGGTGGATGTGAGAGAGGACGGCGTCCTGCTGGTGAATGGGCAGGCGCTGGAGGAGACGGGCAGCCGGACGCAGGATTCCGGGACGCCCGATATCGAGCTGCCCTGCCGCGTGCCGGCAGACTCGTGGTTTGTATTGGGGGATAACCGCGCCGTTTCAGTCGATTCGCGCAGCTCCGCCGTGGGCTGCCTTTCGCAGGAGCAGATGATCGGCAGAATCGTGCTGCGCATTTGGCCGCCGGAGCGGTTTGGGCCGCTGTCCGGAGGCGCGGATGTCGGGGAGGAATAAGGATGAAGAAGAGATGGATGGTATTGGCGCTGGTCCTGGCCGTCGCAGCGACAGCCTGGCTATGCGCTTTGGATACCTTTGCCTGGGACGATGCCGATGGCGTCCTGTATGCGACAAACGGCGAAGCCGACTCCCCTAGGAACGAAATGCCAAAGGCCGAGAAACCGAAGGCTGAGAAACCAAAGGCTGAGAAACCGAAGGTCGAGGAGCCAAAGGCCGAAGAACCGAAGGTCGAGGAACCAAAGGCTGAAGAACCGAAGGTCGAGGAACCAAAGGCTGAAGAACCGAAGGTCGAGGAGCCGAAGGTTGAGGAGCCGAAGACCGAGAAGCCGAAGGCCGAAGAACCGAAGGCCGAGGAGCCAAAGGCTGAAGAACCGAAGGTCGAGGAACCAAAGGCTGAAGAACCGAAGGCCGAGGAACCAAAGGCTGAGGAGCCAAAGGCCGAGGAACCAAAGGCTGAAGAACCGAAGGCCGAGGAGCCGGAAGCCGAGGAACCAGAGGCTGAGGAGCCGGAGACCGAGGAGCCGGAGTCTGAGGAGCTGGAATCCGAGGAGCCGGAGTCTGAGGAGCCAGAGTCTGAGGAGCTGGAATCCGAGGAGCCGGAGTCTGAGGAGACAGGGTCCGAAGAACCCGAAGACGAGCAGTCGAAGGAAGAAGCGCCTGAATTCAGCGATCCGCAGGAAACGATTCCGGAGACCGGAGAAACGGAAGAACCGGACGCGCTTCCCGGGCAGACGCAGACGCCTGCGCCGCAGAAGCTGCAAATTGCGCTGTACGCCGATCGCGGCTTTGCCTTTGCGGGAGAGGATACGGTTCATGCCGAGCTGAGCGTGTGGGGCGGCGTGCCGTCGTACGACGTCAGCTTCAGCGTGCAGGGCGAGAAAAAATCCGTGAAGCTCAGCGAGAGCGGAAGCGCCTCGTTTGCTTTCACGCCGGAAGAATACGGCGAATACACCATCACGGCAAAGGTCACCGACGGCAGCGGGCAGCAGGCCAAAGAATCGGTCAGCCTGATTGCCGCAGAGCGCTGCTGGGAAACCGAGCGCGATTGGAAGCGCTCCGTCTCCGGGGCGAAGCTGACCGGCGACTGGAGAAAGGATCTGGTGGCCGTCGCGGCCACGCAGGTCGGCTGGAGCTATCAAGAGAAGTGCTTTATCCTCGACGATGCGGGCGAAAAGCACTACTATTCCCGGTATGGCGACTGGTATGGCGCGCCGTATTCGGATTGGTGCGCGATGTTCGTCGCGTTCTGCGCGCATTATGCGGATATCCCGGAAAGCGCCTGCCCGATCTCCGCAAGCTGCAGAACGTGGAAGGACGAGCTGGAACGGATGGGCGCGTACCGGTCGGCGGACAGCGATTATCAGCCCGGCCGGGGCGATATCGTCTTCTTTGCATGGGAGGGCAAGGGCAGCCCGTTCCACATGGGCATTGTGGAGAAGGTGAGCGGGCGGACCATCCATACGATTGAGGGCAACGTTGGCGGCGTGCGCCGCAAGCAGCGCACGGTGTCCGGCGACGGCATCATCGGATATGGCAGCATGGAAGCCATCATGGCGCACGCCGGCAAGCTGACGGAGAAGCCGGCCGCTACCGACGCGCCCGGGGAGACGGAATCCAGCTTTGTTCCGGCAGAGCAGGCGATGGTTGGCTATACGACCGCGAACAACGTCAATCTGCGCAGCGGCCCGGATAAAAACGCGAAGCGCGTGACAAGGATTGCCCGCAAGGGAAGCCGGCTGGATGTGCTGGGCACAGCGCAGGGCCCGGACGGTCTCTGGTATGCGGTGCGCTATGGCGAGCACGAGGGCTTTGTCTTCGGCAGCCTGCTCCGCGTTGAGAAGCTTGAAGAGCCGAGCACGGAGCCGACTGTGGAACCGAGTACGGAGCCGACCGTGGAGCCGAGCACGGAGCCGACCGTGGAACCGAGCACGGAACCGACCGTGGGGCCGAGCACGGAACCGACCGTGGAGCCGAGCACGGAGCCGACTGTCGAGCCGAGTACAGAACCGACTGTCGAGCCGAGTACGGAACCGACCGTCGAGCCGAGCACGGAACCGAGTACGGAGCCGACTGTCGAGCCGAGTACGGAACCGACTG
>JAGBDL010000085.1 GCA_017937505.1 Clostridia bacterium | reverse complement strand
CAGGTGGCCGTGCTTGGCCCGGTGGAACGTCACCGTCTCCGTCGCGCGGACCGCCTCACCCAGCGCCTGTCCCGTCGCGCCGTCCACGCCGGAGGGGATGTCCACCGCGATCACCGGCAGACCGCTCCCGTTCATCCGCTGCGCCGCGGACAGCGCCGCGCCCTCCATCGCGCGCGACAGCCCCGTGCCGTACAGCGCATCGACGATCGCCGCGCAGTCCGCCGGAATCTCGGGCGCTTCCCCGTAGAGGATCGTCATGCCCGCGCCGCAGACGTTCAGCAGACACGCGTTCACGCCCGCATCGCCCTTCATTTTGGACGGGCTGCTCATCAGCCATACGTCCGCCCTGCCGCCGCGCTGCATCCAGATGCGCGCCGCCGCGCATCCGTCGCCGCCGTTGTTGCCGCTCCCGCAGACGAACAGCACGCGGCTGCCCTTCTTGGCGTATCGCTCCACAGCGTCAACCACTGCCTGCGCGGCGTGCTCCATCAGCAGGATGGACGGATAGCCCGTGCCGTCCAGAAACGCGCGTTCCATCTCCCGCATGTCCTGCGGTGAAATCGTGTGCAGCATAAAAACCTCCGTCAGGGCTGCCGCCCTGAAAAGCTCATTCAGCCCGCTCTTTTGTCGACCCCTCGATCACCGCAAACGCCATCGCCATGTCGCCCTCATGCGTCAGCGACAGCAGCACGCGCCCGCCGCCGATCTCCTCAAGCCGCGCGCGCGCCTCTCCGTGCAGCACCACGCCCGGCGCGCCGCTTTCCCCGTGCGTCACCTCGATGACCCACGGCTCCACACCCCGGGCAAACCCGGTGCCCAGCGCCTTGGCGACGGCCTCCTTCGCCGCGAACATCGCCGCCGCGCTCTGCGCCCGCGCCTTTTCCTTCCTGTCCAGGTACGCGCGCTCGCCCTCCAGAAAGACGCGCGCATAGAAGTGCTCCTTTGCGATCGCCCTTTCCATCCGCGATACCGCGCACAGATCCGTGCCGATCCCGATGATCTCAGGCATATCCCATGATCCCCCGCACCGAAACGTCCGCCGCCAGCACCTCGCGCACCTCGCCGTCCACGTCCGCGCGCACCAGCAGCGACCCGCCTTCCGTCACGCCCTGCGCCGTTCCGGTGTAGGTTCCGTTCAGGCCGATCACCTGCACCTGCTGCCCGATCGTCGCCGAGCGCGCGCAGTACGCGCGCATCATCGCTTCGTCGCTGAGCGCCCATGCCCGCTCGTATTCCTGAAGGAACGCGCGCACGATGTCCGCGCGGTCAATCCGCCTGCCCGCGAGCAGGTCAAGCGAGGACGCGCTGTGCGCGATCTCGCTGTCAAACTGCGTCTGGTGCACGTTGATACCCACGCCAGCGACGACGCTCTCCACCTTCTCCGGCGTCGCGTCCATTTCCAGCAGCATGCCGCAGACCTTCCGCCCCTCAACCACGATGTCGTTGGGCCATTTGATCCGCGCGTCCAGCCCGGCCGCCCGGTCAATCGCGTTCGCCACCGCCAGCGCCGTCAGAAGCGACAGCCTCGCCACCTGCGCGGGCGGCACGTCCGGCCGCAGGATCAGCGACATCGCGATGCTCTCGCCCGCCGGCGAAATCCACCCTCTGCCGCGCCGTCCGCGGCCCGCCGTCTGCGTGTCGGCCAGCACCAGCGTGCCGTGCGCCGCGCCCTCCCTGGCCAGCGTTTTGGCGTACCGGTTGGTGGAATCGATCTCTTTGAAATATATGATTTCCCGCCCGGCCCACTGCGTGCCGAGCTCGCTTTGTATCTGTTCCCTGGTCATGCCTGCGCCTCCCGTGCGCCGCGCGCCGCAGCCTGTCCGTTCCGCTTCGCGCCGCCTCAAAATGCTCTGTGAGGATGCCCCTATTGTAACAAAAACGCACGGCACATGCAAGGCGTTCTCCCCGTCCTTGCCAAATCCTGCCGTATCCATTATAATGAACGTAGTTTTGGGGCATCCTCGGGATGCCAAAGGAGAACGTTATGCAGCATTCCAACGCCATTCTTTCCGCGCTCAAGCAGAACATCGCCAAGGCCGTCGTCGGCAAGGACGACGTGGTGGAGCTTCTGCTCACCGCCCTTCTGTGCGAGGGCCATATTCTCATCGAGGACGTGCCCGGCGTGGGCAAGACCACGCTGTGCTCAGCGCTCGCCCGCTCGCTGTCCTGCTCGTTCAAGCGCATTCAGTTCACGCCCGACATCACCCCGTCGGACATCACCGGCTATACGGTGCCCAGCATCACGGGCGAGATGCAGTACCGTCCGGGCGCGATTCTCTCGCAGATCGTCCTCGCGGACGAGATCAACCGCACCTCGCCCAAGACGCAGAGCGCGCTGCTTGAGGTCATGGAGGAGCGGCAGGTCACCGTCGACGGCGTCACCTATCCGCTCGCCCGCCCGTTCATGGTGCTCGCCACGCAGAACCCGGTCGATTTCGTGGGCACCTATCCGCTGCCGGAGGCGCAGATGGACCGCTTCTTCATGCGCATTGCCATCGGCTATCCGACCGTGGAGGACGAGATGGACATCCTTGCGCGCTACTGCGGCGCGTCCGCGCCCATGCAGACGCTCTCCGCCGTCTGCTCCGCGGAGGATGTGCTCGCCATGCAGCAGCAGGTCAAGGGCACCTATGCCTCGCCCGAGGTGCGCGCCTATGTCGCCGCCATCTGCGCCGCCACGCGCAATACGCCGTATCTCACGCTCGGCGCGAGCACCCGCGCGGCCATTGCGCTCGTTCGCGCCGCCCAGGGCAACGCGCTGCTGTGCGGCCGCGATTACATCATCCCCGAGGACGTGCAGCGCATGGCCGCCCCGGTGCTCTGCCACCGCTTCGTGCTCTCCGCCGACGCGCGCATGCGCGGCTATACCGAGCAGCAGGTGCTTGCCGAGCTGATGGGCGGCGTGCGCATCCCCGTGAGGCTCAAATGACCGCCCGCGGCTTTTACACGCTGCTCTTCAGCGCGGTCATGCTCGTCACAGCGCTGTCCGTCGGAAGCGCCGGCGCGTTTCTGCTGGGCGCGGCGGCGCTGATTGCGTGGCTGCTCGCCGCGCTCAGCGTGCTCCTCGCGGTGCTGACCTGCCGCCTGTCCCAGCAGGCGGACTGCGCGGAAGTCAGCCGCGGCGATGCCTGTCCGTACACGCTGTCGGTCTCCATGCTCGCCCCGCTGCCCATCGCGCCGCTGTCCCTGCGCGTCGCCACGCCGAATGGCCGCCAGAGCGAGTTTCTGCTCTCCGCGCGCCTCTTCGGCACGACCGCCAGCGACAACGCCTTTCCCTGTCCGCATGTCGGCGTGTTTGAAATCGGCGTGCTTCGCGTCGCCTTTGGCGACGTGTTCGGCTTCTTCTCACTCGCCCAGTCCGTCAGGACGCCGCTGATCCCCGTCACCGTGCTGCCCGTCCCGCGTCAGACGCAGCCGCTGGCGACCAGCCCCGGCGAGGGCGAGAGCACCTCCGCCCAGCGTGCGCAGGCGGACCGCACCACCCCGGCGGATACCCGCGCCTGGCAGGAGGGCGACGAGCTCAAGCGCGTGCACTGGAAGCTGTCCATGCGCCGTCAGGCGCTCATGGTGCACACCTACGAGACCCCGCAGCGCCCGGACGCGCTCATCCTGCTGGACCTTGCCCCGCCGGATGCGCAGGGCGCGCTGCGCGCCGGCATGATCGACGCGCTCACCGAGACCTGCGCCGGCGTGCTCAAGAGCCTGCTGGATGCGCATCGCATTGCGCGCCTGCCGCTCTCCGGCGATCATCCGCGGGAGCTCAGCGGTCAGGAGCCGCAGGCGCTTTCGCCCATGCTGCGCGCGCTCGCGCAGGAGAGCTTCTCCCGTCCGTCGGATTTTGCCCGCGTGCTGCTGCTCGCCTCCCGGCGCATGCGCCGCACCGGCTCCACCGCCATTCTCACGGCGAACCTGACCCCGCACATCGCCGACGCGGTCATCGCGCTCTCGCGCATGGGCCCGCGCACGCGCGTCTATCTCATCGCGCCCGGCGCGCTTTCGCAGGAGCAGGCGCAGCTTGTGCACCTGCTTGAAACCTGCGAGATCGAAACCCATCATGTATCAGTATAAAGGGACGTCCATGAAGAAACCCTCCTTTTCCATCCCGAAGGGGCTAGCGCTGCATGCGCTTGCGACGCTGTGCATCGGCTTTGGCTGCGCCTGGCCGCTGCTGCTGGCGATGAACCTCGCCGCGTCCTGGCCGCTGTGCGCCGCCTGCTGCGCGCTCGTCGCGCTGCTCTTTGCGCTGGGCGACTGCATGCCCCGGCTTCGCGCTGCGGCCTATCCGCTGCTGCTCCTCGCCCTCGCGGGGATCGTCTTTGCCTATCGCGATCAGGCCGCCGCCGTTTCCGGCGCGCTGACCCTCTTTTTGAATGGTCAGCCCCTCGCGCTGGCCGCCTATTCCCGCGCGCTCACGGCGCTGCTCTCGATTCTGCTCACCTGCGTCGGCGCATCCCTTGCCCGCAGCGATCAGGCGTTCTTCCCGCTGGCCATCCTCACCGTGTTCGAGCTGCTCATCGTCTCGCTGCTGGGCCTTGGCGTCGATACCCTGGCGCTCATTCCCCTGCTGGCCGCGCTGATGCTCGTCAGCCGCGCGCGCAGCGTCGGCTCCGCACGCCTTCTGCCCATGGCCGCGCTGGCCCTCGCGCTTACGCTGCTGTGCATGCCGCTCGCCGGGCGCACCGTGCCCGCGCTGCGCGCCTTCGCCCTGCGCGTTCAGCAGACTATCGGAGACTATCTGTTCTTCACCGATCCCCGCACCGCATTTTCCCTCGCCTCCACCGGCTATCAGCCGCTGGGACAGGAGCGTCTGGGCGGCACGGCCTCGCCCACGGACGATCCCGTCATGCAGGTCAAAACGCCGGGCCGGGCGCTGCTTCGCGCCACAGTCAAAAACGAGTACACCGGCCTCGCCTGGGCGGATACCACCTCGGGCCGCCGCTATCTGTTTGTCAATCCGCGCTTTTCCCAGCTGCGCCGCAATCTCTTTGACCAGGACCGCCCGGAAAAATCCGTTCTCCCCATGCTGCCTGCCGCCCGCACGCTCGAGGTCGTCATGCGTGCGGACGCCGCCAGCACGCTCTTTCTCACCCAGCGCTTCCTCTCGCCCAAGGGCGACGGCGTCGTCAGCTACTTTTCGCCCTCCAGCGAGGTCTTCGCCACGCGCAGCCTTTCCGCCGGGGACAGCTACACCTTTTCCGGCCGCCTGATCGACGCGTCCACGGACGGCATCCGTCAGGCCGTGCTCGCCGCATACGACGAATCGGATCCCTATGACGAGACGGTCAGGGCCACCTACCTGCAATTGCCCGCTTCGGTCGAGCCCGCCGTCTTTGAAATCGCGCAGGAGATCACCGCCTCCGCCGCCAACGATTTTGACCGTGCCGGCGCGCTGTGCCTGTATCTGCAGCGCGGCTTCCCGTATTCGCTCACCCAGAACGAGCCGCCGCTCACGCGCGACTTCGTCTCCTGGTTCCTGCTCGAGGAAAAGCGCGGCTACTGCACCTCCTTTGCCAGCGCGCTCACCGTGCTCGCCCGCATCGCCGGACTACCCGCGCGCTATGTCGAGGGCTACGCCGCCCAGCCGGACAGCGACGGCGTCGCCCGCGTCACTCAGCAGGACGCCCACGCCTGGACAGAGATCTACTTCCCCGGCTTCGGCTGGCTTCCGTTCGATCCCACGCTGGGCAGCGGCAGCGCTCCGGATCATGGCGTCGGAAGCGGCGATGTTCCGGATGGCAGCACGCCTGAGCCGGACGAGGCGCAGGGCGGCGCGTCCCCGGATGCCACGCCATCCCCAACGCCTTCCCCAACGCCTTCTCCCTCGCCCGTGCCGACGCCTACCCCGTCGCCCACGCCTGCGCACAATGACCCGTCCGTCACCCCGACGCCCGAGCTCACGCCGCCGCCCACGCCTTCGCCCTCGCCCACGCCGACCGCTCCGCCCCGGCCGCCGCAGGACGATCCCTTCGAGCCGCCACCGCTGCTCTTTGCTCTGCTCGCGCTCGTGCTTCTCGCCGCGCTGATTGCGCTGCGGCTGTACCTCGTCTCGCCCGCGCGCATCACCGCAAGCATTCGCAACCCGGGCGATCAGGTGCTGGTCTGGTATGTCGCGACCCGGCAGGCGCTGATCTGCCTGGGGCTGCCGCCGCTCTCCGGCGAAGCGCCCGCCACGTATCTGCTGCGCGCGCAGGAGGCCCTCGACGGCCGGATCACGCTCATCACGCTGGGCAAGGCGCTGTGCATCGCCCGCTATTCGTCCCGACGCCTCAAGCCTGTCGCAGCACAGAAGGCCGAGAAGACGTATCGCGCCGTGTATGCGCGGATGACGCCCGTGCAGAAGCTGCGTCTCCATGCGCATCGCTTCCTTCACGGCGTAAAAACCGAATAAACGAGGCAGCAAACAGCGGATGAACGCGCCGGCCGCGCGCCCATCCGCTGCTTTTATGCGTTTTTCGCCGTTTCGATCAATTCATCCAGCACCGCCATCGTCTCCTCACGGCCCATGGCATGCCGCTTGAGCAGGTCGTTCAGATAGAACGCCTTGTACCTCGCGCAGAACTCCTCGTGCGTGACGAGCGTCTCCGCGCGGTCGCCCGGCAGGTCGTCGCTGACATGCGGCATGGTCATCAGCGTGCCCACGCCCTCGTACAGCGCCATCTCCGTCACCGGCTGCTCAAAGTCATCCGTGAAAAAATGGAGGTGAAAATACGGATTGCGTTCCTCCTGCTTCCGCAGGTTTTGCAGAATCCGAACCCGCTCCCCGGGCGTGCAGCTCCTGAGCGCATGGAAGCGGCTCAGCAGCCGGCCCGTTCTGGCGAAGCGCTCCATCGCCTCGCGCGGCAGGATCGTGTGGCTCGTCTTTTTTCTGGTGAAGCAGTTCTCAAAGCGCTGCTCCTGCATGCGCTCCACGTCCTGCATCGCTGTCTCCGCCTCCGGGAAGCTGTCCTTGACGCATGCAGCCAGGATGTCCGCCTGAACGAAGCTGACCGGCATCCCCAGCCTGATCGCGTATACCGCGCGGTTCTTTTCCAGCCTCCGGCAGCGCTCTGCACGGGCCAGCCCGTCCCCTGCCGGCGCATCCCCGCCGGGCATCCTTTTGAGCGGCGGCGTCCGGATCAGATCCCGATCGAAGAACGTCTTGATCGGATTGCATTCCCCTGTCGCCATCCGGCGCAGCGGCACGAACACGCCCTTGTCAATCAGCATCAGCTGCCGGTCGTACCAGTCGCCATGCTCATCCTGCACATGTGCATAGATGCAGTTGCTGCGGTAGATGCTCTCCCGCTCCCGGCTGAACACGCCCGGCTCGATACAGTACGCATTGTAGAAATCGCAGCAGAGCAGCGGCTGGATCGCGGCGATATTGCGGACAATCTCCTCCGGCCCGGTGTAAATCATGTGGTCGATCTTCACCTCGCAGCGCACGTCCCCGCGGCAAATCCGCTTGCGCAGCGCGTCAAAGATCGCCCGGTCGCAGCAGCTCAGAATCGTCAGGCACACCCTTTGGGAACGGGCCATGGCCGATATCGCGGCGCTGAAGTCCGGGTCCTGCGGATAGTAATCCGCCGCGTCAATGCGCAGCGCCTTCTGCGCCGGCTCCGCTCCCCTGTTCAGCAGCAGCTCGTGCATCGCCCGGCTGTCCAGGTAGTTCTTCAAGCCAACCCGGCTGATTTCCAGCGCCTGCCCGAGCCGCTCCCGCTGTCCATCGTCCAGGCACAGCGGATCCTCCTGCATCAGCCGCTCGTAGAATGCCCGCCGCGCGCCGTGTCCGCCCTTTCCGCAAAGGATGCGGAAGATGCTGTTGCGGCTCTTGTAGGCCATCATGCGCGCCAGCTCGGAAGCAGACACCTGCTTTTCCTTCAGAATCTCCTTGAGGCACGGCCCGAATTCCTGCAGCGGATACGGCTTCTTCTGTACCATCGGCTCCATAGCAGCCTCCTCTGGTTGGCAAATGTTGTCATTTCTATTATAGCCTCCGCGCATGCATAAATCAACGATTGAAACCTTTCATTATACATCTTGTGCTCTATAAAAGTTTGAAAAAAGCCTGCTCCATCGCGGAACAGGCTATCCTCTTCATTCAGTTCATCAGCCGATCTCACGGATGATCGCGGCCATCTCGTCCCACTTTTCCTCCATCCGGCGCACCAGCGTAAACTGCGTGCGTGCGCGGTCAAGGTTATGGTTTTCCCGGTGCACCTTAAAGTACTTGTCGCCGTTGAGGTGATCCGCCAGGAAGCGCATGCCGCATTCCAGCGTCATGAGCTTTGCGCCCATGGGCAGCAGCTCCTTCTCCCGCGCGGTGAGCGCCTCGCCCGCCTCCGCTAGGAAGCCCTCGGCAAACGCCCTGAACATCGGCAGGGAGAACTGCACCTTCTCAAGGTCCGTTTCATCCTCCGCCGCGGTGCTCGCGCCCGTGCGGATGGAATCGCCGAAGTCATACGCCGCCAGGCCCGGCATCACCGTGTCCAGATCGATCACGCACACGCCCTCGCCGGTCTTCTCGTCCAGCAGCACGTTGTTGAGCTTGGTATCGTTGTGCGTCACGCGCAGCGGAATTTCGCCCGCCTCCATGGCGTCCAGCAGCGTGTACACCTCGCGCTCATAGGCTTTGCAGAACGCGATTTCCTCCTGCACCTGCTCAAGGCGTCCGGCCTCGTTGCGCGCAATCGCGTCCTCCAGCTGCCGGTAGCGCGCGGGCGTGTTGTGGAAATCGACGATCGTCTCATGCAGCTGCGCCGCATCAAAGCCGCCCATCTGGTGCTGGAACCTGCCGAACGCACGGCCGGAGAGCGCGAACAGCGCCTCCGTATCCGGCAGATCGACGGATCGGGTTCCCTCGATGAACAGGTACATGCGCCACAGCTCGCCGTCCTCGGCGAGGGTGTAGTGCCTGCCGTCCCGGGTTTCGACCAGCGTCAGCGTTTCACGCAGCGGATCGCCGCCCTCTTGCGCGATGATTCCACGCAGATACGCCGTCACCTTCTCGATGTTCTCGATGACCTCCACCGGCCTTGGGAACACATAGCTGTTCACCCGCTGCAGGATATAGCGCCTGTCTCCCCCGTCCGCGTGCACGATCACGCGCAGCGTGTCGTTGATGTGGCCGTTGCCGTACGGCGCCGCCTCGATTTCGCCCCCGGGCAGCGCAAACTGTGCGATGATCCTCCGAATGCTCTCGTTCATGGTCAAAACCCTTCCGTTCGTTCTTTATTCAATCGCATCCTGCACGATTTCAAGCGCCGTGCGCAGCTTTTTCGCGTCGATCTGTCCCGGCGCGCTCGCCTCGCCCGCCGTGCCGAACGTCAGGCAGCTGCCCATGCACGCCGCGCCGACGCGCGTCATGATGCCCGCCGGCCCCATCGCGATGGCGATCATCGGAATCGTCAGCTGCTCGTATACGTCTGCGTATACCTGCGCCAGCGCGAACGCCTCGGCGTTCGTCCTCGTCATCACCGCCGCCTTGCAGACGTCCGCGCCCAGCGCCTCCTGCCGCTTCAGCCATTGCGCCGCGCGCTGCAAATCGCCAATCTCGCCGAACTCGTGGCTCGAGCCCACCAGCAGCACGCCCGCCGCTTTCGCCTGTTCGGCAAGCCGTGCAAACACAGCCTCGCCCGCGCTCAGCTCGCAGTCCACCGCATCGCACACCCGGCTTTCCATCACTGCGCCGAGCAGCGCCTCGTAGGCCTGTACGTCCGCGGTGCCCGCGCCGCCGTCACGCCTCGTGCGCAGCGTGAACAGCAGCGGAATCTCCTCCGCGCTCCCACGCACGGCCCTGCACGCGTCCATGGCCTCCTGCAGGCCCGGCCTGTCCGTCAGGCTGTCGATGCGCAGCTCGATGACGTCGGCCTGCGCCGCCTTCGCACGCGCCGCCGCCTGCGCGATTTCAGGAATCGTCCGGCCCATCACCGGCACGCAAATCGCGGGCATGCCCTCGCCCAGCGTCACGCGGCCCAGCTTGGCCGTCCGCTTTTCTCCGCATCCGCTCAATCTTGACAACCCCTCGGCAAACGCCTATAATACGCATAGAATCAAATGCGCTGATGTGGTGGAATGGCAGACACCGGGGATTTAAAATCCCTTGCCGTCAGGCGTGCGGGTTCGAGTCCCGCCATCAGCACCACGATACAGCCGGCCTCCCTGCACGGGGAGGTTTTTTTGTACAGTTTTATTATATCACAGCTTTTTCCCGATGCAAGGCGCAAAAGCGATCATTCCTTATTCTGCGCCACATCCAGCAGCTTGCGCAGCACCGGTGCCTCCAGGCCGAAGAGACTGAGGTTTTCCAGCAGGCTCACCAGCTCCGTGGCAATCATATACGTCATCGCCGCCCCGCCGATGCCCTGCATCGAAAGCGCCTCGCCCACATACACGCAGATCAGCACTACCAGCCATTCCAGGCCCTTTTTCACCATGCCCATGGCCAGCGCGCTTGAGGACACCTTGCCGCTGTCCGACTTTCTGCTCTTGCCCCAGATCGCGCACAGCACGCCTGTGAGCACGTCCGCGCCCTGTGTCACCAGCAGCGCCTTGGCAATCGGCGACAGCCCGGCAAACCAGGCCGCCGCCGCGCCGATTGCCGCGCCGATCATCCGCGCCGCATTGGGCCGGATGGTACGCAGCACCTCCATCGCCTGTTCCTTCATTTGCTTCCCTCTCTTTTCCGTCTGTCAGTCAATCGGTCCCGCTGCAATCCGCAGCGTAAAGCCTCCCGTAGGGGCAAAGGCGACGCCTTCCTCGTCTGTAATGATGATACGCGCCTCCTGCCTGGCCTGTGCGAAGCAGATGTAGCGCTTCGCCGCGTAGCCCGTGCCGCCCGCATAGGCGATTTCGACCCATTCGCCCTCGTCCCTGAGCACGTCCACCTCTTCGCCCGGCTCAAGTCTGCCAATGACGGCGCCGTCCGGCGCGGAGCGCACGTTCAGCATCCCGCTGACCTCAACCCTGCCCACATACAGGCTCTGCGTTTCCTGCTCCTGCATTTGCTCCTCCTCTCCTTTTCACCGCTTGCATGAACAGCCTTGTGCCGTCGTAAATCAGGTGCTTCACGTCCGTGCCGTTGTGCACCAGATTCGTCAGCCAGGTTCCGTTGAAGACCACCGGTAGCACGTCGTCCGCGCTGTTGCGGATGCACACAATGCCGCTGCCGCCCGCGCCGCCGTGGTGCTCGCCGCTCTTGTCGCCGCCCTGCCGGCCGGCGCCGCCGCCT
>JAGBDL010000084.1 GCA_017937505.1 Clostridia bacterium | reverse complement strand
TGGCGAGGGCTTCGCGCAGGCGATGGGCGCGCTGCTGCCGCTGGGCGGCGGAGAGCGCGTGCAGCAGATGCTGCGCACGCTGGTGCGCGTGAGCGAGGAAGCGCAGCTGGCGCCGGGCCGCCTGGCCAGGCGCATCTCCCGCAGCGGCCGCATCCGTCAGGTGGGCGGCGTGAAGGAGAGCGCGCAGTTTGTGGCGCTGGTGCACCGGGTGCTGCTGTGGACGGGCGATCTGCAGTTTGCCCGGGACATGCTGCCCACGACCGGCCTGTGCGTGAGCTACCTGCGCCGTGCCACGAGGGGCTTTGAGGACGTGCGCGAGGACATCGCGCGCGAGACGCATCTGGCGCTCGCGGGGCAGGCGTACATCCTGCGCCTGCTGGGCGAGGACGACGCGGCGTGCCGGCAGGAGCTTGAAAAGCTCGCGCCGCAGGCGCAGCAGAAGCCGGGGGAGAACGCGCCGCTGGATGCGTGGGCGGCCTGGCACGGCAGGCAGGGGCACGTCGAGCAGATGATCGGCTGCCTGTGCCGGATGGCGGAGGCGGGCGCGCCGGGCATGCCGGGCGCGATGAAGCCGGACGAGGCGGGCGTGCTGCTGAGCGCGCGCAGCGCGGCGGGCTTCATTGGCCCGATGACGGAGAGCCTGTTCGGCCTTGCGCCGGACGCTGCCGGCAGGACGATCGCGTTTGCGCCGCACACGCCGATCGGCTGGGACGGCTGGCGGCTCGAGAATGTGAAGATCGGCGGGGCGCACGTGACGCTGACCAGCGAGCGCATCTCCCCGAGCCAGGCGAAATACACACTCGCCGTGAGCGAGCCGGGCTGGACCGTCGTGGTGCATGAGCGCGGCGAGGAAAAGAGAATCGCGGTGGACGGCGCGGTTTCGCTGGTGATGGACGATTGATTTCTGCCCCGGATGCTGTTGGGCACGCGAAGCGGAGAAGGGAGTCTGAGGGACAATGTCCCTCAGGCAGGTTTTAGGGCGGCAGCCCTAACGTTCCTATCCGCGGAAAGGACAACCATGAAAAGAATTCTGACGATGCTGCTGGCGGGCCTTCTGCTCCTGGACGGAACGGCGCTGGCGGAAACTGCTCCGGCGAAGATGACGGCGCCGCCGGAGGCGATCGCGACCCAGGCGGACGGGGAGCTGGAGACGTACGACCTCACGTTCCCGGAGGACATGCCGCTTGAGGCACGAAACTTTGTGCTGTTCGCGCGCGCACAGTTTGAAAAGCACCCGTTTGAGAAGCTGCCCAAGGCGAACGAGTACACCCAGTGGTACTACCGCGACAAGCGCGAGATCGGCTGGTGCTCCGTGTTCCAGATCTACTGCGCGTACCACAGCGGCCTGCAGCTGCTCAAGTACAAGCAGGACGTGACCGTCGCGCCGGACGCGGTCATCTCCGCGATGGAGGGCCGTGTGGGCAATGTGTACTACGTCTTCGAGGCGCAGAACCGCTGGCTGCAGACGGACAAGGTGGAGGCCATCCCCAGGCCGGGCTATCTGGTGATCTACGGCGTGCGCGGCTCCACGCCGTATACGCATGTGGGGATCGTGGAGAGCGTGACGGCACTGGGCGACGGGATGTACGAACTGACGACGATCGAGGGCAACGTGAACTCGACGATCAAGCGCATGAACTACCGCTACGACGCCACGCCCAAACAGAAATACTACAACATGTCCGTGATTCCGGAGGACGAGATCACGCGGGAGAACTGCCAGTACACCCTGCAGAAGGACACCTGGTATGTCAACGGCTTCTGCGCGACGTGGTGACGCTGGGGGATGCGCCCCGGCGCCTACTTCGCTTCGCGCATGAGGAAGATTTTGGAACGAAATAAACAGCGGCTCCTCCGTAGGATGAAGATACGGAGGAGCCGCTTGCGTCACGCGGGCTTGGGGTACGGCGGCAGGTGGCAAATTGGAAGCGGGATCATCATTCATATGGACAGTAGTGTTCCGCCTTCGACTGAAATTCACATAATTTTAATATTCTCATATCCTTATCAAAATCTGCTATTGTAACACCATCAAAGCCATCTGTCTTGCCATCATAATTGCATCTGAAGTACCATTCAACAATTAACGTTTGGTTTTGCTCGAAGACTCGTTTGATTGTCCATTCCAACACTTGCCCCTTATGATTCCAATCCTCAAACCATGTTATAATTTGTGATAAACCATGGTATTCAGGTCCATAGCATTCACTATACAAGGCATTTTCAGAAAAAGTCTGTTTTACAATCTCAACATCGTTATCTAACCAAGACTGGAAGTATTTCTTAATGACATCTACTTTCATGTTTTCCTCCGCAAATCCCGATTTGCCGTTATCCGCCGCAGCGGCCGGATGGGCGTGCCTAAAGCACCCTGACCATCGTGACAGCTTCCCTGTCCCGGGAAACGACCTCAAACCCCAGCGACGCGTGCAGCGCGAGCGAGGCGGCGTTGCTGGGGGCGACCTGCACGACGGCCTGCGAAAAGCCCCGGGCCTTCATCTGCTCAAAGAGCAGGCCGAGCGCGGCTTTGGCCACGCCCCGGCGGCGCAGGGCGGGCGCGACGGCGATGCCGTAGGAAAAGCAGGGCGGATGCACGCTGTGTACGGTGATGCCGCCCGCGTGCTTTCCATCTGAGAGAATGAAAAAGCGCAGGTCGTCTGCGCTTTTTCCAATATGCCTGAGCGTGGTCATCACGTCTTGGGGAGCGCCTCGGCCGGGGCAAAGCCGCTGGCGATGCACAGCTCGGCGCGCTGGGCGCTCTTGCCGCCCTTGGCGATCTCGTTTGCGAGGAAGTCCGGATGGGCGAGCAGGAAGTCGCGCATGAATTTGTCCGGATCGGCGATGAAGGAGTTGACCAGCGCGACCTGCGCGTCGGTGACGCGGCCGAGGGCCTTCGCCTGCTCAAACAGCTCCGGCTTGATGGTCACCAGCGTGGTCAGCGGGCAGCCGGCCTTCGCCAGGATCTCGCTGCCGCCCTGGTCGCGGTCGACCACGGCCAGGGAATAGGCGATCTTCGCGCCCAGACTCTCCACCGCCGGAATCCACGCGCGGATGTAGGAGGAGGCGACGGTGATCAGGTCGGCGATGTGCACGCTCTTCTTGCCGGCCAGGCCCGCCTGCGCGGCGTCCATGCTCACGCCGTCCTTGTCCGTGTAGACGCAGGAGAGGTCCTTGAAGATGGACAGGTGCCCGAGGCCCAGCTTCCGGGCGACCGGCATGGAGAAGAAGAAGTCGCGGCGCTCGCCGCCGGAGACGAAGTCCACGTCGAGCTTCGCGGCGGCCTCGGTGAGCAGGTCGATCAGCTGCGCGTAGATCGGGCAGGCGGCAAGCTGCGCGGAGATGTCCGCCCAGACCTTGTCATAGAAGGCGAGCTTCTCGCCCGCGCAGGCTTCCTCGATGGTCTTGAGGAGGCTGTTGGCGGCGGCCTCGCTGCCGTAGAGGAACTGGGTGTTGATATAGAACGGGCCCAGCTTGCCGGACGTGTACCAGAACGGCTGGCCCTCCGGGCAGACGCGCACGGCGTCGGTTTCAAACAGCCAGGAGATGATCGGGTTTTCCATGGTCAGACCTCCATTTGTATGTTTCTCAGATCCCTATTATACGACACCTTGGGAGAAAAGGAAAGCGCTCCGCGAAGAAAAGAGACCCTTCTCCCTTCCTGCGGACATTGACCCCTCGCAAACCGCGTGCTATAATAACTTCGTCAAAGGGAGGCATTCTGCTGCCTGCCTGATCAAAAGCATATCATGAGGAATAACGAAATGAAAACCATCTGGGGCTGGATCGACGCGCTGGCGCGCCTGATGATCCGTTTGATTGGCAAGGTCTCCCCGAAGCTGGGCGGCCTGTGCGAGAAGCTGTGGAACAATACCGAGCTGGTGGCCTATCTCTTCGCCGGCGTGGCGACCACCGTGGTCAACTACGTTGTCTACTTCATCGCCACCCGCATGCTCGGCCTGGGCGTGATGGCCGGCACCTGGACGGCGTGGGTGATCGCCGTGGCGTTTGCCTATGTGGTCAACAAGGTGTTCGTCTTCCATACGCACTGCGGCAGCGCGGCGGCGCTCGTCAAGGAAGCGGCCGGCTTTGCCGCGATGCGCCTGGCCTCCCTGGGCATGGAGACGGTCATTATGTTCGTGACCGTCGAGCTGCTGGGGCTGAACGACCTGGTGATGAAGCTGCTGACCAACTTCCTGGTCATCATCCTCAACTACGTGTTCTCCAAGCTGTTCATCTTCAAGAAATAAGGAGTACGGAATGAAGAAAATCGTTGCCGCGCTGACGGCGCTCTTGATGACGCTCATCTGCGCCTGCGCGCTGGGCGAGATCACCGTGACCAAGAAGGATATGGCGCTCAACCGGAGCCTGGACAAGTCCGTCAGCAATGTCCTGATCGTCATGCAGGATGGCGAGGTGACGGACGCCATGATGATCGCGTCCATCAACAGCAAGACCGGACGCAGCGTCATGACCTGCGTGGAATGCGATACGGCGGTCACCGTCCCCGAGGTGGGCGAGGTGGCGCTGGGCGAGGTGTACGCGCTGGGCGATGAGAAGAGCCGCGGCCTGCTGACGGCGCGCACGCTCAATGCGCTGCTGGATCTGAACATCAGCACCTATGTGGCGCTGGACGTTGAGACGCTGCCTGCGCTGGTGGATGAGATCGGCGTGCTGAACATGTGGCTCAACGAGGAGGAAGCGGCCATCCTGAACACCTGGGCGGGCGACAACTCGCTTGTCGGCAAGGAGGTGCTCACCTATGTGCGCATCCGGCTGGAGAGCGATTATGCTGAGAAGAACCGCAGCTACATGGTGTTTATGGATCTTCTGCAGCAGGGCCTGCGCAGCAAGGCCGGCTCGAACCTGCTGGGCCTGGGCAAGAAGCTGCTCTCCGTCATGGACACGAACATGAACGCGATGGCTGCGGTGACGATGCTTAGCGCCTTCCGGGCGGGAGACGACCGCCGTGAGCTGCTGCTGTCAAGCGACATGACGCCGGAGACGATGCGCGAGACGTTTTACCGGGAGGTTTACGAATGAGCCGGGAGAAGCTGAGCACGCAGGAGATTGCCCGGCGCGCCAGGCAGGCGAGCTTTGCTCTGGCGGCGTCTTCCGCGCAGGTGCGCGCAAGCGCGCTTTTGGCCGTGGCCGATGCGCTGGAGGCCGGCAGGGAGGCGATCTTTGCGGCGAACGCGCAGGATCTGAAGGCGGCCAGGGCCGAGGGACTCGCCGCGCCGGTGCTGAAGCGGCTGAAATTTGACCAGGGCAAGCTTGACGACGTGTGCACGGGCCTGCGCGCGCTGGCGCAGATGGAGGATCCCATCGGGCATGAGCAGCTGCGGACGGAGCTGGCCGACGGCCTCGTGCTCTCGCGGGTGAGCTGCCCGATCGGCGTGATCGGCGTGATCTTTGAATCCCGCCCGGACGCGCTGGTGCAGATCGCGGGCCTGTGCCTGAAGAGCGGCAACGCGGTGCTCCTCAAGGGCGGCCGCGAGGCGATGCACTCCAACCGGGCGCTCTTTGACGTGATGAAGCAGGCCAGCGAGGCGGCGGGCGCGCCCGAGGGCTGGGCGGGCCTGCTGACCACGCGCGAGGAGGTCGGCGCGATGCTGACGATGGACGAGTACATCGACCTCATCATCCCGCGCGGCTCGAACAGCTTTGTGCGCTACATCATGGACAACAGCCGTATCCCGGTGCTGGGCCACAGCGACGGCGTGTGCCACGTCTACCTCGACGAGGCGTGCGATCCGCAGATGGCGGCGCGCGTGACCGTGGACGCGAAGACCCAGTACCCGGCGGCGTGCAACGCGGCGGAGACGCTGCTTGTGCATAAGGACGCGGCGGCGACGGCGCTGCCGGTCGTGGCGGGCGCGCTGCACGTGGCGGGCGTCAAGATGAAGGCCGATGCGCGCGCGCAGGCGCTGATGCCGGGCATCCCGTGCGAAAGCGCTACGGAGGCGGACTGGAGGGCCGAGTACCTGGACAACGTGATCGCCATCCGCATCGTCGATTCGCTGGGCGAGGCCATCGCGCACATCAACCGCTACGGCTCCCACCACACCGACTGCATCATCACCGAGGACGAGCAGGCGGCGCAGCGCTTCTTCGCGCTGGTGGACTCCGCGGGCGTATACCAGAACTGCTCCACGCGCTTTGCCGACGGCTACCGCTACGGCTTCGGCGCGGAGGTGGGCATTTCCACCGGCAAGATTCATGCGCGCGGGCCGATGGGCCTCACGGGGCTGTGCTCCTACAAGTACATCCTGCGCGGTCACGGCGACGTCGTCGCGGACTTCGCGGGGAAGAAGCGCGCATTCACCCATAGGAAGCTGATTTGATCGAAATCTGCTTATCATCATCGCGAAGCGGAGAAGGGGTCTGGGGATGAAATCCCCAGGCAGGTTCGGGCGACAGCCCGGCATATCCCAAAAAGAAGGAGGCTTTCGTCATGCGATGCGGATGCCCGGAATGCGGGACGTACATGATCCAGTCCGAGGGGCTGGACATCGGCTGCGTGTGCCCGCAGTGCCTGTTCCGCTGCCGCGCGTGCATGGGCACGAACACGGTGGTGAGCCGGGAGAACCTCAAGAACCTGGTCTTCGTCGACCATACGGCGGAGCACGAGGCGCAGGAGGAGACGGGAACGCCCGACAGGACGCCGCTGCGTCCGGAGGACTTTATTGACTGACAACAACGGGAAGAGGGGGAAGAATCATGATCGCACTGGCCAGTGACCACGCGGGTCTGCCGCTGAAGAAGGAAATCATGACGATGCTGGACGAGATGGGCCTTCCGTACAGGGACTATGGCACCTATACCGCCGCCAGCTGCGACTACGCCGCCTATGCGCAGCGCGCGGCCAAGGCCGTCGTCAGCGGGGAATGCGACCGCGGCATCCTGTGCTGCGGCACCGGCATCGGCATCTCCCTGGCAGCCAACAAGGTCAAGGGCATCCGCTGCGCCTGCGTCTCTGACTGCTACAGCGCGAAGATGACCCGAAAGCACAACGACGCCAACATGCTCGCCATGGGCGCGCGCGTCGTGGGCGCGGATCTGGGCAGGATGATCGCCGAGATCTTCCTGACCACGGACTATGAGGGCGGCCGCCATCAGCGCCGCGTGGATCAGATCATGGCGATCGAGGCGGGCGAGGATCTCACCGCGGGCCTGGAGCCCTGACCGGCATGTACTCGAGCGACGACAGAAACGGAGGAGCAAGTTTGAAACAACACAATGCGCCACAGAGGGAAAATACGGTATAGGAAATAAACCGTCTTATTAACGGCCAAAAAAAACAGGATCAGAGTTTAAGGTATCGTGGGTAATGGATCATCCACAAGAACAAATCCGCGATGCCGCAGGAGAGAAAGACCCTGTGAAATTGTCAGCCTCCTGGATGGCGCATCGGCATGTGGCGTAGAAAGAAAACCAACGGGCGAATACGGTATGAGC
>JAGBDL010000083.1 GCA_017937505.1 Clostridia bacterium | reverse complement strand
TCATCGACAACGTGCAGGCCGGCATGTGGCTGCGCGTGCAGGGCAAGATGAGCTTTGACCGCTACGACAACGAAATGGTCCTGCAGCCGACCGCCATGGAGAAGATCGAGGCGCCCAAGCGCCGCGATACCTACCCCGAAAAGCGCGTGGAGCTGCATCTGCATACCACGATGTCGTCCATGGACGCGCTGACCGATACCGGCGCGGCCGTCAAGCGTGCGGCCAGCTGGGGCCACCGCGCCATCGCCATCACCGACCACGGCGGGGCCCAGTCCTTCCCCGACGCGATGAAGGCCGCGAGCAAGGCCAAGGTCGCCGGGACGGATCAGAACATCAAGATCCTCTACGGCTGTGAGGGCTACTACGTCAACGACGTCGACGACCGCATCGCCGTCCACGGCGACGGAGACTTCTCCTTCGACGAGGAATACGTCGCCTTCGACCTCGAGACGACCGGCCTTTCGTCTCTGCACGACACGATCATCGAGATCGGCGCGGCCATCATGAAGGGCAAGGAGGTGCTCAGCACCTTCCAGATGTTCGTCGACCCGCACCGGCCGCTGCAGCCGAAGATCATCGACCTCACCGGCATCACCGACCAGATGCTCGCCGGGCAGCCGGATATCTCCGAGGCGATCCCGCAGTTTCTCGACTATGTCGGCGGCCGGCCGCTGTGCGCGCACAACGCCGATTTTGATATCGGCTTCGTGACGGCAGCGTGCGAGCGCCTCGGCATCGCGTTCCAGCCGACGTACGTCGATACGCTCATCCTGGCGCAAAATCTGATGCCGGAGCTCGGCAAGTACAAGCTCAACATCGTCGCGGACGCGCTGAGTCTGCCCGATTTCAACCACCACCGCGCCTCCGACGACGCCATCACCTGCGGGTATCTGCTCATGCGCTTTTTCAAAATGCTGCAGGAGCAGGGCATTGACCATCTGCAGGCCATCAACCCGCGCATGGAGGAGCTGCGCTCCGGCAGCAAGATCATGGACCGCCGCGCGCGGCACATCATCGTCTTCGCCAAAAACTCCATCGGCCTGCGCAACCTCTACCGGCTGATCTCCTACGGCAATCTCAAATACTTCCGCCGCGTGCCGATCATGCCGAAGTCGGAGATCCTGCAGTGGCGCGAGGGGCTCATCATTGGCTCGGCCTGCGAGGCGGGCGAGCTGTTCCAGGCCATCCTGAACCACAAGAGCTGGGCGGAGCTCAAGCGCATCGCGTCTTTCTATGACTTCCTCGAGATCCAGCCCATCTGCAACAACCGCTTCATGCTCGACAAGGGTCTTGCCGAGGATGAGGAGGAGCTGCGCGGCTTCAACCGCACCATCGTCAGGCTCGGCGAGGAGCTCGGCAAGCCCGTCGTCGCCACCGGCGACGTGCACTTCCTCGACCCGGAGGACGAGATCTTCCGCCACATCCTGCTTGCCACCAAGCAGATGCCCGACGCCGACCGGCCGCTGCCGCTGTATCTGCGGACGACGGACGAAATGATGGCGGAATTCGCGTATCTCGGCGAAGAAAAGGCGCGCGAGGTCGTCATCGACAACCCGAACCGCATCGTCGACTGGTGTGAGACGCTGCGGCCCGTGCCGCACAATCTGTTCGCGCCGAAGATCGAGAATTCGGTCGAGGACCTCAAATCCCTCGTCTACGGCAAGCTCCACCGGCTCTACGGCGAAAACCCGCCCGAGCTCGTGCAGAAGCGCGTCGACACCGAGATGCACGACATCATCTCCTGCCACTACGACGTCATCTACATGTCCGCGCAGAAGCTCGTGCAGAACTCGCTCGAGCACGGGTATCTGGTCGGCTCGCGTGGCTCCGTCGGCTCGTCGATCGTGGCGTATATGTCCGGCATCACGGAGGTCAACTCCTTCCCGCCGCACTACCGCTGCCCGAACTGCAAATACACGACCTTCGACGTGCCTGCCGACTGCGCCTGCGGCGCGGACCTGCCCGACGCCGTCTGCCCCAAATGCGGGGCGAAGCTCGACAAGGACGGCTTCAACATCCCGTTTGAGACCTTCCTCGGCTTCGGCGGCGACAAGGTCCCGGATATCGACCTCAATTTCTCCGGCGAGTATCAGGCCAAGGCGCACGCCTACTGCGTGCAGATGTTCGGCAAGACGCACGTCTTCCGCGCCGGCACCATCGGCACCGTCGCGGAAAAGACGGCCTACGGCTACGTGAAAAAATACCTGTCGGAGCGCGGCAAGACTGTCTCCAAGGCCGAGGAGAACCGGCTGGCGCTCGGCTGCGTCAACGTCAAGCGCACGACCGGCCAGCACCCGGGCGGCCTCGTCGTCATCCC
>JAGBDL010000082.1 GCA_017937505.1 Clostridia bacterium | reverse complement strand
TTGTTCAGCGATAAAGCCGTTTCCCAATTTTGAGCATAAAAAATGCGGAGTGTCCATTACAGGATACTCAGATCCCATAAGGACACTCCGCATGGTCGGAGTGGCGAGATTCGAACTCGCGGCCTCTTGAACCCCATTCAAGCACGCTACCAAACTGCGCTACACCCCGGATGACAGGCCAATGCTGTCAAGCAAAGAACATTATAGCACAACGGGAGGATTTGTCAAGAGCTTTTTGAGGCGCAACCGGCGGAAAGAATATTACAAAATTATGAAGTTTGTAACAATCGACGTTGACAACCGATGGACGCTTCTATATAATGAGACTGATGAATTGTCCGTACGCGTTACTGGTCGATGCCCAGCACGATCGAGGAGATCGTCATGGTCTCCGGCTCGATGGTGTATACGCAGTAGACGTGCTCATAGGCGCCGTAGCTGTCCCGCGTGCCGGCGGGATAAGCGCTCGTGGGCGCAAGCAGGGTGACGACGATCTGACCGTTGTTCACGTTGATCAGGCCGCGCGGGGGCAGGGCGGTCATCACGCCGTTCTGGTTTTCAAAGTACTCCGCGCAGTAGAGGATCATCTCCTCGTCGGACTGAAGCCCGGTCTGCGCGCCGGAATTCTGCTTTTCCAGGTATTCGGCGCAGTAGAGCGCGATCTCCTCGTCGGTCTGCACGCCCGACGGCTGGGCGGTTTTCGACGCTGCGCCCACGTCGGTGGGCAGACGCTCGATCAGCTTTTCCAGCGTATCGCCGACGCTCACGCCGCGGGGGCCGTCGCTGACGGTCATGCGGCCGCTTTTGCGGATCTGATTGATCTGCTCGGCGGTGAGATCGGACAGGGAAAACGGCTGGGACGCGCTGAACGGCAGCGCGGTGGCGACCGGCGCGGATACGGGCGCGCTGGCGGCGAACGGGTGAAAGATCAGGATGCAGATCACGAGGCTGAGCAGCACGGCGCCGACGCCGCCTGCGATGCAAAGCGCGGTGATGACGCGCTGCTGTTTCTTCATCTGTTGTTCTTTTCTGCGTCTTTGGGCCATGGGGATACCTCCTTTGCTCATAGAGCCAGAACATTATAGCATACTTTGCATCCCGTGCGCTACTGCCGGGAGGATACGGAGCGTGAATTTATGGAAATGCTGACGAGAGCCGGCGAGGCGGTGGCGGGCATGGGCACGCAGCAGACGATGCTTTTGCTGTGCCTTCTGCTGGTGCTGCTGATGCTGGTCGCGCTGGTGCTTCTGCACCGCCGCACGAAGCAGGCGGAGGAGAGCGTGCGCGAGATGAGCCGGGAGATCGCGCAGCAGCTGGCGCAGGCGGACGCGAGGACGCGTGAAGCGAACCAGCAGACGCAGCGCGAATACAGCGAGGCGATGCAGGCGGTGAACGACAGCGTCGTGCGCATGATGGGCGAGATGACGCGCACGCAGCAGGGCCAGATGGATTCCCTCGGCGGACAGATGCGCGCGGCGGGCCGCCAGGAGGAGGAGCGCATGGAGCGCATCCGCCAGACGATGGACCGACGGCTGAGCAGCTACGAGGAACGGCTGAGCAGCGTGAGCAAGACGCTCGACGACAAGCTCTCCGGCAACGAGGAACGCATGGAGCGCATGCGCGAGACGCTCGAGGGCGGGCTGACGCGCATCAGCGAGGACAACCGCCGCGAGCTGGAGCAGATGCGCCTGACGGTCGACGAGAAGCTCAATGCGACGGTCGATCAGCGGCTGGAGGCGTCGTTTGCGCAGGTGACGCGCAGGCTCGAGCAGGTGACCAGCAGCCTGAATGCCATGCAGTCCCTGGCGGGCAGCGTGGACGAGCTCAGATCTGCGCTGGGCGGCGCGCAGCCGCTGGGCGTGTGGGGCGAGGTGCAGCTGGGCACGCTGCTGGCCCAGATGCTCGCATCGGATCAGTACGCGCAGCATGCGCCGGTGCGCCCGGGCGGCGAGCCGGCGGCGGACTACGTCGTCGTGATGCCGGGCCAGGGCCATGGACATACCGTGTATCTGCCGATCGACGCGAGCCTGCCGATGCGCGAGTATACGGAGCTGCGCGCGGCGCTTGAGCACGGCTCGCGCGAGGATGTGGACAGCGCGCGGGGGCTGCTGGAATCCGCCGTGCGCATGCATGCGCGCCGCATGAGCGAAAAGCTGATCGCGCCGCCGTACACGACGGACTACGGCGTGCTGTTTTTGGGCAGCGAGGGACTGTATGCGGAGGTGCTGCGCATCAGCGGCCTGGCCGAGCGCATCCAAAGCGAGAGCCGCATGGTGATCGCCGGGCCGACGACCTTTGCCGCGCTGCTGCAGAGCCTTCAAATGGGCTTCCGTTCGCTGGCCATCGAGCAGCGGACGGAGGAGATCATGACGCTGCTGGGCGCTGTGCGCACGGATTTCAGCGGCTTTGCGGGACTGCTCAGCCGCACGCAGAAGCGCCTGCGTCAGGCGAGCGAGACGATCGAGACGGCGCAGCGCCACAGCGAGAGCATCGCGCGCAGGCTGTCCGACGTGAGCGAGCTGCCGGGCGAGCAGGACAGGGTGCTGCTCGGCGAGGACACCGTGGAGACGGAGCATCCATTTGACGACGATGATGACGGCTGGGACTGATACCCGGACATGGATGGATCACAAGGAAAAGCGTGTCGAGCGCTTTTCTTTTTTTGCGCGCTGCGCCGACAGCGGCAAACCGGAAACGCCTATACAATGATCCCATATTCTGAGCGTAAAGGCGGGAAGGGTATGGCACAGAGCGCAGCGACGGGGTATGAAGCGATTCGGGAAGAGGACAGGGAGCGGACGGGCTTTCTGGCGGGCATTGAGCGGACGCTGAGAAACCGCGGCACGGCGGCGCAGCGCGTGCTGTGCCTGCTCATGATGGCGCTGCTTGCCCCGGTGAACCTGCCGGGCGGCGGCTATGCCTGCCAGGCCGCGATGTTCGCCGTGCTGCTGCGCCAGGGCTTCTGCGTGCCGTACGCGTTCGCGGGCGTGGCGATTGGCTTTGCGGCGCACTTCGTTTCGGGCAATCTGATGGGCTGCTGGCAGATGGCGGTCTGCGCGCTGCTGTGGCTCTCGTGCGGGCTGTGGGTGCGCCCGAATACCCGGATGACCATGGCGGCGGCGGTGCTGCTCGCGCAGCTGACGGCCGGGGCGCTCACGGGCGTGTCGTCCTGGCTGGACGCTCTGACGCTCTCACTCACGGCGCTGGCCGGCGCGGGCCTGAGCGCGCTGTATGACGGAGCGGCGCTGGCGGTCTGTCATCGGGATGAGCTGGACGGCGAGACGCGGCCGCTGTGCGTGATGGCAGTCTGCGCGTCGCTGGCAGCGGGCCTCCTGAATCTGCCGCAGGGCGACGTCCTCGCCGGCAGCATGGCGCTGTACCTGACGCTCGAGCACGCGTATGTCGGCGGCGCGTCGCAGGCGCTTTTATGCGCGGGCGTGCTGGGCGGCACGGTTTCGCTGGGCATGGGCAGCGTCAACATCTGCGCGATGCTGCTGTGCGGCGGCTTTCTGGCGGGCGAGATCAAGACGCGCTACCGGAGCCTCTGCCTTTTGCTGATGCTCAGCGGCATGGCGGCGGCCTGCGCGCTGCTGCGCGGCGACCTGGCGGCGATCCGCCTGCTGGTCATCTGCCTGCCGGGCGCGCTGCCGTTTCTCGTGCTCTCCAGCGTGCGGCGCGCGGCGGTGACGGGGCTGGTCGAGCGCACGGCGCCGGACGAAATGACGCAGTCCGAGGCGATTGCGGTGCGCTGCGCGTCGATGATTCACGCCTGGGCGCATCTGTATGAGGACACGGCGCAGATGATGCAGGGGTTGAGCGCGACGGCGGAGGAGAATCCGCTGCTGCGCCAGTGCGTGGAGCTGCTGGCCAAGACGAGCACGGCGGCGCATCAGGTGTGCGAGCGCACGCTCAGCGAGATCCGCCCGGACGACGAGGCGTACCGGCGCATTCGCTACGCGCTCGTGCGCGCGGGCATGGAGCAGGTGCGCGTGGCCTATGCGCTGCGCATCGGCGGGCGGATGGAGGCGATGCTCCTCAAGCCCGAGCACATCGCGCCGGTGACGCTGGAAAAGCTGGTGTCCTCCGCGTGCGGCGTGCCGATGCGCGCATGCGCGCGGGAGGGCATGCTGTGCACGCAGGCGGTGTTTGAGCAGGCGCCCGCGCTGTCGCTGGAGATCGGCGCGGCGACGCGCAGCCGGTCCGGAGAGGAGGTGGCGGGCGACAGCTATGTCTCCCGCACGCTGCCGGGCGGACGCCATGTGCTGGCGCTGTCGGACGGCATGGGCAGCGGCGTCAATGCGATGCAGGAGAGCCACGCGGCGCTGCGGCTGATGGTGGAGAGCCTGCGCGCAGGCTATACGCGGGCGCAGGCGCTGGACGTAGTGAACGCGCTGATGCTCATGTGCACGGGCCGGGAGATGTACGCGACGATGGATCTGTGCGTGTGCGATCTGCACACGGGCGAGACGGCGTTTGAAAAGCTGGGCGCGTGCGCGTCGTACGTCGTGCGCGACGGCGAGGTGCGCGCCATCGGCGCGGACACGCTACCGGTGGGCGTGCTGCCGGATGTGGAATCCAAATCGCTGCGGATGACGCTGCGCCCGGGCGACGTGGTGATCCTGCTGACCGACGGCGTGGCGGGCGCGTATCCCGGCGGCGAGGAGGCGCTGCGCGCAGCGATTGCCAAAATCTACTGGCTGCATCCGCAGGCCGTGGGCGAGCGGCTGATCGGCCAGTGCCTGCAGTCGGGCGAGGCCAGGGACGACATGGCGGTGCTCTGCGCCCGCGTGAGCCGATCCATTTTGGAATAATGCGCAGATCGTGCGCCGGAAGCCAGGGACTTCCGGCGCTTTTCACTTTATCGGCAATTGCGAAAAACCGTACAGCGGGCACCGAATGATGTGATTTTGCAAAGCGGTTCGGAAGTGGGAGCGGGCACAGCCCGCTTTTTTGTGCAGAAACCTTGCTATTTTGGACGGGACAAGGTACAATAGAATCTGTATGGACAGGAGTAGACGAATCATGACGGCGGATGAATTTTGCCTGCGCTTATCGAAGGACTGCGGCGTCGCGCCCGGCAGCCATGTGCTGCTGGCCCTCAGCGGCGGCGCGGACTCGGTGGCGCTTTTCTGCCTGCTGCTTCAGGCGCGCAAAAGCATGCCGCTTGCGCTCTCCTGCGCCCATGTGGAGCACGGCATCCGCGGTGAGGCGTCGCTTTCGGATCTGGCGTTTGTCCGGGCGCTGTGCGAGGAAAAGGGCGTCCCGCTCTATACGGCCCATGTCGACGCGCCGGCGTATGCAAGGTCGCACGGCTGCGGGCTGGAGGACGCCGCGCGGACGCTGCGCTACGAATTCCTGAACCGGACGGCGGATGAAATCGGCGCGGACGCGATCGCGCTGGCGCATCACGCGGGGGATCAGGCGGAGACGGTGCTTCTGCACGCGATGCGCGGCAGCGATGTCCGCGGGCTGTGCGCCATGCGCATGCGAAGCGGGCGGCTGATCCGGCCGCTGCTTGACTGCCGGCCCGAGGCGCTGCGCGCCTGCCTGGACGCCATCGGCCAGCCGTTTTGCGAGGACGCGACCAACGCGGACAGGACATACGCAAGAAACCGCGTGCGTCACGACGTGCTGCCGCAGATGGAAAGGGCCGTGCCCGGCGTGGGCGCTGCGCTCTGCCGGCTGGCCCGCGCGGCGCAGCGGGACGAGGACTACTTTGACGGACAGATCGACGCGCTGAACCTGCGCATTTTGCCGCTGGTGGACGGCGCGGCGATGGAAAAGAACGCGCTGCTCGCGCTGCACCCGGCGCTCCTTTCGCGCGTACTGGTGCGACTGAGCGCGCGTGCGGGGCTTGCGCCGCAGTCTGCGGAGACAATCGGGCGGATCCTGGAAGCGCTTGCGCGGGAGGATGCGGCGGTCAACCTGACGGGCGGCGCGCATGCGGTGATCGGGCGTCGGTATCTGTGCCTGATCCGCGCGGACGCGCCATACCCGGATGTGCCGCTTCGCGTGCTGGGCGTGACGGATACGCCCTTTGGCCGCTTTGAGGTGCGGCCCGCGCAGCCCGGAGAGTGGGGCGACGGAAAAACCGCGCAGAGCATCCCCGGACGACGGCTAATGGACGCGCGCGTGGGCAGCCGCCGGGAGGGCGAGACGATGGTTCCCTTTGGGAAGCGCTCGCCGGTGAAGCTCAAAAAGCTGATGATCGACGCGGGCGTGGAGCGCGCGATGCGCCGCAGCGTGCCGGTGGTGCGCGGGGACGGAGAAGCGCTTCTGGCCGTGGGCCTGCGCAGCGCCGAAGGCTGCCGGGGCGATGAAGATGAAGAACGGATGCTCGTCCGCTTCCTGGGCCTCTGGCCTGACGGGAGCCTGGACGGGAAATCATGAAACAGGAGGACGAAGTCATCATGGAAAACAGAGCAATGTATTCGGATCTCAAGGACGAGCTGCTGCTCACCCGCGAGCAGATTGCCGCGCGCGTCAAGGAGATGGGCCGGCAGATCACCGAGGATTTTCAGGGCAAGGATCTGACCGTCATCTGCATCCTCAAGGGCGCGGTGGTGTTCTTTGTGGACCTGGTGCGCGAGATCGACCTGCCGGTGAGCATGGACTTCATGGCGATTTCCAGCTACGGCAGCGCGACCAAGTCCTCCGGCGTCGTGCGCATCATGAAGGATCTGGACAAGCCGGTCAACGGCAAGGACGTGCTGGTCATCGAGGACATCGTGGACTCCGGCATGACGCTCTCCTTCCTGCGCGAGAATCTGCTCAGCCGCGGCGCGGCGAGCCTGAAGATCGCGACGTTGCTGGACAAGCCGGAGCGCCGCCGCGTGCCGCTGCATGTGGACTACTCCGGCTTCACGATTCCGGATGAGTTCGTTGTCGGCTACGGCCTTGACTACGACGAGAAGTACCGCAATCTGCCGGACATCGGCGTGCTGCGGCCCGAGGTCTACGAGAAGTAATCATGTCATCACACGCGGCCTGGGCCGCAGGGTTGGAGGTTTCCATTGAAGAAGTCATATAAGGGCTTTCCGGCCTATCTGCTCATCATCCTGGTGGTGTTTGCCGTCGCGCAGATGTTCACCACGTCCATGACCAGACAGACCGGCACCCGGATTGAATACAGCGAGCTGCTGGGATACATCGAGCAGGGCGTCATCGAGCAGGCGGCGATCCAGGAGGACACCGTCTATGCGCGCATGCGCGGCAGCAGCATCCCCAAGGCGCAGTTTTCCGCCACGGCGTACGACTTTGTCGCCTGCGTGAGCAGCGATACGTTTGTGGATACCTGCCGCCAGCTGGCATCGCGCCGCACAGGCGAGCCGGTGGAGAACATCTCCGAGCTTGATCTGGGCTTTGAGCTCACCTATCTGCCGCAGCCGCACACGCCGTGGTATCTGGAGATGATGCCCTACATCATCATGACGCTGGGCCTGATGCTCTTCTGGATGTTCATGATGCGCCAGCAGAACGGCGGCGGCGGGAAGATGATGAGCTTCGGCCACAGCACGGCCCGCATCTTCGAACCGGACGGCAACAAGATCACGTTTGCGGACGTGGCCGGCGCAGTCGAGGAGAAGGAGGAGATGCAGGAGCTCGTCGAGTTCCTCAAGAATCCGCGCCGCTTCACCAAGG
>JAGBDL010000081.1 GCA_017937505.1 Clostridia bacterium | reverse complement strand
TCGCCGCCCTGGATCATGAAGCCCGGGATCACGCGGTGAAAGATCACGCCGTCATAGAAGCCGCTGTTGGCCAGCTCCACGAAGTTCGCCACGCTGTTGGGCGCTACCTCCGGGTACAGCTCGCCCTTCATGGTCATGCCGTTTTCCATCTCGATGGTAAAAATCGGATTGCTCATTGTCTTATCCTCCTGAAATGATGTGTCAGAATTCACAGGGTTTCCGGCCTGCACAGCGCCAGCAGATTGCCGCTCATAAGCCGTCTCACGTCGCGCTCGATTGCGGCGGACTCCAGCGTATATCCGCTTCTGGCCAGCGGCAGGTAGGCGTTGGCCAGCGCCTGCCAGATGCTTTCCCTGGCCAGCGTCCAGCGCCCCAGCATCTGCTCCGGCAGCTTCGCCTGTGCGCTGTACGCGGCAAAGCGCGTGCCCAGCGTTTCCAGCGCAGCGTTCATATGCGCGAAATCGCTCAGGCAGACCAGCAGCCGCACGCGCCGCGCAGCTGCGTCAATCAGATGAAGCTCGCACGAAGCCTGCGCGCGGGCCAGCGCCCGCACGCCGTCGAACTCATCCAGAAGCAGCGCAAAGCGGTCGATCTCCTCACAGGAACGCAGCTGCACATGCAGCGCAAACCCGCTGTCCTGGCAGAGCGGAAGCAGGCAGTAGCGCAGCGCCTGCGCGTCAAAGCGCTCCAGCAGCAGATTTCTCGCGCCGCACGCCTGCGCACAGTCCGCGAGCTTCCTCGCCGCGCCGGCATAATCCACGCCGTAGCGGCCGGGCACGAACAGATCCCCGCTTGCCACGAGCAACGGCTCAAGCCTGTCATCGTCAAAGGGCGTTTGCTTGTCCATGTGCACGCGCACGAGCACGCACCGGGCGCGCATCGTGTCGAGCACCTCGCGCAGATACGCCGGGCGCTCATACTCCATGACCATCGCCTGCGCGCGGTCAAGGTCGCGCTGCGGCAGATCCATCGCGTCAAACGCTGCAAACATCGCCGCCGCGTCCGGAGCGAACGGCGTGTGCTCTGCCGTCGCGCGGCGAAGCGCCTCGCCCGGCGTCGCCGCCGGATGCGCCCAGGTATCAAGCATCGCCTCCACGCCGATCTCACCGCCGGACATGTCAAAGTCCAGTGAAGCCTCGCACACCTCGGCGCGCCGAACCAGCTGCTTGACGCAGCGGCGCAGCTCCTGTTTATCGCTGATGATCATGGGCTTTCACGCTCCTTTGTCCGCCTGGGCCAGGCGCCTTGCCTTCTCTTCAAAGACCTCGCGCTTGCGCGCCGCCATCTCGTCGACGCGGTCGATGTATTGCTCGATATTGGCTATATTCGGTGCGCGCAGGATCTTTTCCTCTTGCCGCATCACACATTTTGAAATTCCGCCCGCGCCCAAAGCCAGCACACTGGTGGTCTCCTCCATGTTGTCGATGTTGTAGCGGCAGATGCTCGCGGGCCTTGCGTAGCCCACGTTTTCCAGATTCTGCGCCATGTACTTCTGTCTGTACAGATAATACGCCTGCATGCCCATCGCATGCGCCGTCTCCCGACCCAGCGCCACCATGCGCGCCACATCATCGTCCTGCTGCTGATACTTCTGCTCGTGCAGCCGGGAGGAGCGCTTGACCGCCAGGGTATGCACCGTCAGGCTGTCCGGATTCAGCGCGCGAATCACGTCCAGCGTGTGCGCGAACATCCCGTAGTCCTCGCCTGGCAGCGCGGCGATCACGTCCATGTTGATGTCGTCAAAGCCCAGCGACCGCGCCAGATGATAGCAGTCAATCGTCTGCTGCGCGGTGTGCGCACGGCCGATCACGCGGAGCGTCTCGTCGTTCATCGTCTGCGGGTTGATGCTGATGCGCGTCACCGGATGGCTGCGCAGCATGGCGAGCTTCTCCCGATCGAGCGTATCCGGTCTGCCGGCCTCCACCGTCAGCTCGGACAGCGTGCCGAAGCGGCGCTGCACATGGGCGAGCAGTCGGTCAAGCTGCGCGGTCGTCAGGCTGCTGGGCGTGCCGCCGCCGATGTAGCCGACGCGGATATCCAGTCCCATGTCCCGGGCCATCTCGCTGCACAGGTCAATCTCGTGAAACAGCGCGCCCAAATACGGTTCGACCAGTCTGCCGTTGCCGATTTCGCCGGAGGAAAACGAGCAGTACGAGCAGCGCGTCGTGCAGAACGGAATGCCGATGTACAGATCGCAGGCGTTCTGCGGCCGCCCGATTAGCCCCTCCTGCGCGGTGATGATCTCGTCCAGCAGGTCGAGCTTCTCCTCCGACAGGTCAAAGAGCGCAGCCAGCACGCCTCTCGCCTCAGCGCGGCTCTTGCCGCCCTCCATCTGCTGGTAGTACAGCCGTGTCGGACGGATGCCCGTGAGCGAGCCCCACGCGGGGCGGCGGCCAGTCACCTCTTTGAGCAGCCGGTAGCAGCAGCGCTTGATCAGCCGCTTGAGCTGGCGCTTTTCCTCCAGGCCGCCGCAGGTGACCGCCTCGCCGCGCAGGGTCACGAACGTGCAGGCCGGGCCACCGCAGAGCGAAGCCGTCTCTGTCCACACGCCATCCTCCAGCGCATGGGTATGCTCGAGCACAGCGTCGTGCGTTTCCTGCGCCGTAACCGCTGCCCCCTCGCCGTAGAACAGACGCACGACGTCCGCAATGTCGTTGCGAAAGCCCTCAAACGGCGTTACAATCGCGATTTTCACGCAAAGCTCCCCCGTTCCCAGGCGATCTTCGTCTTCATGCCGTGGCCGGGATAGGCCACCGTCTGTGCAGGCAGCTGCATCAGCCTGGCAAGCGAGGCAAACATCTCCTGCGCATCGCCGCCGGGCAAATCGATCCGGCCGTAGCTCCTGTAAAAGAGCGTATCGCCGCAAAAGAGCGTGTCGCCGCTCAGATAGCAGACGCCGCCGGGCGTATGGCCGGGCGTGTGCAGCACGGTCAGCTCAAGGCCGGCCTCGCAGACAACGTCGCCCTCCTGCAATTCCACATCCGGCCTGCGCAGCACGAGCGACGTGTTGATCACCTGGCTGAGGTTGAGCGCCGGGCTGCGCAGCGCCTGCGCGTCCAGCGCATGCACATAGAGCTTTGCGCCCCGGTCAAGCCAGGGCTGCGCGTGGAGCATATGGTCAAAGTGCGCGTGGGTCAGCAGCACAGCATCCACCCTGCGCTTCCCTACAGCCTCCGCCACGTGCGGCTCCTCCGCACCGGGATCGATGAGCACGCAGCTGTCGCCGCCATCGCATCCCACCACATAGGTGTTCACGTCCAGCGGCCCGCCCACGACCGTCCGGATATCGAGTTCAGCCATCAGAATGTCCTCCTGGAATCGAGCAGCAGCGTCACCGGGCCGTCATTGATCAGGGAAACCTTCATGTCCGCCTGGAAAATGCCGGTTTCCACATGGATGCCCTTCTCGCGCAGGCCCTGGCAGTACGCCTCGTACATGGGCACCGCCACATCGGGGCGCGCCGCCGTCGAGAAGCTCGGACGGCGGCCGTGGCGCGCGTCGCCCAGCAGCGTAAACTGGGAAATCGCCAGGATCTCACCGCCCACGTCGAGGATCGAGCGGTTCATTTTGCCCGCGTCATCCTCAAAAATGCGCAGGCCGGCCGTCTTTTCCACGCCATAGCGCACGTCATCGAGCGTGTCGCCTTCCTCCACGCCGCACAGTACCATGAATCCCTTGCCGATTTTTCCGACGACGCTGCCGTCCACCCGGACGCTGGATTCAAGCACCCTCTGTATCACCAGTCTCATGCGTACCTCTTTCTTTACCGATCAGAATTTGCAGAAGCATCCGGCGGCGCGCCGCCGTTACACGCGGAAAATCTCAATCGTATCCTGCCGCTTGGCGATCTGCTTGATGACCCAGTCCAGCTCCTGCTTGCTGGCCACCTGCAGCGTCAGCTCGATGGTACAGGTCTGGTTGCTGTTCACGCGCGCATTGAGCGCACAGACCGTCACCTTCTGCGCGGACAGATAGCTCATCAGATCGGCCAACAGGTTGCTCCTGTCGGTCGCCAGAATCTGAATCGAGCCGTTGTAGGAGGAGTTGGTCGTCTCAGACCACTCCGCGTCGATCCATCGCGCCGGATCGTGGGAAGCGTTGACGTTCACACACTCGCGGGAGTGGATCGTCACACCGCGTCCGCGCGTGATATAGCCGATGATCTCGTCGCCCGGCAGCGGCGTGCAGCACTTGGCAAAGTGCACCTGGCAGCCCGGCAGCCCCGCGACGCGGATGCCCATGTCCTCCTTGGAGGTCGATTTCCCGCCCCTGGCCGGTGTGGGCTCCGGCGCCACGCGCGGCAAAACAGGCACCAGCGGCTTCTCGTGGCTCTTCTGTTCCTCGCGCAGGCGCGTGATCACATGCGCCGCGGTGATGCCGCCGCAGCCTACCGCCGCGTACAGATCGTCGAGATCGGCGAAGGAGAATTTGCGCAGCATCGGCTCGGCGTATTCCGGCTTCATGAGCGCGGACAAGCTCGAGGACTGGCGCTTCGCCTCGGCGTCCAGCATCTGCTTGCCCGTGGCGATGTTCTCTTCCTTGAGCTCCTTCTTGTAGAAATTGCGGATTTTGGCCTTCGCCTGCGAGGTTTTGACGATCTTGAGCCAATCGCGGCTGGGGCCCTTGCTGTTCTGCTGGGTGATGATTTCGACAAAGTCGCCCGTCTGCAGCGGCGCGTCGAGGGTCACGATGCGGCCATTCACCTTCGCGCCCACGCACTTGTTGCCGACCGCGGTATGGATGCGATAGGCGAAGTCGATCGGCGTTGCGCCGCTGGGCAGATCGACGATCTCGCCCTTGGGCGTGAAGACAAAGATTTCATCGCTGAACAGATCAACCTTGAGCGATTTGATGAACTCCTCGGAGTCGCGCGTGTCGTTCTGCCAGTCCAGAATCTGCCGCAGCCAGTACAGCTTGTTGTCCAGGCCGTCCGCAGCCTGCTTACCCTCCTTGTAGCGCCAGTGCGCCGCGATGCCGTATTCCGCGATGCGGTGCATCTCGTAGGTGCGAATCTGCACCTCGAAGGGCATGCCGTTTTCGCCCACGACCGTCGTATGCAGCGACTGGTACATGTTGGGCTTGGGCATGGAGATATAGTCCTTGAAGCGGTTGGGCACCTGCTTCCAGAGCGTATGCACGATGCCCAGCACGGCATAGCAGTCCTGCACGCTGTTGACCAGCACGCGCAGGGCAATCAGGTCGTAAATCTGCTCAAAGGGTTTGTGCTGAAGCACCATCTTGCGGTAGATGCTGTAAAAGTGCTTCGGCCGGCCGTCGATCTCGAATTGGATGCCCATCTCCCTGATCTTGTCGCCCAGTGTCTGCATGACAGCCTGAATGTTCTGCTCGCGCTCGGCGCGCTTCATGCCGACCTTCGCAATCAGGTTCTGGTAGCCGTCTGGGTCCAGATACCGCAGGCACAGGTCCTCCAGCTCCTGCTTGATCTTGTACACGCCCAGGCGGTGCGCCAGCGGCGCGTAGATGTCCAGCGTCTCCTGCGCGATGCGGCGCTGGCTCTCCGGGGACTGCGCCTTGAGCGTGCGCATGTTGTGCGTGCGGTCCGCAAGCTTGATGAGCACGACGCGGATGTCCTTGCTCATCGCCAGGATCATCTTGCGGATGGACTCCGCCTGCTGCTCCACGCGCGAGGAAAAGTCGAGGCGCTTGAGCTTGGTGACGCCGTCCACCAGCAGCGCGACCTCCGGGCCGAACTCCTTGCTGATGACGTCCAGCGTCACGTTCTCGCAGTCCTCCACCGTGTCGTGCAGAAGGCCGGCGGCGATCGTCGGCGGATCCAGCATCAGCTTGGCCAGAATGCCCGCAACGATCATCGGATGGGTGAAGTACGGCTCGCCGGACTTGCGCATCTGCCCCTCGTGCGCCTTCTCTGCGAAGTGGTATGCCTTTTCAACCAGTGCCACATCGGCGTCCGGATGGTATTTGACCACCGTAGCGATCAGTTCGTCCAGACTCTTGCATTCATCGTGTGTCAATCAGGTATACCTCCTTCGCCGTATAATCCCTTCATGCGGATGAGCCTGCCGCGGAGCGGGCTCGCCTCCAGCGAAACCTTCCCGCTTTTCAGCAACGTATAGCGCAGCGGCTCAAACGTGCATTCAATCAGGTTCAGCTCGCTGAAGATGCTCATCGCGCACAGCACCTGGCTCTCGGCGAGACCGGTCTCGGCAGCCAGGGAATGAAGCGTGTATTCCAGCTTTTCTCTTTGGCGCAGCACGCGGTAAATCGCGCGCAGATGGTCGTCGTCCGGCAGAAGATGGCCGCATGCGCGCACCGTATGCGCGCCCATGTCCATGACCTCGATCAAACGGGCGTCCGGGAAACGCATCCGCGCCAGTGCCCGCTCCCCGTCGCTGATGAAGCCGTCCAGCGCCACAATCGCCCTGGGATGGCAGTCAAGCCTGTCCCAGTCCGGCGCCATGACCAGCGTATTGAAGCTCCGGATATCATCCAGCGTGCGCATCGCATAGTCGATCTGCGCGTGAAGAATCGCCAGATGGATATTGAGCATTTTGAGCGCAGATACCGTATGCACACAAAGGAGCGTGCCCTGATAGCCGGTCAGCAATTCACCGCCGAGCACCTTCTTCGCTTCCTCAAGCGTCATGCGCTCAATTCGCCGCGCATCCGCGCCGCCCGCATGTCTGCTCAGCATGCCCAGCATCGCCGCGTCGATCTCGTTTTCCCTGCGCTGGCACTCCGAGAGGAACGCCTTGGCCGGCATGTACGCCTTGAGCTGGCGCAGCTCGCACTGCACGCTTTTTCTGTCCTGCCACTCGTTGATCGAAAGCCCCACGACGGCCTCCACCACCTCCGGCATCGAGTTCGCACGGTCGCCCATGCGAAAGCCGATAGCGCTGCGCATGTCGCTTCCGCTCACAAGGCGCATGCGCAGGTGCGCGCCCTCCTTGCCGATGGCCCGCACGTCGGTCGTATGCACGCCGCGCACGCAGAACACCGGCGCGGGATTGCCAAAGCCCGTGGGCTGCATCGAGGAAAATGCCTGCACGAGAGACTCGGTCATGTCCGCCAGCTCGAGCTCGAGGTCGTATTCCTCCGTCGGAATGAACGCCTCCGGCTCGGACTGCTCGAGAATTGCCTGCGTCAGGCGGCGCTTGAACTCCGCCACATGCCTTGCCTCGATCGTCAGGCCCGCCGCCTGCGCATGACCGCCGAAGCGGACAAACAGGTCGCGGCAGGTGGCAAGCGCCCGATGAATATCCACACCCGGAATCGAGCGTGCCGAGCCGACGCATACATCGCCATCCTTCGACAGCAGAATCGCCGGCCACTTGTACTTCTCCACCAGCCTCGAGGCCGCCAAACCAATCACGCCGGGGTTCCAGCCCTCGCCGCATACGACGATCGCGCGCTCGGTGAGGAAGTCGATCTCCCTGCGCGCCATCTCATCCGCCTGCGCAAAAATCTCCAGCTCCAGCTCGCGGCGCCTGGTGTTGTCCTGACTGAGCTCCTCGGAGATTTCCCGTGCGATCTCCATCCTGCGCGTCGTCAGCAGCTCCACGCCGCGGGAGGCGAGCGCCAGCCGGCCGCCCGCATTGATGCGCGGTGCCATCCGGAACGCCACGTCGGACGCGGACACGTTCTTTGTGTCCACACCCGCGGATTCCATCAGGGCGATCAGGCCCGGTCGCTGCGTATGCGCCATGGCCTTGAGGCCAAAGGAGACGATCACGCGGTTTTCATCCAGCAGCGGCACGATGTCGGCGATCGTCGCCAGCGCGGCCAGCTCCCACAGGGGCTCGATGGCCTCCATGCCGCCCAGCGCCTGCACAAGCTTGAAGGCCACGCCCGCGCCGCACAGGCGGCGGAACGGATAATCGCCCAGCAGCGGGTTGAGCACGGCGGCGCAGTCAGGCAGCTGCGGCCCAAGCTGGTGATGATCGGTGACGATCACGCGCATGCCCAGCTCCTGCGCACGGGCCACCTCGTTTGGGCAGGTAATGCCGCAGTCGACGGTGATGAGCAGACTGGCGTGCGAAGCGATCTGCTCCACCGCCGCCATGTTGAGGCCGTAGCCCTCGCCATGCCGGTCTGGAATATAATAGCCGGCCTTCGCGCCCTGCTTGCGCAGATAGGTCAGCAGAATGGCCGTGGCTGTCACGCCGTCCACGTCGTAATCGCCGAAGACGACGATCTCCTCGTCCTTTTCAAGCGCGTCCCGGATGACCGCAACCGCCTTGTCCATGTCCTGCATGCGCATCGGATCGTACAGGTCATCCATCTTCGGATGCAGATACCTGTCGATCTTCTCGGGCGTATCGATGCCGCGGTCCAGCAGCAGGCAAAGCAGCTGGTGCGGCACGCCGAGCGACCGGAGCGCTTCCGGAATCTCCCGCTCCCTGTCCTGCTTGGGCATGAATCTGAGCATATGCGGCCTCCCTTCTGTAGAATTCCCCGGCTTGGCCGCGGGCATGCCGTCATGCCCATGGCCAAACAGGGAGCAAATCAAAGACCGTAAGGGCGGGTGAAGCCGCCCGCCCTTACGATCAATCCATCTCTTACGCCTTCGCCTTCTTGCCGCGCTTGTCCATGAGCAGCGCCCAGACATAGCCGTTGATGAGGTTCGCGGAATAGGTGCCCGCGAGGATACCGATAATCAGCGGCAGAGCGAACTGCTTGATGGAATCGACGCCCAGCACATACAGGGTGACGATCGTGATCAGGGTGGTAATGGTGGTGTTCAGCGTGCGCGGCAGGGACTCCTTCACGGAGAGGTTCACGATCTGCTCGCGCGGCAGCTGACGCATGCCCGCCTTGTGCGCATTCTCACGAATGCGGTCGAAGATGATAATGGTGTTGTTGATCGAGTAGCCGACGATCGTCAGCAGCGCCGCGATGAAGGTGGTCTCCACGCGGATGAAGCTGCGCAGGATCACGACGAAGGACAGCATGATCGCCACGTCGTGCAAAAGGCCGATGATGGCGGCGATGCCGGAGTACAGGTCAAAGCGGAACGCGATGTACACCAGCATGAGCACAGCCGCCAGGGTCAGGCTCTTGATGGCGTTGCTGATCAGCTCGCTGCCGACCACCGCACCGACGCGGGTGATGTCCACATACTCGATGTCCGGATAGCTGGCAGACAGCTTTTCTTCCAGCGCGGCGCGCAGGTCATCGGTGTTCTCCACATCCTTGATGCGGATCTGCACCTGATCCTTGTCTTCGCCGGTCACGGCGATCTGCGCGTCGGTCACGCCGCACTCAGCCAGCGCCGCAGAGATGTCGGCGGTGTCAAACGTCTTGACGTTCATGTCATAGGTCATCAGGGTACCGCCGGTGAAGTCGATACCCAGGTTCATGCCCATGCCCATCATGGACATGACCAGCGCGATCAGCATGATCACAATGGAGAGGGCCGCGCAGGGCTTGAGGCGATTCTTCACTTCAAATTTCATGACATTTCCCTCCTTGCCTTAGCGCACGTAGAGCTTCTGGTTCTTGATGCCGAAATCGGCAAAGATGTCCAGCAGCTTGTGGGTGATGAAGATGGCGGTGAACATGGACGTAATCACGCTGATGCCCAGCGTCAGCGCAAAGCCGCGGATGGAGCCGGTGCCAAAGGCATACAGCACGACGGCGGCGATGACGGTGGTGACGTTCGCGTCAATGATCGCGGACAGCGCGTGGGAGAAGCCCATCTTGATGGAGGAGGCCAGCGGACGGCCCACGGACATCTCCTCGCGGATGCGCTCAAAGATGACGACGTTCGCGTCGACGGCCATGCCGATGCCCAGGATGATGCCCGCAACGCCCGGCAGGGTCAGCTGCGCGCCGGTGAGCGCCAGAAGCAGCACGACGATCATCACATAGATGGTGAGCGCGATGTCGGCCACCAGGCCGCACAGGCGGTAGCGCAGCAGCATGAACAGCATGACCAGCGCCACGCCGATCGCACCGGCCAGAATCGCCTTGTCAAGCGCTTCGACGCCCAGGGTCGCGGAGATCGCGCTGACCTCCAGCTGGGTCAGGTTCAGCGGCAGCGCGCCGGACAGGATGAGGGTCGCCAGGTTCTTGGCCTCATCGGCGGTGAAGTTGCCGGTGATCTGGCCCTTGCCGCCGGTGATCACGCTGTTGACGGTCGGCGCGGAGATGGTTTCGCCGTCCAGCGTGATGGAGATGGTCTTGCCGATGTTGGCGGCCGTCGCTTCGGCAAAGCGCTTCGCGCCCTCGTCGTTGAGCTCAAAGGCGACGCACGGCAGGCCGTTCTCGTCCTGAGCGGCCTGCGCGTTCTTGATCATCGCGCCTTCCAGGATGTTTTCGCCGTTCTCGTCCACGAAGTACAGCTGCGCCGGGGTGCCGATGATGCGCAGAATCTCGTTGGGATCGGAGACGTTCGGAATCTCCACACGGATGCGGTCCGCGCCCTGGCGGGTCACGGTCGCCTCGGTGAAGCCCTGGCGGGTCAGACGGCTGGTGAGGATGGACACGGTGGAGCTCATCTTCGTCTCAAACTCCTCGGAGCCATCGTTCTCCGCCGCATAGACGGTGTACACGCCGCCGCGCAGATCCAGGCCCAGGGAGATTGCCTCGCCCCAGGGCTTGAGATAGTTGACCATCGTGCCCTTGCCAATGCCAAACAGCGCCACATATCCGCAGACAGCGACGACCACCAGGATGGCCACCAGCGAAACGATCGCGCGGGTACGCGGGTTCTTCGGCTTTGCATTCTTTTTCGCCATAGTGATTTTCCTCTCTTTATCTTGTTTGATCGGTTCTGCATGAGGCCGTTGCGCCCGTCATACAAATCCGTCTCCCAGAGCAAACGCCTGATATACCGCGCGCAGATAGGACTGGCCTTCGAGCACATTGCCGTTTGCGTCACACACCGCGAGGGTATTCAGGATCAGGTTTTCCGGCGCGGGCGCGGATGCGCGGCGCTGCACGCTGTGCTCGCGCGGATGCGCCGTGCCCGTCTCCGCCTTCGGCGCGGGCGCGCTGACAAACGCCGCTTGCACCAGGGAATCCCCCTGCTGCGGCATGGATTCTTTCCCGCCCTGCGCTCCGATCAGCCGCGAGCCGCCGCTCAGCAGCAGGCAGACAAAGGCGAAACTGATCAGCAGGAAGACAAGCGATCGTTCGCTTCTTCTCGCCATGGATTTCGCCTCCTCCCGCGCAGGGTTAAGAAAACCCAGAATTCAATACTTCATTATATGCACAAAACTCCATATCGTCAAGATTGATGCTTTCAAAATGCACGAATTGGGGAAAAAAAGCGCCGCCTTCACGCAGAAAGCGGCGGATGATGCAATTGTCTGCGCATTATGCGCGAAGCGCGAGCACAGCGTCAAGGATCCGGACGGCGACCTCGTCCTTGCTCAGCAGCGGCAGGGCCTCCGATCCATCCCGCGTGATCAGGGTCACGATGTTGGTGTTCACGTCAAAGCCCGCGCCCGGCGTGGTCACGTCGTTGGCCACGATCATGTCCAGGTTCTTTTTGATCAGCTTGCCCCTGGCGTGCGCAAGCACGTCGTTCGTCTCCGCGGCAAAGCCGACGAACGTCTGATCGCCGCGCTTGGCCCTTCCAAGCGTCGCCGCAACGTCCGGGTTTTCCACCAGCTCGATCGTCATATCCTCGCCGCCCTGCTTCTTGATCTTCTGGGGCGCGATTTCCCTGGCGCGGTAGTCCGCCGGCGCGGCGGACTGGATGATGACGTCCTGCTCCTGCGCACATGCAAGCGCCCGATCAAGCAGCTCCTGCGTCGTCATGAACGGCACGATCTGCACGCCCTGCGGCGGTTCGATGGACACCGGCCCGGTGAGCAGCGTCACCTGTGCGCCGCGCCGCTGGGCCGCGCGCGCGATGGCGTAGCCCATTTTGCCGGAGGAACGGTTGGAGATGTAGCGGACGGGATCGAGCGCCTCCCTCGTCGGGCCGGCCGTCACCATGACGCGCAGGCCCTCCATATCACGCTTTGCACGCAGAACATCCAGCGCGCGCTGTGCAATCACGGCGACGTCCTCAAGCTTACCCGCGCCGCTGTCCCCGCAGGCCAGATGGCCCGTCGCCGGGGTGACGACATGCACGCCGCGCGAAACGAGCGTCGCGATGTTCTGCTGCGTCGCGGGGTTCTCCCACATACCGGTGTTCATCGCCGGGGCGATCATGACCGGCGCCCGGGTCGCCATGACGGTTGTGGAGAGCATATCGTCCGCGATGCCGCACGCCATCTTGCCGATGATATTCGCCGTTGCCGGGGCGATCAGGAAGAGATCCGCCCGCTTGGCCAGCGCGATATGCTCAACCTCCCAGGTAGCCGGGCGCGCAAACGTATCCACCGCCACCGGATGCCCGGAGAGCGTCTCAAACGTCAGCGGCGTCACGAACTGGCATGCGTTCTTCGTCATCACCACAAACACGTCGATGCCCTGCTTCTGCAGCAGACGCAGAATTTCGCATGCCTTATATGCAGCGATGCCCCCGGTCACGCCGAGGACAACGCACTTTTTGGATTGCGGGTTAACGGACATCGCTTTCAGCGGAGCGCTCATAGGTGATCAGGCCGCGGTTGACCTCGTCAATCGCGATGGAGACGGGCATGTTCTCCTTGTCCTTGGCGTCGATGAGCGGCGGAATGCCGTCCACCAGCTGGCGGGCGCGCTTGGACACCTCGACGACGAGCGTATAGCGGCAGTCCGCCTTCTCCAGAAGCTGCAGGATGGTGGGATTGGTCATGGACATAAACAGGTTCCTCCTCTTGATTCCTCACAAAGCCGGCAGGGCCCGGCAGGCTCCACGCTCTTGGGTGAACCCTGCGTCCTGCGGCATGGCAAACGATGGGGTCAGCTCAGCGCTGCTGCGTCTCCTTCAGATAGATGTCGCGCAGCTGATGATAAGCGGCGTCGACGTCTTCTCCGTTGACGATCTGATACTGATATTTGGGCGCATAGGCGATCTCGCCGCGCGCGGTTTCAAGGCGCGCGCGCACCTTTTCCTCGCTCTCGGTGCCGCGGCCGCGCAGGCGGCGCTCCAGCTCCTCAAAGCTCGGCGGCAGCACGAAGATGCTCACGCATTCAGGCATGCGCTCCATCACCTGCATCGCGCCCTGCACCTCGATCTCCAGCAGGACGTTTTTGCCCTGCTCCAGCAGGCTCAGAACATAGGATTTCGGTGTGCCGTAGCAATTGCCGGCAAACTGCGCATACTCAAGAAAGTCATTATTCGCGATGCGGTTTTCAAATTCCTGCCTGCTGATGAAAAAGTAGTGCTTTCCATCGATCTCGCCCTCGCGCGGCGCGCGCGTGGTGGCGGACACGGAAAACGCGATCTGATCGCCGAACTCGGCAAACAGCCTGGCGTTCAGCGTGCCCTTGCCCACGCCGGACGGGCCGGAGAAGACGAACAGCGTACCCTTCTTTTGCTGCTGCATCAGGGTTCTTCCTCCTCCACAATCGTGGTGTTGTCCTTCACGTCGAAGCGATGGGCGATGGTCTCCGGCTGCACCGCCGAGAGAATCACATGGTCGCTGTCGGAAATGATCACGGCGCGGGTGCGGCGGCCGTATGTCGCGTCGATCAGGCGGCGCTCCTCCTTGGCCTCCTGAATGATGCGCTTGACCGGCGCGGAATCCGGGCCGATGATCGCGATGATGCGGCTGGACGAAATGAAGTTGCCGTAGCCGACGTTGATCAGTTTGATATCCACCTTGTTCCTCCAATGCGCTGCGCCGGTTATTCGACGTTCTGCACCTGCTCGCGCAGCTTCTCGATCTCGCCCTTGGCGGAGACGACGGCCTGCGCGATTGCGGTGTCGGACGCCTTGGAGCCGATGGTGTTCACCTCGCGGTTGAGCTCCTGCACCAGGAAGTCAAGCTTGCGGCCCACCGGCTCGGCCAGCGCCGCCGTCTCGCGGATCGCCGCAGCATGGCTCTTCAGGCGCACCAGCTCCTCGTCGATCGCCGCGCGGTCGGCGAAGATCGCCACCTCGGTCAGCAGCCTCGCCTCGTCGATTTCGCCCTCCGTCAGTGCGGCAATGCGCTGGGTCAGCTTGTCCCGGTATTCGCACACGACCAGCGGCGCGCGCTCGGCAATGCCGTCGCGGAGGCGCTCGATGTTGCCGATCTTCTCGAGGATATCGGCGCACATGCGCTCGCCCTCCTGCTCGCGCATGCAAATCAGCCCGTCCAGCGCGCCGTTTAGCGCGCGCTCGAACAGCGCCCGCACCGCCTGCTGATCCTCCTCCTTCTCCTGCACAGTCAGCACGTCCGGCAGGCGGGTGTAGTCCTCCAGCGGGATCTCCGGCTCCTTGCCCACGGCGGCAGCCAGCTCGCCGAGCGCCTGGTGGTACGCCCTGGCCAGTGCGGTATCCACGCAAACCTGCCTGGCATCCTGACGGTGGTTCGCGTAGCTGACAAACACATCCACATGACCGCGGGCAAGCCGCGCGCTCACGCCCTTGCGCACCGCGTCGTCCAGGAATGACAGCGTGCGGGACAGCCTGTAGGAAATATCCAGAAAGCGATGATTGACGCTCTTGACCTCCACGGTCATCTCGCGCCCATCCTCTTCAATGTGGCATCGGCCATAGCCGGTCATGCTTTTCACCGCAGTCACGCTCCTTTGGTAAAACTCGGCCAATCGATCATTTTATTATAGCACCGAAGATGAGAATTGGAAAGTCCCAAACGTCAGGATTTGCGCATTTCCCCGTTTTCAATCGCCGCCAGGAACTCCGCCTCGTCCATGATGCGCACGCCGAGCTTCTGCGCCTTCTCCAGCTTGCTGCCCGCGCTCTCGCCGGCCAGCACGACGCTGGTCTTTTTGGAGACGCTGCCCGTCGCCTTGCCGCCGTTTTTTCGGATCATTTCCTCCGCCTGCGCGCGCGTAAGCGTCGGCAGCGTGCCGGTCAGCACGAACGTCATGCCGGCAAAGAGCTCGCCCGCCGCTTCCTCCTGATGGATCTGCGGCTTCACCCCGCACGCAAGCAGCCTGCGCACAAACGCCTGGTTTTCCTCATCCGCAAAGAACTCCGTGATCGAGGCGGCCACGATGCCGCCCACATCGTCCAGCGCGGTCAATTCGTCCTCGTCCGACTGCATCAGGCTGTCCAGCGAGCCAAAGTGCTCCATCAGATCGCGCGCGGTCTTCTTGCCGATGTTCGGAATGCCGATGGCAAACAGGAACGCGTCCAGCTCGCAGTCCTTGCTCTTTTCCAGCTCGGCAAGCAGCTTGTCCGCCTTCTTCTCGCCAAAGCCCTTGAGCACAACCATGCTCGCTTTATCCAGCGTATACAGATCAGCCGCAGAGCGCACGCCGAGGTTGTCGTAAAACAGCTCCGCCGTCTTTTCGCTGAACGCCTCGATGTCCATGCCCTGCCGGGACGCGAAGTGCGCCATGCGCGCGATGGCCTGCGGGCGGCAGGACTGCCGGTTCAGGCAGAAGATATGCGCGCCGCGCTGCGTCAGCGGCCCGCCGCACGCCGGGCAGACCGTCGGGGGCAGGATGTCGGTTTCCGGCGCGTCGCCCTCTCCCTCCCACACGACGCCCATGATCTCCGGGATCACGTCGTTGGAGCGGCGCACCCAAACATCGCTGCCCACGCGCACGCGCTTGCGGCAGATGTCGCCGTAGTTGTTCAACGTCGCGCGCCTGACCGTCACGCCGCAGATGTCCACCGGCTCAAGGTGTGCCAGCGGCGTGAGCTTGCCCGTGCGGCCCAGCTCCCAGGAGACGTTCAGGAGCTTCGTCACCGTCTCCTGCGCGGGAAACTTGAACGCGATCGACCAGCGCGGGAACTTGTCCGTCGTACCCAGCACCTCGCGCGTGCGCATGTCGGTCAGCTTGATCGTCGCGCCGTCGATGAGAAAGTCGAGCGAATCGCGCTCCGCCTCGACCCCGTGCACCAGCGCCATGGCTTCCTCAATGGTCGCGGCATAGCCGGTATACGGACTGACGGGCAGGCCGTTTTCCCGAAGGAAATCGAGCATCTCCTCCTGAGTTTCAAAGCTTCTGCCCTCGATGTAGCCCACCTGGTAAAACAGCGCGCTGAGATTTCTGCTCGCCGTCACCTTCGGATCGAGGTTGCGCAGCGCGCCTGCGGCGGCGTTTCGCGCGTTCTTGAGCGGCTCGTCCGCCGTCTCGTTGTATTTTTCCAGCGCGGAAAGACGCATGATGCACTCGCCCTGCACCTCCATGCGGCCCTTGAACGGGATCTCGTGCGGAATGCAGCGGATGGTCTGCGCCTGCGGCAGGATCCCCTCGCCCACCTCGCCGTTGCCGCGCGTGGCCGCCTGCACGAGACGTCCGCCGTCGTAGGTGAGGTTGAGCGTCAGGCCGTCGAGCTTGTATTCCACGCAGTAGCGGTTTTCCGGCAGACCGCCGGCCTCGCGGGTCAGCCTTTCGCAGCGCTGCGCCCAGGCAAGAATCTCTTCCTCGCTCTGCGCCTTGTCCATGCTCCACAGCCGCGCGATGTGACGGTGCGGCAAAAAGCCCTCCATCACCTCGCCGCCCACGCGCCGGGTCGGGGAATCCGCCAGCCGCTCGCCGGTCTGCGCCTCCAGCTTTCTCAGCTCGGCGTACATCGCGTCCCACTCGTCGTCGGACATGATCGCGTCGTTGCCGTCGTAGTAGGCTTTGGACGCCGCGTTGAGCTTCTGGGTCAGCTCCTGCATGCGCTGCCTCTCGTTCATCCGTTATCCCTCCGTCTTGATGATCGGCGCGATGGACAGCGCGAATTCCTTCACGCCCACGCGCGTATCGTCAAATCTAATCATGATCCTCGCGTCCGAGCCGCTTCCGCTGACGCGGATGACCGCGCCCTTGCCGAATTTCCTGTGCAGCACGCGGTCGCCCGCCGCAAAGATCGACGGTGCGGCCGCCTCATGCGCGCTCGAGCGCACGACCTTCTGCTCTTGCTGCGCCATGCCGCGCTGCACGCCGGAGACGCTTGCGTCGCCCACGCGCTCGGTATGGCCCATGCCCGCGCCGGAGCCGCGGCTCCAGGCGAGATAGCTCTGCTTTGGGCCCGAAGGCACGGCGGTCTGGTACGCCGTCTTCGGCTTCCAGTCGCCCTGTCCGCCCTGCTGCGCGCCGGAGGCAAATGTGCTGCCCCTGCTCCACGCCGGCTGACGCCACTGTCCGCTCTGCCAGCCGCCGTTTTCCCGGCGTTCGCCCACCGGCGTGCCGAACGGCTCCCGGCGCTCGGAGACGTCCTCCAGCACGCGCGCCGGAATGTCGTCGATAAACCGGGAACGATCATTGAACTGCATCTGGTTGTAGAGCATGCGGCGGGAGGCATGCGACAGGTACAACCGCTCCCGCGCGCGCGTGATGCCGACGTAGCAGAGCCTGCGCTCCTCCTCCATGCGCTGCTGGTCGTCCTTGCTGCGCATGGACGGGAAGAGGTTTTCCTCCATGCCCACCATGAACACATTCGGGAACTCGAGGCCCTTGGCGCTGTGCAGCGTCATCATCGTCACGGCGCCGCCGTCCTCGTCCATCGCGTCCAGATCGGACACCAGCGCGACGTTTTCCAGGTATTCCGCCAGCGTGGGGTTGTCCGCCTTCTCCTCAAACTCCTGCACCGCGCCGACAAACTCGCGGATATTCTCCACGCGGCTGCGGTTCTCATCGTTATCTTCCTTGGTATACTGGCTTTCCAGGCCCGTCGTGTCGATGACGTACTGCACCAGCTCGGTCAGCTTCATGGTCTCCGCCATCATCGTCAGGCCCATCATCAGCTCGCTGAACTTCTCCACGCTCTTTCGCCCGCGCGCGCCGATGCTCTCCGGGATGTCCATGCAGGCGGTCAGCAGCGGCATCTCCTGCTCGGCGGCGTAGCGCGCAAGCTCCGTCACCGTCGTATCGCCGATGGAGCGCTTGGGCACGTTGATGATGCGGCGCACAGAGATGTCGTCCGACGGGTTGACCATCACGCGCAGATAGGCCAGGATGTCCTTGACCTCCTTGCGGTCGTAGAACCGCAATCCGCCGTACATGCGGTACTTGATGCCGCTCTGCACGAACGCTTCTTCAATGACACGGGACTGCGCGTTCGTGCGGTAGAGCACGGCGCTGCGGGCATAGTCCTCGCCCTGCATCTGCAGCGCGCGAATCTGCTGGCAGACCCAGGCGGCCTCCTCTCGCTCGTCGCCCGCGCGGTAGAGCCGGATCATCTCGCCCGGGCCCTCCTGGGTCCACAGCGCCTTGTCCTTGCGGTTCTCGTTGAGCGCGATCACCTGATTGGCCGCATCCAGGATGTTGGCCGTCGAGCGGTAGTTCTGCTCGAGCTTGATTACCTTCGCGTCGGGAAAGTCCTTTTCAAAGTCCAGGATGTTGCGGATATCCGCGCCGCGCCAGCCGTAGATCGACTGGTCGTCGTCGCCGACGACGCAGAGGTTGCGGCTTTGCTGCGCCAGCAGGCGCACAAGCATATACTGCGCGTAGTTGGTGTCCTGATACTCGTCCACGTGGATGTAGCGCAGCTTGCGCTGATACGCCTCCAGCACAGGCGGATGCGCGGCGAACAGCTCCAATGTCTTGACGATCAGGTCGTCAAAGTCGAGCGCGTTGGAGCTTTTCAGCTTCTCCTCGTAGGCCGCATACACGTCCTGCACCATCTGGCAGCGGTAGTCCCGGTCGGACTGGGCGAACCACTCCTGCGGGCCGAGCAGCTTGTTTTTCGCATCGGAGATCTTGCTCTTGATCTCGCGCGGCGGGAGGAACTTCTCGTCGATGTTCAGGCGCTTCAAAATCTCCTTGAGCGCGCTCATCTGGTCGTCATCGTCGTAGATCGTAAACGAGCGCGTATAGCCCAGCTTCTCGATGTCTCGGCGCAATATTTTGGCGCAGCCGGCGTGGAACGTGGAGACCCACACGTCCGCGGCGGACGGGCCGACCAGCTTCTCGATGCGCTCGCGCATCTCCGCGGCGGCCTTGTTGGTAAAGGTGATGGCCATGATCGACCACGGCGGCACGCCATGATCGATGAGGTTCGCCACGCGGTAGGTCAGCGCGCGCGTCTTGCCGGAGCCTGCGCCTGCAAGCACCAAAAGCGGCCCTTCGAGCGTTTCCGCCGCGAGCCGCTGTTCTCTGTTCAGATCGCTTAAATTCATGGCCGAATCCTCAATCCGCGTCTTCATCCTGCGGCATGCGCCCGAGCACCAGCTGATAGCCGCCCGCGCCGTAGGTGAGGCTGCGGTTGACGCGGCTGATCGTCGCCGTGCTGGCGCCGGTCTTCTCGGCGATCTCCTGATAGGTCACCTTCCGCCTGAGCATGCGCGCCACAGCCAGGCGCTGGGCGACGGCCTGAAGCTCCTTGATCGTAAAGATATCCTCGAAGAACAGGTACGCCTCCTCGCGATTCTGAATCGCCAGCATCGCCTCGGCAAGATCGTCGACCTGTTCATTCCTGATGCGTTCGTCCAGCATATGTACCTCCACATGTTCTTCGGTTTTTTCATTATAGCACAAACCGAGCAGGAAAAAAAGGCGGGCTTTCATCTCGTCCGCCTTTTTGTATCAGGTATCCAATTCTTTTTCGTCCGTCTGCATCTCACTGGGGGAGGGCTGCGTTGCTGCGAAATTCGCCCATGCCGCGCACCGTCTGCTCCGCCGCCACGACCGGCTCCTCGCTGAGCAGCTCCAGATGGCCCACGGAGACCTCATACGCCGTCTTTTCCACGACCGTGCCGTCGGGCATCTGCTTCTGATACGCGCGGGACTGCAGGCGGCCGGTCAGCTGAATCTTGTCGCCAACGGAGAGCTTTGCCGCAAAGCGCGCGCTGCGGCCCCAGGTGATGCACGGGATATAGTCGCTCTTGCCGTACGCGCGGTTGACGGCGAGCATCATGTCCGCAATCTCGCGGCCAAACGGCGTGGTGCGATAGGCCGGCGCCTTGCACAGCGTGCCGGTGAGCTGAATCTGATTGGGGTTTTCGCGCTCGTCGGGCTGCACGATGCGCTGGGCAAACGCCGTGATGAGCAGCCGGCCCGCGCCCTCGATGATCTTGTTGTAGGAGCGCACCTGGCCCTCGATGGCCAGAGGGTCGCCGTCCTTCAGCATCGCGCCGTCCAGCAGGCGCTCGGACAGCGTGATCGGCAGATGATCCATCGCGCCGGAGAGACGCGGGACGCCCAGCGTCAGATAATAGAACTTCTCGCCAAAGGCCTCATGCCCTACAACGGGCGTGCCGATGACCTTGCCGCTCAGGTGCAGTGTGTTAATGACGTTTTCCATTGTACGTCCTCCTTATTTCATGTTCGCGTTTCGCTTTTATGCTGTCGGTGCTGCGGCCCCTTCGGGCTGCGGCGCGGGTGTCGGCGTACACAGATGCTGCTGACCCGCATGGTCAATCCACGTCTCGCCCTGAAGCAGCAGCTGCGATACTGGAATTATCTTGTATCCCGCCTGCGTGTAATATTCAAGAATCCGCGGCAGCGCCTCCAGGATATATTTGGAGTCGTTGTGGAAGAGCACGATGTCGCCGGAATTTACCGATTTTGTGCACTGCTTCACCATGTTCTCCGTGCCCAGATTCTTCCAGTCGAGCGAGTCGACGTTCCACTGCACGCACTCGTAGCCCTCCTCCCGGCTGACCTTCACCACGGTGTCGTTGTACTCGCCGTACGGCGGACGAAACAGCGTCGTGGGTTTGCCGGTGATGGATTTGACGAGGTCCGAGCACTTTCTCAGCTCCTCGCGGATCTGCGCGGCGGAGAGCTGAGCCATGTGCGGATGCGTTGCGGAGTGATTGCCGATCTCATGCCCCCGGCTCACGAGCTCCTGCACCAGGTCCGGGTACTTTTCCGCCCAGAACCCGACGAGAAAGAACGTGGTCTTCACGTCGTAGCGGTCCAGGATATTCATGAGTTCCTCTGTATTTGCGCGTCCCCATGCAGCGTCAAAGCTGATGGCGAGCACTTTTTCCTCTGTATCCACGTTGTACACCGGAAGCTCGCGCGTCGCAACCGCGGCCATCAGCGCAGGCGCGCCCCGCATGGACGCATAGGCCATGCACACAGCCAGGAGCGCCGCCACGGGCAGCACCCGCCTGACAGTCCGCGAATCGAGGCGCTTTTTGATCATTCCTGCATCGCCTCCACCTTTTTCCTTCGCACATTGTATATGTGCTGCAGGCGATGTTTAGAACGCTTTGATCCGGTCTCACCCATTAGACGAAGCGAGCGCCCATTTTCTTCCACGGAAAGCAAAGTTTCACATTTCCGCCTTAATTGGGTGGGTCAGTCCGACGGCAGGGCATCCAGACTTTCGCTTGCGCTTATGTTTCCTTCATTCTATCCGAAAACTGCGTCAAACGCGCGCTCTTCTTTTGCCGGGTCAGCCGGCCAAAACGAAAAGACCGGAACATCTTGCGTTCCGGCCTGCGTCAGGGTTCTTTTCACTTTTCCAGCAGACTTGCGGTTTCCTCCGCATAGCGGCAGAGGTATTCCGGCACGCCGCCGCAATCTCCGGTCTCCCAGTATGCGCTGGCCGCGCAGGTATGGCAGAGTGGCCGCAGGGCGCACGAGGCGCATTTCGGGCTGATGCGTATGGCCTCCACGCCGCGGGAGACGGCGCGCCAGGCCTCCTCAAAGCCCACGTCAAACACGGGCATGCTGGGCTGCTCCAGCATGACGCACGGGCGCATCTGGCCCTGCCAGTTCACCGCGAAGCTGCATCGTCCCGCCTGGCAGCTCATGTCCTCCGACTTGGGCAGCATGTCCTGCTTCACAGCATGCACAATGGCATCCGCACACAGACGAAACCGCGTTTCTCCCAGCTCCCGCCGCATGCTCTCCACGCGAACGCACGCGGCTTCCTCCGGGGCGAGGCGTGCCTGTTCCCCAAATGGTCTCGTGCGCTCCCGCACGGCAGGCGTCATGTAGGGATCGACATTCAGTGCCGCGCCGCATTCCCGGGCGATTTCCGCAATTCTGCCGACGTCAGCGCGGTTCTCCCTTGTCACGCTTGCGCCGACGCGCACGTCGATTCCCTGCTCGCGCAGCAGTCGAATGCCGCGCATCGTCCGGTCAAAGCCGTCCGGCGCATGGCACAGCCGTTCATAGGCCGATCTGTCCGCGCCGTAGAGCGTGATATTCACGCAGCGCGGCTTTTGGGCGGCGAAGAAATCCACCCAATCCTCGTCAATCATCGTGCCGTTGGTATTCACGGCAAGGATGAAGCCCATCCGCTTGAGCCTGGCGTACAGCTGCCGGAAACCTGGATAGAGCAGCGGCTCGCCGCCCGTCAGCAGCAGGAACAGCACGCCAGCGCGCTCCATCTGCTCCGCGAGCGAAAGCCATTCCTCCACCGTGCGCAGCCGCCCCTGCGCCGCCAGCTCCGCCGGGGTCAGGCGCACATAGCACATATCGCAGTTCAGGTTGCAGAGAGGAGAAATCTCCAACGTACCGCTGGCTGGCCTTCTCTTTTGCGCGGCACGTGCCAGAAGCTGGCACTCCGGCGTCGTTTTCTCGAATTCCATTTTCCCTCCGTCAAAAAAGAACCGGATTGCTCCGATTCTTTATAGCCTCTTTTTGGCTGGAAAGCTTAGGAATGATTTGCATGGTTCTCATCAAGAACCGTTGCTATCGCCCAATGAAGCCAATAATTAATATCATTATACGTTACCCAAGCAAAAAGATCCCCGGCACCATACCCATCCCCAGTTTTATCGACCGACTTGGTGATCACACCAGGCAAATGGCCTTGATCGCTGCTCATTTCGAAAATATCTATAGTATTATCATCTGCCACTGAGACATAATTATTCGTCTCACTCATGCAACTTCCAGAATGATCATTATAATAACCATCGTTGTTTTTATCTTTTTCAGTCCTAGTTCCTTTTAAAGAACCATTCAACCAGTCTCCCCAGAGATCATTCTTAGAGTATTGCGTACCATTAAACTCAATATTGAATGCAGCGCTATCTTTATCATTCTTATGTCCTCGCACTGAATTACCAGTTTCATATACAGAACACGGTAAGCCATAGCAAACACTTGCTGCATATTCTCCAGGCACAAAGACCTGCACCGCAATTCTCGGCCTTTCCCACATTTCCTTCATATCAATCAACCTCCACGAGAGCTTGTCTCTTCATCGTTTCCTTCATAAACATCTCGACGTCTCTGCGAATATCCGCTTCCGCGCCGTCAAACCGTTCCAGCGCACGCATCACGACGTCCTCCTCGGTGCTCGGCTCCGAAAACGCCTGCCAGAGGAACGCCGCCGTCCTGTTCGGCGTCATCATCGCGTTGGCGAAGAACTGCGTCTCCCCGAGCGGGACGATCGCGTACTCGCCCGCGATCTCGCGCAGCGCGAAATCCGGATGAATCCGATACCGCTTTTTCGCTTGTTCATAGCCGATCCGTTTGAGATATTCCTCCAGCTCTTCATCCGAAAGCTGAAGCATCTCCTCGCCGGTCAGCTCGCCCTCACACCGGATATAGTGCATTTCCGGCTTGTCAAACTTCATCAACGCCTCCACCTCTGACCTCGCACCCTGCGTTGCTGTTCGCGTGACTACAAAAGTGTACCTTTTGGTTAGCTCACAGATTCAGACAAAACGAAGACAGTTTGTTAACTGTTTTTGAAAAAAATTCATTGTTCTATTGACTTGCAAAGAATAATATGCTAGAATTACAGGCGTTAGAACAAGTGTATGGATTTTCCGAAATGTACACTTTCTGGAAGCGGATCCTCTGTCAGGCCTGGGCCTGAATTTTTTTTGCCATTTCCGCTCTGCGCCGGAACGTCGTCATGGACAGGCTGCATTCCCGTGCGGCTGCCGTGCCGGTGATCTCTCCACGCTCCCATCGCAGGCGCACCTCGTCAAAGTTCTCCGGCAGCGGCTTCTTCGGCCGGCCAAACTGCACGCCCCTCTGCTTCGCCGCGTCAATCCCCTGCCGCTGCCGCTTGCGGATGTTCTCCCGCTCGCTCTGCGCGACAAACGAGAGGATTTGCAGCACTATGTCCGCGATGAACGTGCCCATCAGATCCTTTCCCTGCCGCGTATCCAGCAGCGGCATGTCCAGCACGCAGATGTCCACGCCGATCTCCTTGGTGAGCCTGCGCCACTGGTTCTGAATCTCCTCGTAATTGCGCCCCAGCCGGTCGATGCTCATGACATAGAGCAGATCGCCCGCCTTCAACCGCCGCAGCAGCCGCTTGTACTGCGGCCGCTCAAAATCCTTGCCCGACTGTTTGTCCATGTAGATCCGGTTTGGCGGAACCGGCACGCCGCGCAGCGCGACCATCTGCCTGTCCTCGTTCTGATCCGTCGACGACACACGGATGTAGCCATATACGCCCATTTCATTTCCTCCCTTGAGACGACAAAAGCGCGGGAGCAGCCTCTTGCTCTTCGCGCTTTTGTTATATAATCCTTAGCTTGCTTTGACAACGTCTCTCGTTATCACAGGAAAAAAGATGAAACGGCGCTTTCCATCGCAGCGCTCACGCCAGCGCTGCATCCGTCACCACGTCGTCCAGCAGCACGCTGACCAGCAGCTGTCCCTTGCCCGCGCGGCGCTCCACGCCGATCTCGGAGGCGTTCATGGCCGTCACATGGCCGCCCTTCTGGGTGAAGGAGACGGCAAGCGCGTGCGTCACGTCGAGCAGGCCCGCCAGACAGGTGCCGGTCTCGCCGGTCCGGGTCATCGGCAGGAGCTTCTGTCCCTTGCCTGCGCGTTTCTGGCGGTCCACGTCGTCCGCCATCATGCGCTTGCCGTAGCCGCGGTCGCTGATGAGCAGCAGCATGTCGCCCGCCGCCGGCATCAGCATCCAGCCGACCTCGTCGCCCTCGCCCACGTCAATGCCCCGCACGCCGGCCGTCGCGCGGCCCGTCGTCGGAATCTCGCTGAGCTTGAAGCGCACCGCCATGCCCTGCCTTGTCGCAAGCAGCAGATCGCCCTTGTCGCCCTCCTGAACCGTCGTCACCGCGACGACCTGATCGTCGCCCTTGAGCGCAATCGCGCTGAAGCGGCTGCGGCGGATGCCGTACTCGCCGGCCGCCGTGCGCTTCACCTGGCCGCGCCTGGTCACAAAGAGCAGCTCGCCGAACTTGCCCATCTCCTCGCTCCTGGCGCAGAGCATGTTCACCGCGGTTTCGCCGTCCGAAAGGCCCGCAATCAGGCCGGTCAGCAGGCTGCCGCGCTCCTTGAGGCGCATCGTCTCCGGAATCTTCGATACGTCCAGCATGAAGCAGTTGCCCAGATTCGTGAAGATATACAGCGATTCGTCCGTCGCCGTCTGGATCGTCTGCACGACCTCGCCGCTCATGCCCGGCTGCTGGAGGAACTTATCCACCATGCGCGGGCTCATGCGGCGAAGTTGGCCGTCCCGCAGGCGCAGGATGGCCGTGTCCTCCGCAACCGGCTTGCTCTCCACCACCGGCAGCTTAGCGCTGTCGTCCTCGATGAGCTGCGTACGCCGGTCGTCGCCAAATTTCTCGCGGATTTCGCTCATCTCCGCGCGGATGACGCCGATGAGCTTCTTCTCGCTCTTGAGGATGCCCTCAAGGCGGCTGATCGTTTTGAGGATCGCCTCGTACTCCCTGCGCAGCGCCTCGATTTCCAGGCCGGTCAGGCGCTGCAGGCGCATGTCGAGGATCGCCTGCGCCTGAATATCGGTCAGGCCGAAGCGGTTCTGGAGCTGCTCCTTGGCCTCCTTTGGGTTCTTGCTCGCGCGGATGAGCGCGATCACCTCGTCGAGGTGATTGACCGCCACCATGAGGCCGGCGAGAATGTGCTCCCGGGCGCGCGCCTGCTCCAGCTCGTACTTCGTGCGGCGGGTGATGACGCGCTTCTGGTGGTCAATATAATAGGAAAGCATCGCCTTCACGCCCATCTGCACCGGGCGTCCCTCCGCGATGGCGACCATGTTCACGCCGAAGGTGATCTGCAGATCGGAGTACTTGTAGAGCACGGAGAGCACCTGCATCGGATCGACGTCGCGCTTCAGCTCGATAACCGCGCGCAGGCCCGTGCGGTCGGACTCGTCGCGGATGTCGTAGATACCGCCGAGCTGCGCCTTTCTCTCCTCGCTGAGCCGAAGGATCTTCTCGAGCATCGCGGCCTTGGGCACCTGATACGGCACCTCGGTGATGACGATGAGCTTTCTGCCCGCCGTGCCTTCCTCGATGTGCACCTTCGCGCGCAGGGTCAGCTTGCCGCGGCCCGTCTCGTACGCGCGCGTAATCTCCTCGTTGTCAATCAGGCAGCCGCCGGTCGGGAAATCCGGCGCGGGCAGCACCTTCATGATCTCCGCGAGGCTCGCGTCCGGGTTGTCCATCAGCAGGATCGCCGCGTCGATCGCCTCGCGCAGG